>DAISYU010000055.1:0-1298 GCA_036825155.1 Thermodesulfobacteriota bacterium | reverse complement strand
GAGCCCACGCTCATGGGTATTGACTTCTTCCGGAGGGCTGTCGAGCTCGAGAACAAATATCGCAGGCCCGGGATGCGTATCGAGAACACGCTGCAGACCAACGGAATCCTCCTGGACGACGAGTGGTGCCGGTTCCTCAAGGAGCACGAGTTCCTCGTGGGTCTGAGCCTCGATGGGCCGAGGGAGATGCACGACGCCTACCGGGTGGACAAGTCAGGCAGACCGACCTTTGACAAGGTCATGCACGCTGCCCGGCTGCTCCAGGACTACCAGGTGGAATTCAATATCCTGGCCACGGTCAACGCAGCCAACGGAGATCATCCCCTGGAAGTCTACCGGTTCTTCCGCGACGAACTCGGCGCACGCTACCTCCAGTTCATCCCCATTGTGGAGCGCGACAACGATACCGGCTTTCAGGAGGGTGACACGGTCACGGACCGCTCTGTCGGTGCACAGCAGTACGGCCGCTTCCTCATGGACATGTTCGATGAATGGGTGCACCGCGATGTGGGAGAGATGTTCGTGCTGAACTTCGACGGCCCTCTGGCCAACTGGCTCGGATCGCCATCCACCTGCATCTTCTCCCCGGTCTGCGGCCAGGGAATGGCACTTGAGCGCAACGGCGACCTCTACTCCTGCGACCACTATGTGGAGCCCGGGTACTTCCTGGGCAACATCATGGAGACCCCCATGGTGGAGATCCTGGCATCCAAAAAGCAGCAGCTCTTCGGCCGCGCCAAGCTGGACAGTCTTCCGCGATACTGCCGGGAGTGCGCCTTCCTCTTTGCCTGCAACGGCGAGTGTCCCAAGAACCGCTTCCTCAAAACACCGGACGGCGAGCCCGGGCTCAACTACCTCTGCGAGGGGTACAGGATGTTTTTCAAGCATGTAGACCGCCCCATGCGTCTCATGGCTCAGCTCCTGCGCACCGGCAGGCAGGCGGCCGAGATCATGCGGTACTATGCACAAGAGGACAAATCCCTGCGCGAGCGCTGTGCACAGATGGGCCGCAACGAACCGTGCCCGTGCGGGAGCGGCAAAAAGGTGAAACACTGCCACGGCAGTGCCACATAAAGCCCGGCATGGGAGGGAGATGGAGGATTTATTTAAGATCATAACAGAGGCAGGGCATGCCGGTTCATGCCTTGAAAAGGCGCTTATGGCGCCGGAACAGAAGAACTAAGGGAGGAAAATATTATGGCTGAAACAAAGAAACCGAATATTCTGATCCTGTGGGGAGACGATGTGGGCTGGTGGAACATCAGCTACAACAGCCGGGGCCAGATGGGCTACCACAC
>DAISYU010000054.1:0-21364 GCA_036825155.1 Thermodesulfobacteriota bacterium | reverse complement strand
GATATATTCAATAAGATCAAAATGATAGTTAGTGCAGTGGCAATATTGATCCTGATATCGTCCGTGAGTTGGGCGACAACCTTCTATGTTTCAAACAATGGCAGTGACAGCAGCAGCGGTACATCCACAGGCAGCCCCTGGAAAACCATCTCCAAGGTAAACAGCACATCTTTTTCTCCCGGTGATACCATACTGTTTGAACGCGGAGATTCGTGGAGTGAACAGCTCAGACCCTCATCATCCGGTTCGGCTTCGGGAGGCTACATCACCTACGGGGCATATGGCAGCGGGAACAAACCCATATTGAACGGCAGCAGCATCAACTATTTGATCTATGATGGGTCTGGTAGAGATTACCTCATCTTTGAAAATCTGGATCTGAGATCTGCCACCCAGGCAGGCATCTATAATGTTTATGGAAGCACCCATTGGTATATCCAGGATTGCCTCGTCCACGATGTCGGCTCTCTTTCTTCGGAATCGGGCACCGGATTCCTGAACCGTGGCTCGTACATCACCGTGAGGCGATGCGTATTCTACAATAATGGTCGGCATGGGATAAGTATATGGAATGACAGCTCATCTGCGCAAACAGATATAGTGTATGAGTTTAACGATGTGTATAATTTCAATCATACCGGTATAGACATCCAGGCAGGCAGCGGTACCGTTGGTGCGATGAGAAACATTACCATTCGATATAACAAGATACATGAGGTTGATTCATGGTCGGCTCCTGCAATGTATGTTGACGGAACCTCATCGTCCAACGTCAATAATCTCAGGATATACGGCAACATAATGTATAACATCAATGGCAGGGGTATTGTTCTTGGGGTTAACTGCAGTCCGGTGTATATCTACAACAACACACTCTATGATGTATCCGATCAGGCATATGCGCTGCGCAACAGCAATGGCACCGTCTACATCCATAACAACATCGGCATGAACTCCGGTAATTACAATCTGCGGGTTGATGACTCTACGAATAAACATATAGATTATAACTGCTGGTATCAGGGGTCGGGATATTCAAGCACGATTGCCAATGTAAATGGTTCCAATTACACCAACTGGACATCCTACAAAAACGCAACAGGGTTCGATGCTCATTCCGTGTGGGGGGTAAACCCGAGTTTTAGTAGTGCATCGGCCCAGGATTTCTCGTTAAGTTCCAGCTCCGCATGTATTGATGCAGGCACCAATCTTGGTGAATCCTATGCAGAAGCCTTGGGAGGAGGCTCATCCTGGCCGGATGGCGTCATCCTGCTCGATCAGGATGCTTTCGGCACGAACTGGGATATCGGCGCCTTTGTTTATGGTTCAGGTTCACAGGAGCCGACACAACCTGGAATAGATGTTGCCGCCCCGAATCCACCTGCAGGTCTTATGCTCCGAATGCAGTAATATCAAGTTTTTTCGAAATCTTATAAGCCCGGCTGAGTTACCCTTCCAGCCGGGCCTTTTCGTATACAAGCAATCTAAAGCCCCGCTGCATTTTTTTATTCGACAAACAAGAATTATCAGGTAAAGGCACTGTCGCCCTCGCCATCCTGGAAAACACACCTCGAGAAGTCAAAATCTTTAAGTTTATTGGGCTTATGGTAGAGGAGTGTCAGGTCTTTCTTGTAGAGATACGGAAGATGATTTGTTGAGAATTTTTCAATGATTTCATTTTGGTAAGTGATGAATATATCGATTTTCATTTCAAAGACGATACTGCAGATGAGATAGATGATATCATCAATGGCTGCATCGGTAAAATATGCGAACGGGATGCTCAAGATATTATCTTTCACCTTGAACATCACAAAGCCGGCCATGTTCCCGTTGACATCGAACACCTTTACATTAAGGTAGAAGAACCTCGGAGATGTACTGGAAAAAAAATATCTATTCTGTGCGGTATCTCTGCGGGGTGCCGGTATGATCCAGGGATACTTGATGATCCAATTGAGTTCCTGAGCCGTTCTTTTTGACAATGCATTGTTGTTGTGCTGCCTGATAAATCGGTCTGTCTGCTCATCGATTTCCGTGATAAACTCGATATTCCCCGGTCTGAAACCGGTTTTGCCTCTCTTCCCAAAAAACGAGTAAAGCTCAACAAGGTTATTTACAGTCCGGTCGATAATCGTAAAGGCTGGACGAATTCTCCGCAGTCTTTTGAATTGCTTGGGAAGAACATAACTGCAACAGGAGCGCATGAGAAATGCCACGCCTTTGGATGTTTTCAATGTCATGAAATTTCCCGAGGTATCAGCTACCATTTTCCCGCTCCAGGTAACGCCGGAGGAGCATATATCATAGTACTGGCTTGCTGTTGAGACCAACAATTGACCGATTCTATTGCCTCTGTGTTTCGGGTCAACCCACAGGGTACTTCCCCATGCCATCGTATGGGCCTTGTCTTCCAGGTAGATCTTGTCCGGCAATACGCCCAAGTAGCCGATAATATCTCCGTTATTATACCCGACAAATAAGACGGCATCGTCTCCATGCGCCCTGGGATTATGAATGTGAGACAGTGCGCGATGCTTTGTTATGGGCAGTATGTCTGTGCTCCAAAAATCACTCTCGTGGAGTTTTTTCTGCAAGTCGTTCACGGTATAGTGCAGTATCTTCATAAAAAATCCACCTCGAATTGGTGATCCTTGACAACCGGACCTCTTGTCAATGACTCGCTGATCGTGGCAAGCGTGAATCCGTTTCGTCTTGATTCCTGTAAAATCAGATCCAAAGCCTTAACCGTTGTCGCCGCATCGTTTGAACGAGCACCATTGTGTCTCCCGTCATGCAGTAATATCACTGCCCCTGGACACAGGTTGTTTTTTACATGCCGGAAGATCATTTCAGCAGAGGTCTGTTTGTAATCCCTGGGATTCACGTTCCAGAAAACCGGCTTTTTCCGACGCAGCAGCATGTAGAGACAGAGGATCAGGTTAAACTTTCCGTACGGAGGTCGAAACAGAAGTCCCCTGCGGGCATTTGTATACACCCCCAGACAATGATGTGCCAGAACATGGTCCAGCATGGTATGGACAGGACTGCATTTCCAGGGATGGCTGTGTCGATAGCTGTGTTCGCCGATCTCATGCCCTCCTTGAATAATTGCTTTTACCAGGTGCGGATATTTTTCTGCGTTCATGCCCAACAGGAAAAAGGTTGCTTTTGCCTTTGATTTTTCTAAAAGCTTGAGTATCTCCGGTGTTGAATCCGGATTCGGCCCATCGTCAAAAGTCAGGCAGACATTCTTGCTCACCTTGATGTCAGAAAGGAATTTTGTTCGCAGAACGAACTTCAAGACCCATGGGAATATGATATACAGAGAGAAGATCAGAAAGATGATACGGTATGCTGTCGTTACCATGATCGTCAACCAGCGGTTAACCTTGGTTATGTCGGGAGATCTCCATCGGTTTTATTTGTTCCTGTCGGCAGGAACCGTCATGAACAAGGGTTTGTACCAGTGTGGTGAAATGTTTTTTCTGAAGTTCCCATCTGTGATCCTGGTAGATTGCCATGCCCCTGTCTCGAATCTTTTTTATTTTGTCAGGGTTTTGATACAGGGAGAGCATCACCCGGGAGAGGTCATCGGGGTTCCCGGAAGTGAAGAAACACAGGGAATCTTCAGGAAAATAATCCAGGATCCCCCGGGTCTTGGGAGCAATCACCGGCTTACCCATACAGAGATATTCGAAAATGCGTGTGGGAAAAGCCAGGTCCCAATGCGTGCTCGCTATATTCGGCACCACGCCGATATCCGCTGATTCGATTTCAGCGGATATTTTTTCCGCCGGAATATAGCCGTGATAGTGAACGACATCTTTGAGATTCAGTTGTGAGATCCGCTGCAGGAACTGGTTTACATAATCTCCTTCACCATAGACCTCAAAGGAAATAAAGGGTATTTTCTCGCGTGCCCGCGCAACCGCCTCCAGAGCAACGCCTATACCGTTTCTCTCCACGATGGTTCCGTGATACATGACGACAAAACGACCATTCTTTTCTTGGGCAGCGAGGTCTGTTTTCCTGCCGGCCTTACGAAAGATGGATTCCTGCGGGGAGTTCATGATGATGTGAATCTTCCCTGCGGGACAGCCCCGGGAGATAAACAGATCCCGAAAAGCTGCATTTGGTGTCAGCACAAGATCTGAAAATCGGATGCAGAATCTCTCCATGAACCGGAGGACACGGATAAATACATGGTTGTTGTCTATGGAATATTTGGCCATAAAGACTTCCGGCATGGGATCATGGAGGTCCAGTATCAACCTGGCGCCGAGAAGTCTCGGGATCAATGCGCTCAACACTAATATGTCCGGCATGTTGTGAATATGTACAAGGTGATAATGTTTGCGGAGGTAAAGGACTGATATAGTGATTGCAGACAGAAGGATAAAACTCAAGTATTCATAGAGGTAGCGCACCTTGCCGCTGCGTCTGCGCTCAACGGGAAGCCGATATACCTTCACCCCGTTGACATGCTCTCTTTTAGGCTCGGATCCTTTTCTCAGGCAGATGACATCAACGGACATGCCCTTCTCAACGAGGGCCTCCGCCTCTCTGCGAGGCCGCGGATCATCCGGATAGTATGAGAATACGATCATGCATATTCGTATCATTTTTTTCTCCATGATATGATGTTGAGAAGTTCGTTCTTTACCCGGATTTTTTCCCTTGTCTGAAGATCCATCACAATGCTTTCGGGAAGTATCTGTCTTTCACGATGGAAAAAGGCCCAGAAATAACCGCTCAATCTCAGGAGGCTTCCCAGCAGATACGGTTTCTCTTTGGTCCGATATATCAATTTAATGAGCTGATAGAAAAGATGTACACTGAGGATATAATCGATCTCTCCCTGGCGGAAACGGGTGAGGAGGACGTTTTTTTTGCCTGCAGAGGTACGCCGGTAATGTAATACCGTGCGCTGGGGAAAGGATTCGACCAACCAGCCGGATCCGATGGCCTTTATCTCTGCCACCGTGTCGATTCCGCCTTTGGTAACCGGGATATAGCCATCGATGTCCTCAAAACACTTTCTCCTGAACAGCTGTATTGCCCCGGGGACACTTCGCGTTGTATTTGCTCCTCGTTCCATAAAGATGCCGTCCCGGGGTTCCCATATCCATCCGCCTGCAATCCCCAACGCTGGATTTGTCTGGAACTCCTGCACTATCTTTTCAAAATAGTCGGGGTTAAAGGAAACATCCGCATCAAGATTTCCGATGAACTCATAGTCCATATTCTTCAGCAGAGCATACCCTTTGTTGAACGCGGCAACCTTGGATGCGAAGTTGCGTTTATTGCTCGACGCAACGGTTTCCAATTGAATGAAATCATGACAGGAGGCATACTTTTGCACAATTTCATCTGTCCGATCCGTGGACCCGTCGCTCACGATGATCCATTTCCTGGGTTTAAGAGTCTGAGAGATTACCGAAGTGATGGTCTTTTCGATATAGCTCTCTTCGTTGCGGGCGGGTGTTACCAGGACATATGATCTGTCTTTATCTGCTGACATCGGATGATGCCTCTTTGAGAGTATTCTGTTTGGTTTTCAGGTAGTCTCCACACGTTATCATGATCGAACTCAGCATGCTCTTGCAGTTATCGAACTGTTGAAAAACATACATGTCCTTTCCCGTGGAACCTGCAAGGCCTTTTTTAAACTGATATCCCCCGGGATTGCGATCGGGATTGATGCCGCCGAGATCATACCAGGTGCATCCCTGCATCTTGGCCCACTCCATCATCTTCCAGAACAGCAGATGCGAGCCGTTCAGTCTGTTTTCGATGTCGTACGAACTCGTGGCTGCCAGGAGGTTGATGGCAATATCGCCTATGGCGCTGCATACAAGCGCAGAGCATAGATTCCCATTTGATTTGCATACCATGACATGCATCTTGAGTTTCTCGGGTAGATCTGACTGAATCAATCGATATTCATCAATATGAACGTGTTCTAAGAATCTCTTCCTGGCATGCATCTCCTTGTAAATTTCAGAAAACATTTCGTACAGCGCGAGGTCGTGCCCTTCGATGATATGCAATCCATTTTTTTCAGCCTTCTTCAGATTGTTTCGCCACTGTCTCTGTATAGCACTACGGATTTCGGTAAGCGGGGGGGTCAGATTTATGTGAAGTGTCCTGCCGGATTTTGGAGAGTCGGTACAGGAAAATCCCTCGTCTTGCATCAGGTCCGTAATGACCTCGGGACAATCATGCGGTATATGTGCCAGTATTCTAAGATGCATATGCCGTGTGTCGAGATACTCATCTTTCAATGCCCGGATCATCTGCCGGAGAGTCTCTATATTTTCTTCCCCCCCGGATACATGCCAGAGCGGCCCGCCGAGCATATAGGCAATTCCGGCAGGGAGGAAGGGTGCTTTGATGATAGTTACCTGCGCGCAGGCAACGATGGCTCCTTGTTTTTTCAAGAGCAGATGGCTCAGGTTTTTTTCCCCCCAACGAACAGCGCCGTACGACCATGTCTGATAGAGGTTTACATCAGAGAAGTTCAATATGATGTCACACCATGCGGTGTTGTCAACGGTGTCAACCTCCGTACAGTATTCCTCGGATAGTAGTTTTTCCATAGTCCCCTCCTTAACCCCAAGTCTTTTATTCAGAAGGATAACCGGCGGCGTTATGGATTCTCAATACACCATAGATCGTTCGCTTAAGAGATATTCCCATGGGCAGCCACTGATACCCACCCATAATCTTTAACCGGAATTCCAGGGCCGTCTCATCCGGACTGACTGGAACCCTGCCCAGGAGGAACCCGTCCGAGTTTGATGAAGGTAAAACCGGCCAGGAACTGAAAATCCTCATGTACCCGGCGATTTTGGCCAGGTCCAAAACAGCGTTGTCATATGCTCCGTACGGAAGAGACAGGGACGTGATTGTGCGGTTCAGGAGATTCTCCAGGCACAACTTGGAACCGATAAGCTCCTGCATGACCTCTGCCTCATCCATCAGGGTTAAAAATCTGTGGGTAACACTATGCGATCCTATTCGGACAACATCCTGAGGAAGTGCCTGCAGTTGATCCGGCCTCATGACGGATTCATTGACAATGACACCTTTTTGGTTGGAGATCCATCCGGGTTTTTTACCAAGGTACCCGGTGGGGATGAAAAGCATCGCAGGAATGGATCTTTCTATGAGTTCGGGAAGTGCGTTCTCCACAAAATTGTGGAACCCGTCGTCAAATGTGATTGCCACGTGGCGTCCCCCTGTGTTCAGATGGTCCTCCGTGTCGGCAAACACCAAATGAGATCTCTTGAGCACATCCATCTGCCGGACAAAGTTCTGCCGTTGATCGTCTCTTATCGAATGATAGGTCAGGACCACCAGATTTACGGGTGATGTTTTCCTGATACAACGATAAACCAGTCTGTAACATGTATAACCTGCTAAGAATAAGATAGAAATAAATATTTTTACCATACGGTTTATCATGTCACTGAGCCTCCGGGGTCATGAAACGAAGATATTTGATTGCAATGATCCAGAACATCCAGAACATTATTGATTCCAGGCTGCGGCTGCTGGATATGGCGCTTTCAAAAACGTTTGTCAGTAACAGCTGTATGAGAACCACCAGGAAAAGTGCCTTGTAATAATCTGTTGGCAGATAGAGTACATGCCAGAATGGGGGAATGATAATTGTCATCCAAATGATCAGTCCAACAAATCCAAGGCCGATGGCAACAGAGAGGTAGCCGTTATGTATCGAGCTCTTTGCACTGCCCATCCACAACTGGGATTTGTTCGATTGAAAACGCGGATCCTCCCATATCTTTCCTTCTACTGCATAGCCATAGCCGAGAATGGGTTTTTCAGCTGCCAGTTCAAGGCTTCCAAGCCAGAACTGTGTTCTTCCGGTGAGGTGGGTTATGCTGTTGCTTTCAGCCCGTTCAAAGCCCGGGAGCCTGCTTTGTACGAGGAATAGACCGCCAAAGAGTACAATTGCAGTAATCAGGATAAAGGTCAGCTTTTTCTTAAGGATGATATGCCATGCGGCAAAACCGATGAAAGAGGCAGCGAGAGATGTTCTCGATCCTGATAGGATATGCATCACCAAGAGCATAGACAACAGGGCAAGGATAAAGAGTCTGAGAGTGGTTCCCTGGCGATTATACTCCCACAGCAATACCGGGTACGATATCATGCAGAAACTGCCCAAGGTATTGGGATGTGCCATAAAACCCTGCAGGCGTTCCGGTGCCTGCCACCACCAAGCACGATCAGGAAATAATACTAGGATGGAGGCATTGATGATCGTACCGAGGGCAATGATGAGAAAAAAGATATCCAGTGTTTTGTCCATATGGGCTGAGTCCTTCAGCCAGAAGAAAAATCCCATCAGGAAACAGAAGAATGCGATAAATTCAGCAGTACGGATAAAGGTATATCTTCTGTCAATGGAGTAGCTGGTTGAGAGTAACGCGTATAATAAAAATGCCCCGAATACGTAGAAATATACCGGGATCTTCCCTTCATCTAAAGACTGTGATTGCAGGAACTTGTACACTCCGATACTGCCCGCGAACAGCACAATGCTCGTGCGGATATAGGTGGAAGGTTCAATACTTCCTGTTGCGTTCAGCACATCCTCCGGATCCACCGGGATATTTGTGGCAAAGAGAAAATGAACCCATGGGGAAAGAAGAATCATGATGATCACAAGTTCATAGTGTTTTTCAGACCAGAAGAACAACGCTGCAGCACAGATCAGACCGATGGAAATGATAAGGGTCAGAGAGACCATGTCCAGATTATGAGCGATTTCCATGGCAATTACTTTGTCAGGATGAGATAACTGATCTCAATCGGGCTGCGGAATTCCTGAAGAGGATCTTCTCCTGCTTATTGAAGAAAGGACCATGGTACATCAGGGCCAGGCTGGTAAAAAACATGAGAACCCATCCGCTGTAAAAGGCAAGCTGTCCAATGCTGTTCAGCATGAACATCATGAACAGGAAGATGAAGAAGAGCACTGTGATGGCAGATACGCTGTGCCAATCTATATGGATGGACAGGGCCCTGATACCAATGAGAAACAACGTGATTGCGACGGTAAAAAGTGAAAGATTGGAGGCGATGACAGCGCCATGCCAGTTGAATAATGGAATGAGCACGTAATTAAGCATCAGGCAAAAAAGCGCGGACACAGACATGGTAATTCCTGTGATATGTGTTTTTTCCACTGCAGAGAGCAGTGTTTCGCTGAAATAGTGGATCCCGAGAAAAGCCGCCAACGGCAATAAAAGCAGGAGTACGCTGAATGCCTGGGCATACTCTGGCGGGGCGATATAAGGCAGTATGATGTGTGAGCCAAGGATGATCATGGATGACATGAATGTGATGGCCAGGAGGAAATATATGAACATCCTCGATATCTGTTCAGCAATGTTGGAATTCCTCAGATTGGAAAACACAAAAGGTTGAAAGGCCAGCTGGAACGGCAGGATGACGGTAATTGCAAGAAGCTGGGACAGTTTAAAACCCAGGGAATAGACGGCAACTGTCTCAAGGTCGTAAAAATAGCTCAGGAAATAAATGCTTGATTCTACGAGAACTGCCCCGCCTGTCATGGAAAATACAAGGGGTACCCCGAACCGGACGAGTCTGGGAATCAGGGGCAGTGAAATCCGCAGACCATTCTTAAGTAAAACTTCAAGGGCTATGGAAGAGAAGATGATCGTGTGGGTCAGGATATATGCGCTCAGTGCCCCGATAATACCCAGATGATAGATTCGCAGAGCTATAAACGTGGTGATAAAGAGCAGTAATGCGGATGAGATACCTACCACCATAAATTTTGACGGCCTGTGCCGTGCCCGGTAGTACGACATGATGTGCACACTCAACGAGTGCAGGAGTGCTGCGGTGCAGGCAAGAATCGCAAGGACAAGTACATCATCGGTGTGCAGCACGGCCTGGAGAAATGGCAGCAGGAAAATAACCATTATTGCGGTGATGCCAAGTCCCCCTAATACATTGAGGAGGAGCGTTGTTCCCAACAGGACTCCAACTTGTTTGTTGTCTACATATTCCTGGGTAAATCGAATAAGGCTCGCTCGCATACCCATATTCATGAAGATGAGCATGATCTGGATAGTGATCAGTAAGGTCGCGAGCAGTCCGTAATCCTTCAGGGTAAGACTGTGGGCATAGAGGGGAATAAGCAGGAATGAAGCAGCCTTCAGTCCCACATTACCGACTGCATAGATGGCTGTGCTCTTACCGAAGAGCCTAAGACTCATAGATCCTTCTCCCCTGATTATTTAAACGCCCCTGGGGTATGTTGAAATCTTTCTGGAAGGGAACTTCAGGGGTGGTTTTTGGTTTTAAGATGTCTGTTTGCTCCAGGAAGAAATCATGAATCAGGTGCACGATGTAGGAGATCTCCTCTCTTGATAATTCAGGATACATGGGAAGGGATAGTATTTCTGAGGAAACCTTTTCAGAGATGGGATATTTGCTGTGCGAGAACACCTTCATTTTGTAGGCATTCTGTTTATGGAGGGGGATGGGATAGTGCAGCCCTGTATCGACACCATTTTCCTTGAGGTAGTTCATGAGTTCATCTCTCAAGGTCGTCCGAAGTACATAGAGATGGTATACGCTTCTGCATCGTTCGGCTTCAAGCGGAGTGATAACCCCATAGATGTCCCCCAGCATCTCATGGTACCATGCCGCGGCCTGCCGTCTTTTAGCTGTCCAGTCCTTCAGGTGACTGAGCTTCACGCTGAGTATACCAGCCTGAAGAGCATCCAGCCTGCCGTTGTATCCCTCGATATCATGATAGTATTTTTGCGGCTGGCCGTGATCGCGGAGCATTCTGACCTTCCTTGCAATATCTTCACTGTTCGTGGTCAGTGCCCCTGCCTCTCCGCAGGCGCCGAGATTCTTTCCGGGATAAAAACTGAACGCCGCTGCAACTCCCATGGAACCCGCTGTTTCCCATTGACTGTTCCGGGCTGAATAGTACTGTGCCCCGTGTGCCTGACATGCATCTTCGATCACGATGAGATTGTTCGTGTGAGCAATATCAAGAATGGAGTCCATGTCAGCCATCTGCCCATAGAGATGAACCGGGATGATAGCGGAGACAGGCCTTTTTTTGAGCCGGTGTACAGGCCTGCCGGTTATGGTGTTCAGATCGCATTCTCTTTGCAGATATTCACGGAGTCTTTCGCAATCAATAGTGTAGGTTTTCTCGTCAATATCGACAAAGTCCGGGATGGCGCCAGCCTGAGAGATGGCCTCTGTGGTAGCGATAAATGTATTCGGCACGGTAAGCACGATACTGTCGGGCTCGACGCCCGCTGCAATCAGTGCAAACCGGAGTGCATCCGTGCCGCTGCCGACCCCCACGCAGTGATGAGTATTGCAAAATGCTGCAAACTCCGTCTCAAATTTCTCAACAACAGGTCCGCCTGCAAATCTGCCGGATGTCAGGATATCGCTGAACACAGCCACGAGTTCTTCTTTGAGTTCGCAATGCTGTTTTGCAAGATCAAGGAACGGTATTTTCATTGTCAGCTCCCTTCGGGTGCCTGGACACCCCTGCTCTGTCAATACTTGATACCACCTGTTACTTTCTGTATTTTCTCAAGATCCTTGCCGGGTTTCCGGTAACGATTACCCCGGAAGGTACATCTTTTGTTACCACACTACCTGCACCGATGATCGCGTTTTCATATATGGTAACTCCGCAGAGCACAGTGGCTCCGGACCCGATACAGGCCCCCTTTTTCACCAGGGTGGGGATGCACTGCCAGTCGTTCTCTGTCTGCAGGGAGCCCTGAGAATTTGTAGCGCAGGGATAGAGGTCATTTATGAACGTTACATTATGGCCGATGAACACGTTGTCCTCTATGACGACCCCCTCACAGATGAAGGTGTGGCTGGATATTTTGCAGTTATTTCCTATCTTTGAATTCTTCTGAATCTCGACAAATGCCCCGATTTTTGTATTCTCTCCTATTCGGCAGCCATACAGGTTGATGAATTTAGAAAGGATTACTCCCTTACCCAGCTGTACATCGTCAGTTATGCACGTATACGTCATTGTGGAAGGTATGAAGATCTTGTTTACCAAAGGCATATTGATACAATACGTATGATGAACCCCGGGAGGGTCATCTACATGGAAAGCCTGACCGGTTTTCCCTCATCCCGCAGGGACTGGGTTGATGCCTCCATCATCTTCACCACTCTCAGGCCTGCGTATCCGTCATTGAACGGATGCTTGTCATTGATGACACAGTCTACAAAATACTCTGCCTCGGCCTTGAGCGCTTCGGTCTGCTGAATCTTGGGGGCCCAGATATCGCCGGATCGATAGCTTATGAGGAGGTCGTATATCCCCTCACGGTTCATTACCTTTACCCCCTTGTCATACACCCTGATCTTCTCGTCCATATCCAGGTCATTCCACACGACCATCCTTTTTTCGCCGCCGATGAGCGTGGTCCGGACCTTTACCGGGGAGAGCCAGTTCACATTGAAATGGGCTATGATATTATTATTGAAGAAGACCGTAATAAAAGCGACATCCTCCAGTGAATTTCCGAAATGAGGCCTGCCGTTCGCTGAGATTGCCTCAGGTTTTTCATCGATAACGTAATCCATTATGGACAGGTCATGGGGAGCCAGGTCCCAGATCACGTTTACATCGTGCTGAAAGAGGCCAAGGTTTACCCGCATGGAATCGTAGTAATACAACTCTCCCAGTGAACCGTCGTCGATCAATTCCTTGATCTTTCTCACCGCCCCGGTAAAGAGAAACGTATGATCGACCATTATCTGGAGATTTTTTTTCTCTGCCAGTTCTATCAGTTTTTCGGCCTGGGCAACACTGGCGGTGAAAGGCTTCTCCACAAAGACATGCTTGCCGTTTTCAAGGGCCTTCTTTGCCAGATCAAAATGTGTGAAGACCGGGGTAACGATTGCTACCGCATCGATCTCGGGGGAGGAGAGTATGCTGTTCACATCTGTCGTTATCTGCACATTCGGGAAACTTTTTTGCGCGATAGTACAGGCCTCCGATCGGAGATCACAGACAAGAACAGACTTTATTCCGTCGATGGCGTTAAAGTTTCTCACGATGTTGGGGCCCCAATAGCCATACCCGATAACAGCTATGTTAAGTACTTTTTGCATGGTATCCCTCCTACAGACAGTTGTAATGAGGATTTGTGCAGGCAAGAAGTCTGTTTTTAGTACTGGTACACGCTTCGATATAGTTCTCGATCATTTCATCCAGCGGGGTGGATCTTGTCCAGGACGAGTGTAGCTTTCCCCTGTCTGATGCAAAGATACGATCTGATATACCCGGCTCAAGATCTCTGAAAACGCTGTGGATCCTTTTCCCGGAAATTCTTTCAAACGCAGAGGCGATACGGTCTATACTCACAGGTTCTGCGGTGATGATATACCGGCGGGAATCCGCCGACAGGGCGGCAGTTATGATGAGATCCACGACCTCATCTATATAGATGACGCTGCAGGTATGCCCGGAATTCAGGACAATCTCCTGATTGTCGAAGGCGCTTGCATACAAACGACTCATCAGGTGTGATGGGTGTTCGCCCGGGGACGCAACAGAACAAAGCCGAAGGTGGACAACCGGCCAGTCAGCCTTGGCAAAACAGGCATCAAAGAAATGCTCGGCGGTCATTTTGGCGATTCCATAGGGAGACAGCGGTCTGGGTTCGGTCATGGATGATATGGGGTTGTGGTTTAAGGGACTGAACACCCTTATGCTGGATATATTGACAAAGCGGACAAGGGAGTTGTCTGCAAGCCATTCCCAGAAATATGCAGGGCGTTGCACGTTGTTTTTTATCTCGAAGAGCAGCTGGTCCGAGCAGGATAACGTGCGATCCACCCTCCAGTGAAAGTTGATCACATAGTCCGGTGGCCTGAGGGCATCGAGGTCTTCTCTGCCGTGAACCTTCAGGGGTTTGCTGCAGGCTTCCCACGCAACCCGTTTGGGTTCAAGAGGATATCCCGGCAACACCAGGGGCTGGACAGAGGCACCAAGGTCTTCAAGGCGCAGCACTGTCTCACACCCTAATCTTCCGGTAGCGCCGGTTACGAGAAATGTCTTTCCGGAGAGCATTGTCTATTCCCAGTTTTTCAGGACTTCCTGTGACAGGAGTTCTTCGGGGGCCAGCGGTAACGATTCAAACCAGGCAATGGTTCGGGAGATGCCTTCCTCGATGCCTATGTGCGGGGTAAATCCCAATAGCTCCTTAAACCATGCATTATCACCGAGGTGGTACATCACGTCACCGGGTCTCGATGCTTCGCTGCGGATATAGTCTGCCGGTTCGAGACCGAAATGCCCACAGATTGTTTCTGCGATCTTTTTCACCGAAATTGCTTTTCCGCTGCAGAAATTGATACATTTTTGACGGCAGGCTGGATTGTCCGCCATAGAGATTACTGCCCGGGCCGCTTCTTCAACATAGATAAAGTCTCGGGTCTGGGAGCCGTCACCGAACAGAACGAGGGGGCGGCGATTCATAGCGCGCACGATCATTTTCGGGATCAATTCGCCGCGAAATCCCTGCCAGTGAGAATTCGGCCCATACATGTTGAAAGGACGAATTGTCGACCACGTAAGGCCATAGGTTCTTCCATAGGAAGACACATACATGTCCTGCGCCACTTTGGCTGCAGCATACGGGGTTTCGGGATTCAGCGGGTGGTGTTCATCCATGGGTATGCGGACAGCCGTTCCATAGACCTCAGAGGACGAACAGTTCAGGAACAGGGTTACTCCGTTTTCTTTTGCACATTCAAGACAGTTGATTGTGCCGTTGACGATAACTTCATTTACACGGGAAGGTTGTTTTATTGACTGACGAAGATCCAATACCGCAAGGTGTATGACGATATCGCATCCATCGAAGGCCTTCCTGACATCGTCAGGAACGGTTATATCACCCTGAATAACCTTCAGCGCAGGGTTGTTGGCAAAGGGTTGAAGATGTGCCCGCTTCCCATTGGAAAAATCATCGAGCACAGCAACTTCATTGCTGTCTTTGAGGAGCAGGCCTACCACATGAGAACCAAGGAACCCTGCACCGCCTGTAACGACAATCTTTTTGTTCCTGATAGCCAAGGTTTCTCCCCTGAAAGTTACCGAGTGAAGCACTCAACGGCATGCTTTTTTCTGATAGAAAATGTAATCATTATGCCCGCGGACGAATTATTGTCTGTGAAAGGATTTTTCACGTGTCTGCTGTATTATTGCCGGGATTGTTTTTATGAAAATCTTTGAATCCAGGAGCAAAGACCGTTTCTTTACATAGGAGATATCGAGGCGCATCATTTCATTGAACGTTGTACTGTTTTTCCCGCTGACCTGCCAAAGGCCGGTCAGCCCCGGATACGTTTCGACCCGTTTGCACTGCCATGGCAGGTAATGCTTCACTGCATAGGGCACGTCGGGACGTGGTCCGATCAGGCTCATTTCGCCGCGAAGGACATTGATGAGTTGGGGGAGCTCGTCCAGGCCCGTTTTACGGAGCATCCTGCCGCATGGTATAATCCTGGAATCATGGTCGTCGAGCTTGCGCAAGGGTTGATCGGAATTGCACAGATCGTGAACATGGAGCTGGTGAACTTTTGAATCTGCCTCGATCTTCATGGTGCGGAATTTCCAGCAGCTAAAAGGACATCCGAGAAATCCCACCCTGAGCTGCTTGAAAAAAACAGGTCCTGGTGAAACAGTCTTGATCAATGCGGCAATGAATAAAAAAAGAGGCGATAAGAGCGTTAGTCCAACAAGGGCGCCAAGTATGTCGACAGACCGTTTCCACAAAGGTATTTTTGGTGCCAGCAGGCGATCGAATCCGTTGTTATCCGCCTGGATATTTTTTGTGTCCGGCACGGTATGCTTCTGTGCGGATTCTGCTTTTTCCTCATCCTCTTCCTGGTCATGGAAACCCTTAACCCAGTGGCTCGGGTAGGTGTAGATCTTGAAGGCTGGAGGCGAGAACATCTTGCCGTTTAACGACAGCACATCATGGGCCAGCTTGTTGGCACCACTAAAGGGTGTGTCCGGCAGAATGACTCCGATGCAGGTGTCCTCATGCAGCCACCCGATTTCTTCGGTCTCGCGGACCCTGCTGGTAAGTATCTCGACAAAATGCAACAATAATTTTTTGTCATGGGCTATATTCCCCAGGTAGAATGCTGTGAGAGAAAATTCTCTGCCGTTGCGGTCGGTTCTGGATCGTTCATGGTCCAGCAATTTGTGAAAATCTCTGCTTGAGAGCACATTCTCAAAGGCATGTGACTGCTCGGAAGGTAACGCCCAATTTCTGTGCATCAAGGATTTGATAAAATTCATTGATTTAATCCCTGGCCCTTATCTTTTCATACCGGTAAGGCAAACATAGTGTGCCAGCTGGCTACAGCAGTTTATACGCCCATTCTGGGATATACATCTTTCTCCTGTTGAGGATTACCCCGAGCAATGTTCCCTGCGCGTCTTCTATTCGCTTTTTTGCTGTCTGAGCGACTTCCCACCGTGTTTTTTCCGCCTGCACCACCATAAGGACGCCGTCCATCTTTGATGCCAAGGCAACAGAGTCGATGTACGAGTTGATGGGAGCGGAATCGAACAATATCCAGTCGGCCTCGTTCTTCATCTGATCAATGAGGGAATCCAAGTATGCTGATTCAAAAAGAGAAAACGGGTTGGAATGGAGTATGCCTGCAGTGATTACCTTGAGATTGTTGATTTTCGTCTTCTTTACAACTTCCGGCAGGGACTTCTCGCCCAGGATCAGCTCCACAAATCCGGTTTTTTTGTCAACCCCCAGGAAATCATGGAGGGTTGGATTGCGGACATTGGCATCAACCAGCAGGACCTGTTCATTTCCTTTAGCGAGACTGGTGGCAAATCCCAAGACAATACTTGTTGTGCCCTCTCCGTGGGAAGAACAGGAAAAGAGCAGGACCTTTTTCTTTGTTTCAGGAAGGGCAACCGCGAGCTTATGCTTCATTCTGTGGTATTCTTCTTCAATCCTGAATGGGATCTGAATGGAAACCGGCCTATTGATTTTTGGTTTATGCTTGATATCAAAGACCTTGTTGTCTTCCTGCCGTACCTGTTGTTCTTTTTCGGCTTTCATTAAGGCTTCATATGTCTTAGCCATGCACGAACCCCCTAACTGCTTCTCTTAGAAAGGCATGGATTATAGGATTTATTACACTTTCCCGGGTCTGATTGCTCATGAGGTTTCTTGAATCTAACAGAACAAGAAAGAATCACTCTGAAACCCTTTAAAAGGAAATCGGCAACAGCCCCCTGTTCCGGAGCGTCTCAAGCGTTTTTATACACTCATCCCTCGTGTCGTACGAGGAGAGCACCACCTTATACCAGTTTTCATTGTCCGACACCCTGCGAAGCAGGATATCGACGTCTTTTCCCATCAATGTATGGTCATAGTAGAATCCCCTGGCATAGCGCAGGGAACTGTACGTGCCTACATGGATCTTGTATGTATCATCTGGCAGTTTGATAATGAGCGTATCATAGGTTATCTCGGGGATTATGATCTGCTGGTTCTTGTAAATATGGTTCACATCCGTAATCGTCGGATTTGCACTCAGGATGATATCCATCAGGGTTTCGTTGCTCTGGCCGTAGTATTTTTCTGCAAGGGACGAGATGGTATTGTTGTCCTTTACCGTCACGATCTCCATGATCTTGGACCCGTCACCGAACCTGTCCGCAGATTGGGTGCCGGACATCCGGCTGCCTGTTGATGCATCACCGGGTCCGCCGGTCCCGTCTGATCCAGGTAATACGTCTGAATATGCAGGCCTCGGAGACACAAAAGATTTTTTTGATGTGTTCATGTCCCCTGCGTCGGGATTTCTGTACTTGATGTATTCGGTCCCGATAAAGGCTAGCGCCCCGAAGGTGAGCAGGACCACGGCTGTCATGGATAGTATTCTGAAATTGGGGATGAAGTAGCTGTTCACCTCGGGCGTTTCAAGCTGCACCAACGACCCGCTCATGTCATTGATCACTTCCTTGATAACCTGCCCATCGATCTTCTTCTTTGACAGGCTGTACCCTATAAGGAAGGCATTTTCACAGATCACGTTAATATTGCGGGGGATGCCTTTGGAATGCTTGCAGACCATCGATATTGCCTGCTGGGTAAAGACCTTGGACGTGGTGCTCCCCACAAGATGCAGCCGGTGTTCAATGTATTGTCTGCATTCTTTCGTACTCAATGGTTTGATCTGTCGCCGTATTCCGATTCGCTGCTTAAGCTGCCGCAAGTCCGGAGAATTCAGTTTCACCTCAAGCTCAGGCTGGCCTATGAGGAGAAGCTGGAGCAGCTTTGTCTTGCATGTTTCCAGGTTTGAGAGCATGCGAAGTTCTTCTAAGACATTCTTGGAAAGATTCTGTGCTTCATCGATGATGACCGCCACGGTCGCCTGTTGGTCGAGCTGGGCGATCAGATACGTATTGAGTTTTCTCAGGAGCGTGAGTTTGTCCTGATCTCCTACGTCGACCCCAAGTTCAAGGAGGATATTTTTCAGCAGCTGCTCAAAGGTGGTATTGGTGTGGTAGATAAAGACGGTTTTCACCTTTTCACTAAGGTTGTTCAGCAGGGTATATATGAGCGTGGTCTTGCCGGTACCCACTTCCCCGGTAACGGAAATAAATCCCCTCCGTTCCCTGATCCCGTATATCATGGATGCCAGGGCCTCTCTGTGCTGCGGGGTCATGAAGAGAAATCTTGGATCAGGGGTCAGGTTGAAAGGTTTTTCCGTGAAATGGTAGAGTCGTGTATACAATGCTTACATATCCTGTAACAAACGCCTGAGGGGCCTTCTTGCCTATTCGATCTCCGGGACCGAAGCCATCACCGGGAGATCGAGGTACTTCACCACGTCCTCCCTGTTGCTGAAACTGTGCTGCATATACTCCATGTATAACGGTGCCAATATACCGGCAAACACCCCGAGGAGAAGGGAAAGTGCAATATTGAGAAGCTTATTCGGTAATATTGGCTCTATCGGAGGCAGGGCCGGTTCCACCACGCTGATATTTGCAATCTTCTGTGTGTCCATGGCTTGGGAGAGCCTTGCCTCTTCCATGTGCTTTACATACAGCTGATAGGTTTCTTCGTTCAGCCTGACCTTTCGTTCGAGCTCCTTCAGCCTCAATTCCAACCCGTTTATTCTTTCGAGCTCCTGTTGGTATGCGCTGAGCTGCTCATTTTGGACCAGTTCTCTTTTCTGCAATGCGCTCAGGTTGTGTGAGATACTCGTTATTGCCTTATCGTGATATATCTTCTCTTCTCTCTGCAGTAATTCTTGAGCCTTGTTGATCTCGTTGCGGATGTTGGTAACCGGGACACTGTTCGGGGTAAATTTACTCAGCAGCTCCTCTTCCTCCAGGCGCAACTCATTCAGTTTGCTTTTAATGGAGCTTATGGCTAGGGGATTGAGTTCTGTTTCTTCGCCCATGCTGGCATCGCTGAAATCAGCGGCACTCTGGCCCTTAAGCGCTCTTCTCTTCCCCTCCCTCTCGCTGATTTCCGACAGTGTTCGAGCATGGTCGGCCCTCAGAGAGGATATCGCCTGAAGGAGGAGGCTTTTCTGTTCGGTAAGCGAGGTGATGTTGTTTTCGCGACAGAATGATTCATATTCATTCTCTGAAGTCTCCAGTTTTTCCTTCAGAATGGCCACCTGATCATCGAAGAACTCGTACCCATGTGATTTCTTATACACATTCAAATGGAACTCAAGAAAGACATCGATAAGTTTATTTACCACCTGAGCAGCAATGATGGGATCGTTATGTTGGTACTTGATATCGATGATGTTGGATTTTCTCACTGCCTCGACGGTTAAGTTTTCCATGAACATGAGTGTTGTCTGGGTAAAGAGCTCGTTTTCCTCTTCCACGGGTCCGAGCTTTTCTGCAAACGGGTTCACAAAGAGCGGTTTTTTGTCAAGATCCGGATAGATCTTTTTTGCCCCCAGATCGCTGATCACCTTTTCTATGAGATTGCGTCCATTGAGGATCTCAACCTCTGAATTTATGCGCTCCTCTCTCGAGTAATCGAAAAGGACGGGCTGATTTTCTCTCATGGTGGGGGTCGTGGGCGTGTAGACGTTTTCCCTGCCGAATTTCACCATAACCTTTGCGTCGGCTTCATATACCTTGGGCATAATAAAGGTGATGAGCGTTGCCACACATACCACGCTGAGAAAGATTAACGTTACCACCAGCTTATATTTGAAGATAACATGGAAGATGTCCCGTAGAGAAGTATGGGCAATATCCGTTTTTTTCATACTGGCATACCTCCTTCGTGTACCATGTTGCCATAAGGATCACGGCAGCATCCTGGGCCAGTGTTTTTTGTAAAAGAATGGTCCATAATGATTGATATTTTCATGATATGTCGGTCGCAATGGAACACTGCGGTTTGCGTAAGGTTTTAATCTGCTTCCACGGCATGAAGTTCATAAGTGAAACCGAGTCCGATATTACGGGGGATGAAATTGTACAGATGTGTCAGGAACTGATCGGCCCTTGCAATGGTGGTCTTCGGCACATACACCATATCATATGGGCGTAATTGATACTCTCTATCCGTGAGCTCACCTCTGATAGCCTTCCCCATGTCTACGATCCGTGCAACAGGCTTGTTGTCCTGGCCTCTACTGATAATAACCGTGCTGGAGAGTTGTGCATCTGGGGTGAAACCTCCTGCATTAAAGATTGCCTGGAGTGCATTGATAGTGCCGATCACAATCAGCACCTGCGGTGCATTCACCTCTCCCCCCACATAGATCCGTTGTCCCTCAAAGGTTTTTACAATGACGGCAATGATAGGAGATTTGAGTTGCTTGCTGTACTGTTTGGTCAGGATCTCGTCCAGCTGTGCCGGTGTGAGGCCTGCCGCTTTGACCTCGTCAATGAGTTGCAGGGAAATCCTGCCGTCGGGCCTGATGGTTACATTCTCATTCAACTCGGGATTGTAGAAGAATTTGATGTCGAGGTTATCTCCCGGTTGAAGGAGATAATCCGTCATCACAGGATTATATGCGGGTGTCGGTTTTGGGGGGGGATATTGTACGGCATTGCCTCCACACCCAAGTGCACATGGCAGAAAGATCAGAGCCGCACACAGTATAATGAGCTGGTTCGATTTCATGAACAGCCTCCTTTCAATCAAAAGCATTGACTGTGATAAGAAGTGCCCTCGTTATTGTTTGCACAGGATACGAATTGGTAAGCCATTTAAATTCAGCGATGGTATCTATTTGTTTTTATTATCGGGATGAT
>DAISYU010000053.1:0-21546 GCA_036825155.1 Thermodesulfobacteriota bacterium | reverse complement strand
CGTTCGGGTCCCTGATGGAGAGCATCTCGGTGACCTTCAGGAATATGTAGGTCATATCATTGACTGCATCATCCCCATCGGGAGTGACGCCGCCCAAGGTAATGGCCTGGTCCGAGGAACTCCCGCCGAAGAGGTAGTTGCCGATATCCGGGATCAGGGGAAGATGGTCGGTGCAGCGCATGTAGAAGCAGCCGACAAGCTCTATCGCATGTTTAATGTAGCGCTTTTTTTCTGCCCTGGTCTTGAGCTTTCTCATGTCGGCGGCAAAGTAGGGCTGGAGCCACTGGTCCATCCTGCCCAGTGAGAATCCCGCATTGGTATTTTCCATATGGACACCCACCCAGTGGATCCAGATGGCATTGAGTGCTTCGTCCAGGGTCCTGCTGGGATGTTCCGGAACACGCGCGCAGATCTCGGAGAGTTTTGTAAGCTCTGCCTTTCTCCCACGGTCTGACTCGAGCTCGGCCTCGGCTTTTGCCTGCTTAGAGAGGTTCTTCGCATAGGCGATAAGCCCTTCGTAGGTGAGGATCATGGCCTGGAGTGTATCTTTTTTGAGCTGATCTGCCTGCTTGTCATTCTTCAGTTCTTTTCTGATCTCCCTGATTATCCCCTTTGCGCCCACCTTGAGGAGCTTGGGGTAGTCCAGGATGGTGTGGGAGAGTGCTGCAGTTTTCCAGAGAAAATAGACGGCAAATCGCTCATCAAGGCTCTGACACAGAGGTGCATCGTAGTTGCTTCTGACCCATTCCCTCATGTTCCTGTTGATCCAGAAGGGGAAGACACTGTGATGCAGGATTTCTATGGTCTCAGAAGTTATGTCATAGGGGAACAGTTGCCGGTACGGGGTTGTGAACAGTTCTCCCCAGATCATGGTGCCATGGGTATCGGGGTACAGGACTACACCGATCTCCTTGGTGGATGTTGTCCCGGCGATGAGATCGTCTTTTCTGATAATGGGTTTTCTGTTTTCCATGAGATATTTGAATGCTTGGGCCTGTCTCAGCTCAGCCACCCAGGGATTGCCGCTGCTGTCAGTCTCGAAGCCGTTTTTGCGATACCACTGTGTAAGCAGCATGGGCCGTTCGTGGCATATGGCAGGCATCTGGTTGAAGTGGATGTCGAGGAATTTATTGAGTCTGGGAAAATCCTCAAGACGGTATGCCGCAAGATACGGGTCGTCTTTCAGATAGCGCACTCCCGGATCGAACTTTTCAGCTTTGAGCGGTTGTATCTTTTTCGGTGATGCTTTCTCAGCAGGGCCTGCCGGGATTGCCGTGCAATCCTCCTGTGTGCCCCGGGCAGCCTGCCTGCGCATCATCTTGATCTGCTTGCCTTTCATGAACAGGGATATGAAGAAGTTGAACACCTGAGCGTATGCGAGATTCCCCCTGAGCGTCAGTTTGTTCTTCAGGATCAGGTTGAGCACCTCGTTCGGCGGCAGCTCGGTCATGCTTTTCAAAACCGCATTGTCCTGGAATATCATCTCAACATCGACATCCTCAGGAATGTTTCCCTTCACTTCGACGTGTCCGTTCTCAAAGGTGATGCACTGTTCCACAGTGTCTGTCTCGGTGCGCATTCCCAGTGAGAAGTTGATCCACCCATCGTCCGAGCGCAGATATCTCCTGAACCGCGGGAACCAATTGAAATGGAATGCCATAGTCTGGAGAAGGAGATGGGTTGCAATATTGGCGATATTGTTCTTATCCATGCAAGACCTCCTTTGGTATAACTAATTGAATAACGTCCTGAACGATCCTTTCAATGATCTCGTTAGGATTTTCATCCACCTCTCTGAGCACCCTGCTGTTGGACAGGGCAATGATCCCATGCAGAAAACTCCATATTTTTATGGCGGCATAGCGGGCATCATCGGGATTTATGCCGGGGTTGATCCCGGCGAGTTCCTGCACGCCCTGTGCTGCGATGTCCACAAGCTGCAAAGCAGTCTGCTTTTCGAAGTATGCCACGGGCTCGATCTCGGTACCGATATAGTCGCTGTATTTGGGAGCATCAGAGGTGAACATGATGTTGTAGTAGTTCGCATTGTTGATGCCGAAGGATACATATGCGCGGATCATCTCCCTGAGTTTTTCAGCGGGGCTTTTATATGTATTGAATACGTGAAGCAGGGCCTTATGAAGCATATCAAATCCCTTGGTCAGCATCATGAGATAGAGTTCGTCCTTGCTGGAATAGTAGTTGTAGATGGTGGTGGCAGACATGCCGAGTCTGCCTGCCAGCTTTCTCATGCTGAAAAACTTGTATCCATGTTCCGAGATAATGGTAAGCGCCGCATCGAGGATCTTTTCTCGTATTAAATCAATATCTTCTTGACTACGGGCGGCCTTTGGCATAAAAAAACTCCTATGGGGATTAACGCTGTTAAGTTAACAGTGTTATATTAAAAAGCACGATAAGTCAATCGTGCATTATGGACTCAACATGACTGCATGTTTCAGGACTTGGGGTGTTGCACGACATGGTCAATCAGGTATTATAAAGAGAACAATACCCTCAGAGTCATTTGTCCCGGAAAGGCATGGCCGATCAGGCTCATCTAAGGAATATCACGTGATGTGCGTTCATATATCTTTTCGGTAGTTACGAGATCGTATGAACAGCAACAGTGAGGGGGGCGTATGAATAGAGGATACATGGGGAAAATATTACTGGTTGATCTCGGCAAGGGCAAGATCACTGAAGAGATCGTTGATGATGCCGTTTATGAAAAGCATCTGTCCGGCCTCGGACTGGCCGCGCATATACTGTATAACAGGATACCGGCAGGAGCCGATCCGCTCGGTCCGGACAACATCTTAGGTTTTGTCTCCGGGTTGCTGACCGGCACCGGCAGCCTCTTTGCCGGGCGGTGGATGGTTGCGGGCAAGTCACCGCTTACCGGAGGGTGGGGAGATGCGAATTGCGGCGGGACATTTTCCCCTGCCATCAAGCGTTGCGGCTATGACGGGATATTCTTCACAGGGATCAGTAAAAAGCCGGTCTATCTGTATGTGGACGACAAGAAGGCCGAACTGAGAGATGCCTCTTCACTGTGGGGCATGGATGCCATCGAAACCGAGGAGTTCCTGGTAAAAGAGGCCGGGGAAGGTGCCAGGGCTGCAGTCATCGGTACTGCAGGAGAGAAGCTCTCTTTCATATCAGGGATCAGCAATGACAAGGGAAGGATGGCTGCACGATCAGGCCTGGGTGCCGTAATGGGATCGAAAAGGCTCAAGGGCATCGTCCTGAACGGACATAAACGCATCAGGTCGTTTAATCGCGAAGCCGTATACAAGCTCAGCAGAACGTGCAACAAATGGGTACAGTTTCAGCTTCCCCTGGGCCCGGGTGTCGGGATCGGCCTGCTTGGAGCCTTGCTGCGGATATTACCCACGGCCATGGCAATGGACGGGTTGGTCTACAAGATGATCCTGAAAAAATGGGGTACCGGGGGTATGAACCAGATGTCGCCCGAGTGGGGAGATGCACCTATCAAGAACTGGAAGGGCAGCAGTGCCGACTGGCCCATGAGAAAGTCGAGATCTGCCTCCCCGGATATGGTCAGAAAACATGAGCTGGTGAAGTATCACTGTTATTCCTGCCCGCTGGGGTGCGGCGGTATCTGTTCCATGAACGGCAAGTTCAGTGAAACCCACAAGCCGGAATACGAATCGGTCCTTTCCCTGGGCGGACTGTGCATGAACGAGGACACGGACAGCCTGTTCTACCTCAACGAAGTTCTGAACAGGGCAGGGATGGATACCATCTCCACAGGTGCTGCCGTTGCGTTTGCCATAGAATGCTTCGAAAATGGCATCCTCACAAGAGAAGATACCGACGGACTCGAGCTTACCTGGGGCAATTCAAGCGCTATTGTTGAGCTTATTCACAAGATGATCGACCGTGAAGGTATCGGTGACATCCTGGCCGACGGGACAAAGATTGCAGCCGAAAAGATAGGCCGCGGTTCCGAGCGGTACGCTGTTCATGCAGGCGGCCAGGAGCCGGCCATGCACGACGGCAGGCAAGACCCGGGTTTTGCCCTGCACTACAGCGTGGAACCGGCGCCGGGAAGGCATACGATAGGTGCCGGCCTTTACTATGAGATGTTCCAGCTGTGGAAAAAGGTCAAGGGGCTGCCCAAGATGTGGCCCTTCGAGATCTATCATAAGAACAAAAAATACCGGGCAGGCCTTGATCAGGCAAAACAGGCTGCAGCGTGCAGCACGTATATGAACGTGGTCAACGGATGCGGTCTGTGCATGTTCGGTGCCTTTCTCGGCATCAAACGGACCCCCACCTTTGACTGGCTGAATGCGGCGACCGGCTGGAAAAAGAGCCCTGAAGACTATATGGCTGTCGGTGAACGCGTCCAGACGCTCAAGCAGGCCTTTAACATCAAACACGGCATTGATCCGAAGGCGAATAAATTGAGTGACCGTGCACTGGGGAGGCCACCGCAGGCCCGGGGTGCAAATAAGGGCAGGACCGTCAACATCGAGAAGATGATGAGCGATTACTGGGGACTGTTCGATTGGGATGCCCAAACAGGGGTGCCGAGAGAAGATACATTAAAAAAACATGGCATTGAAATTTAGATACGATTGTGCCGGGAGGGATGAAATGCCATATACGATAACAGAAACGTGCAATGGATGCGGGGCATGCAAGAGATTATGTCCGGCAGAAGCGATTGAAGGAAAGAAGAAAGGACTCCACAGGATTGATGGAGAACTGTGCATAGAATGCGGGGCCTGTGGAAGGGTCTGCCCGCAGGGTGCCGTGATGGATCCGTCCGGCAATGCATGTTTCATGGTCAAGAGATCGCAGTGGGACAAACCCGTCTTTGATCTGAATACATGCATGTCATGCGTCGCCTGTATAGATGCCTGTCCGGTCAGTTGCCTGCAGCTCTCGGATGCCGGATACAGGAAAAACGACCCTAACGGCTACCCGTATATGGCACAGGAGAAGGCATGTATCGGATGCGGATTCTGTGCCCTTGAGTGCCCGGTAGAGGCGATCGTGATGACGGTTCCTGCTCCGTGATACAGGCCGGGCGGTCCGTTCCTTCCTAGTACATGATTGCTGTGAGGATGTAGTCTGCAATCAGGATGCTTACGGATGAGATAACCACGGAATTGGTTGTTGCCCTGCCGACCCCTTCCGCTCCGCCGGTGGTGGTAAATCCCTTATAGCAGCCTACAATGGAGAGTATCGCGCCAAAGCAGGCTGACTTGACGAGCCCGGTGAAGAGATCTTCATAGGCAACGTATTCGACAATCCGTGCCATGAATATCCCTTTGTCTATATCGAGGAGTTCCACCCCCACCAGATAGGAGCCGATGATGCCGATGCTGTCAAAGACGACGGTGAGCATCGGCAGCATGATGATTGCAGCAAAGATCCTCGGGATGATGAGATACTGATAGGGGTTGACCGCCATGACGGTCATTGCGTCTATCTGTTCGGTCACCTGCATGGTGCCGATCTCAGCGGTCATGGCTGAACCTGCCCTGGCAGTGACCATGAGCGCTGCAAGCACCGGACCGAGTTCCCTGAGAAGGCCGAGTGCCGTGGTCGATCCCACAAGGGCCTCGGCACCGAACAGGCTGAATCCGTGGTATGTCTGGAGGGCAGAAACCATGCCGGTGAACATCCCTGTCAGAAGGACCACGGTGGAAGAACGCACCCCGATAAATTCCATCTGTTTGAAAAGCTGCCGCAGAAAGATGGGCGGTCTGACAAGCCAGTAGAGGGAACGAAGGAAGAAGAGGGCAAGAGCCCCGAGCTCTTCAATGAAGGTTATGGCCGCCCTGCCGATATATTCAAAGAATTTCATATGGCTCAGTTGCTGCTCTTGACCCTGCTCACAGCCTCAGTCCAGCCCCGATACAGCCTGTCCCGGTCTTGGTTCGAAATATTCGGGGTGAATAGTTTATCCGAACCCCTCAGATTCCTGATCATCTCTCCCGGTTCCCACAACCCGGTTGCGATGCCCGCGAGGAAGGCGGCCCCCATACCCGTGGACTCGATGTATTTCGACCGGTCAATGGGGCATCCCAGTATATCGGCCTGAAACTGCATGAGAAAATCATTGAGGCATGCTCCTCCATCCACCTTCAGGTCGGTAAAGGAGGACATGGTGGATTCCTCGAAGGCACTGATCAGGTCTTTCACCTGGTAGGCTATTCCCTCAAGGGCTGCTCTTACGATATGGGCCTTGGTTGTACTCCTGGTTATGCCCAGAATGGCTCCCCTTGCATACATATCCCAGTGCGGGGCTCCGAGACCTGCAAAGGCAGGCACCATGTACACGCCATGGGAATCCTCAACGCTCGAAGCGATGCTACCGGTCACCGATGCATCATCGATCAGGCCGAGACCATCTCTCAGCCACTGTACAACAGCCCCTGCAATAAAGATCGAGCCTTCCAGGGCATAGCAGGGTCTACCCTGTTCATCACAGGCGAGCGTCATGATGAGCCCGCTCTTCGGTTCGATCTTCTTGTTGCCGATATTGAGGAGCAGGAAACAACCGGTGCCGTAGGTATTTTTGGCCTGTCCCTCGGTAAAACACCCCTGGCCGAACAGCGCGGCCTGCTGGTCACCGGCGATCCCTGCGATGGGGATCTCACAGCCCAGGAGGCAACGGTCGGTATTTCCGATGATCCCGGCGGAGTTCACCACCTCGGGAAGCATCGAAGCCGGAATATCCAGCAGGTCGAGGATTTCCTGATCCCAGGTCTTGTCATGGATATTAAAGAGCAGTGTCCTGGATGCATTGGTGTAATCCGTGGCGTGGATCTTTCCACGGGTGAGTTTTGCAATCAGCCATGTGTCGATGGTGCCGAAAGCGATCTCTCCTGCAGCAGCACGGGCTCTCAGTCCCGGGATCTCATCGAGGAGCCATTTCACCTTTGTGCCGGAGAAATAGGCATCGAGCAGGAGTCCGGTCTTTTCATGAAAGAGATCTCCATAACCCTTTTCCTTGAGATCGTCACAGATGGCCGCACTGCGTCTGCACTGCCAGACAATGGCGTTATGTACTGGTTTGAGGGTGTCCTTTTCCCACAAGACCGTTGTTTCTCTCTGATTTGTAATGCCGATGCCTATGATATCGGCAGGGTTGACTGATGATGCTTTCAGTGCCTGATTCATCACCGCTGTCGTGGTGTCCCAGATAACCTCAGGATCGTGTTCCACCCAGCCTGGTTTCGGGTAGATCTGCGGGAATTCCGAGTACGCCTTGGAGATGATCTCTCCCTGTTTATTCACGATCATGATCCGTGAGCCGGTCGTTCCCTGATCTATTGCCATGATATACTTACCCATAGGTAATCCCCCCCTTGTCAATGAGATCTAACACTATTCCAAAGCCCTTCAGATCATAGTAGAGATCTGAAAGCGGCAGTCCGATCACATTCGTATATGACCCCTCCAGCCTGTCTACAAATATCGAGCCGATACCCTGTACGGCATAAGCGCCGGCCTTATCCATCGGTTCTCCCGTAGCAATGTACCACAGGATCTCCTTTTCGCTCATGGCCCTGAAATGTACCCGCGTTCGAATGACCTTTGTCCTGTTCTGGCCTTTATACAGGATGGTGTATCCGGTGTATACCTCATGGGTTCTGCCTGCCAGAAGTGTAAGATATGCAAGAGCCTCTTTGTTGTCATTCGGTTTTCCCAGGATCTTCCCATCAATGACCACAATGGTATCAGCAGCTATGATCAGGGCATCGGGATAATCCTGACTGATAATGGCTGCCTTTTCCATGCTGATGCGACGGCAGAAATCTTCAGGATGCTCTCCCTGACGTGTCTTTTCATCAACATGGGGTATGGCAATTGTAAAATCCAGGCCCAGTTGTGATAAGAGTTCTTTTCTCCTGGGAGAGGCGGATGCGAGTATGATCTGCATGAAGAGAAAGACTATGAAAAATCTTGTGATCTGTCAACTCAAGCTCGCTCGATCATCAAGAAAAAATAAAGAAGTAGGGACTAGGCATTGATGTCTGGAATGCGTAGGCGTTGTCTGTTCTGATTATGCAAGTACTAAAGTGATGAGAGGATGTGTGTCGGCCCAAGTGACGTGCTTCTAGGCTAGGTCCGTTCGCTCATGAATCTGGGCGCTGATACCTTGTGCTGTTTATACCCCTTGAGTGAGGTCTTGTTCTTCCTCAGCATGCCGATTGTCTCGGAAATTTCTTTCGTACCGACTATGAAAGCATCTACCACGCTTGAATGGAGTGCATGGAGTTCCTGTAAGGAGTCAAGAACTTCTCTGTCGTTACGCACGGCACTACGCTTCGAGAGATGCTCATCGAGTTGTGCCTGTATGGATACGGATTCCCTGTTGAGTTGTGCAAACCGGTCCAGATCGCCGCTGGTGAGTGCTTCTGTTTGGCAGGCGATAATGGAACGCCAGTTGTTCAGAAGGTTCAGGATGATTTTCTTACTATCTTTTCCCATGTTTCTCTCATGTCTGACAGGTAGGCAATTACCTCATCAACGGCCTCGAGATTGTCATGATACTCTGCATCGGAAATACGCCTGATCATGTAATTGTAGAGGGACTCGAGGTTATAGGCAATCTCTCCTGAGTCATAATTGAGACTGTTGATGAGTTCCCAGAGTATATTCTGTGTCTTGCTTAAGAATGTTGTCCACAACTGTGTATTCTTTTCCCCATGGGCCTTTTTCGCTTTTTTGAGAAAGCCTATTGCACCATCATAGCACATTAGGATGAGCCTGCCCTGATCAGCAGTCTGAACCTGTGTCTTTTTATAAGCCTCATAGCCGGCCATGTTCATACTCATTACGAAACCTCCCCATGTTGGATACAAGTTTTTTATCGGTTTCAGGATATTTTTCTTTAGGTAATTATGTGTTGTTTCTCCCGGAATCTTCAAGAAAGAGTGGACGGTTGATTGCCATGACACTACCCATGAGAATCCTCCGGTATCATAGTATACACGGCAGCAGGCAAACCATATGTCTGCCTGCATGCTGAAAGAAACGGGATAGAGTATATGCCCGTTTCCGTTCAATGTTCATGTACACTACAATGAGGCCAATGCTTCCTTTATCCTGTTCAACCCGTTGATGATGTTTTCCTCGGATGTGGCAAACGACAGCCTCATATGGTCGTCGGCACCGAATCCATCTCCCGGCACAACAGCTACGAGGGCCTTTTCGAGGAGGTATTCGGCCAGCTTATTTGAGCTGCCGAATCGATCCAGATACCCTTTGACCGACGGGAACGAGTAGAAGGACCCGCTCGGCGGGATAATAGTAAAGCCGGGTATCTCCCTGATCTTTGAGACTATGAGGTCTCTTCTCTTCTCAAAGATCTTTCTCCTTTCCTCCACAATAGCCTGGTCTCCGCTCAGGGAAACGATCGCCCCGTTCTGGGCAAAACTTGTGGGATTGGAGGTGCTCTGGCTCTGAAGCCGGGTCATCGCCTTTATTACCTCGGCATTGCCGATACAGTAGCCGATGCGCCATCCTGTCATTGCATAGGTCTTTGATGCGCCGTTGATGATAAACGTGTTTGCAGCGACCTCGGGGGATATGGTCGCCACACTGAAGAATTCAGCGTCGTCGAATATGATATTCTTATAGATATCATCTGAGATAATGACGATATCATCTTGCAGGCAGATCTCGGCTATTGCCTCGAGCTCCTTTCTCTCAAATATCATGCCGGTGGGGTTTGACGGGGAATTGATGATGATGCCCCTGGTGTTTTTCGTGACGGCCTTTTTTACGACATCGGCCGTGAGTTTCATGCCGTTGTCTCTCGTATCCACGATCACAGGCTTTGCACCGGCTATCTCGATCATGGGAGGGTAGGAGACCCAGTACGGTGCCGGGCAGATGACTTCGTCGCCGTGCTCGAACAGGGTGAGGAAGAGATTGTAGAGGCTGTGTTTGGCTCCACAGGATATGATTACATTATCCGGGGTGGTTTTCAGTCCGTATTCAGCGTAGATGGAATTGCACACGGCTTCCTTGAGCTCGGGTGTGCCGCCCACCGGGGTATACTTTGTGACGCCCTTGTTGATGGCCTCGATTGCCGCCTCTTTGATCGCATCGGGTGTGTCAAAGTCTGGTTCTCCGGCTCCGAATCCGATCACATCTTTGCCTTGAGCTCTGAGTTCTTTCACCTTTGCCGTTATGGCAAGGGTGGGGGATGCAGGGATCTTTGATGCGACCTTTGATATCTTCATGTTTGTGCCTCCTGGGCTAGGGCTATTTCTTATTTAAAAGATGATATTTTTCCTGGAGTTTTCTCAGGGCAGGTTCCGGTACCAGTCCTTCGACCGATCCTCCTGCCGCTGCCGTTGCCTTTACCATGGTTGAGCTTACAAAGAGATGATTGTAGTCTGTCATGAGAAAGAATGTCTCGATCTTGTCACACAAACGTCTGTTCATGAGTGCCAGTTGCAGTTCCATCTCGAAATCGGATATGACCCGGAGGCCTCTCAATATTGCACATGCGCCGATTCTCTGAATGTAATCCACTAGAAGTCCCTCGAAGACGTCAACTTCAATCCTGGGATTCGATGCGACGGACTCTTTGATCATCTCCAGCTTTTCTTGAGTTGAGAAGAGGTCTTTTTTCAGTGGATTGTTGCCTATTGCTATGATCACCTTATCAAAAACACAGAGCCCCCTGCGGACAATATCCAGATGGCCGAACGTAATAGGATCAAACGATCCCGGACAGACTGCAATCTTTTTATTCACTATTCACTCCTCAAAATATATGTGATCATGGTATCCCCGTATGTACGTGTTTTCCAGGGACTGATATCAATGGCTTCATCTGGCGAGTGCTCTATCGTCAGTATGCCTCCAATTTCAAGGAGAGTATATACATGAGGAGCGCTCTTTGAGGCAAGTCCTTTGTTGTACGGCGGGTCCATGAATATGAGGTCGAAAGTCCCGGGAAAATGCTGAACAAATGCAGTCACATCAGATCTGATGAGGGAGGCATCAGTGAGTGCCCCCAGTGCTGTGAGGTTCTTTTCGATACAGCGGATGCACACAGCTGACTTGTCTACAAAGGTCACCTTTCTGGCACCTCTGCTGAGTGCTTCGATGCCCAGGTTGCCGCTCCCTGCAAAGAGGTCGAGCACGTTTGCGCCGGGGATGTCCGCAGACAGTGTGGAGAAGATGGCTTCCTTGACCTTGTCTGTTGTGGGTCGAACGCCCTTGACCGGACATTCCAACCTTCTTGACCTGTATATTCCGCCACAGACCCGTATCGACATGGATTGCTAGGATAGGGAATAAGCGTAAAAGGGTCAACACTTACTTGGAATAACTGGAAAAATGCAAAGAAGCGATCTATGACTCGATTTCCTGCACGATCCTGTCCACGGCCTCTGCAGGGTCGTCTGCCTGGCTGATGGGTCTGCCTATGACGAGAAGGTCTGCCCCTGCGTCGATTGCCGTTTTTGGTGTTGCAATCCTCTTCTGATCCCCCGTGGCAGCCCAGGCCGGTCGGATACCGGGGGTAATGACCGTGATGCCTTTCGGGATGTGCGGCCGGACATACGCAAGGTCTGCAGGTGAACAGACAATGCCGTCTATCGTGCTTTCACCGGCAAGGTTGATCAGGTTGAGCACCTGTTCTTTGACAGGGCTATTGATGCCGATTTCGTTCAGATCATCCTGGTTCAACGAGGTAAGTACGCTCACACCGATAATCTTCGGGGGGCTGATTCCGATGGACCCGGCTTCGTCTGCGGCAGCACTGCGGGCAGCCTGGATCATGCTCTTTCCACCTGAGATGTGTATGGTCATCATGTCCACCTTCATCCTGGTGGCGGAACGGACTGCACCTGAGACGGTATTGGGAATATCGTGATATTTCAGGTCGAGAAAGCATTTCAGTCCGCTTTCCTTGATGAGTTCAATCACACTGGGTCCGGCAGCAGTAAAGAGCTCGAGCCCTACCTTGAACCAACCCACCTTTGCAGCAAGCATGTCGACCCATGTGCGGGCGTCATCAATCGTACCGACATCGAGTGCGAAGATTATTCGATCTTTTGCAACCATGGTAAGTTCCCTATTGCCTCCTGTTTTGAGCATCTGCAGGCATCAATAATGTTCTGGATATCTCTCACAGCTGTGTCAATGGTATCGTTTATCACCAGGTAATCGTACAGATCCCAAGCCTTGAGCTCTTCTTTGGCATTGTTCAGGCGGGTTGTCAGTGCCTGCTCATCTTCTGTTCCGCGTTTATTGAGGCGGCTGCTCAGTGCCTGCAGGTCCGGAGGGATAACGAGGATGAAACACCCGTGAGAACCCTTTTGTTTTGCCTGCCTGACACCCTGGACATCGATGTCGAAGAGGATGTGTTTGCCCTCTGTCTCGCGGGATTCCACCCATTCCAGCGAAGTACCGTAGAGGTTGTCGTGAACATTCGCCCATTCCAGGAATGCGTCCTGTTCAATCATCTCTTCGAATCTGTGTCGTGAAATGAAGTAGTAGTCGATCCCTTCTCGCTCGCCACGCCTGGGAGATCTGGTTGTATATGAAACAGAGAGGGTGAAATCTTTATTTCTCTGTAAGATATTTGTGATAATGGTTGACTTTCCGACCCCTGACGGGCCGGATATGAATATTCTCACTCCTGCTCCTTGACGCTTACCCGTGCTCCGCCCCCGTCCAGGAGTCGGTTGGAAATGGTTTCTGCCTGTATTGCACTCAAGATAACATGGGAACTGTCCGTGATTATAATAGACCGGGTTTTCCTTCCCTGGGTGGCATCGATGAGCTGGCCTCTTTCCCTGGCCTCCTCTCTCAGACGTTTCATAGGTGATGATGAAGGATTCACAATAGCAATAATTCTTGAAGCGACAACACCATTATTAAAACCAATATTCAGCAACTTGGCATCATGCTTGCCCATAAAAAATCTCCTTTCAAAAATGTATTATACATGAACTACTCGATGTTCTGAACTTGTTCTCGAATTTTTTCAACCTCGGTCTTTGCATCAATGATAATATGGCTCAGTGGTGTTATCTGGGATTTGGATCCGATGGTATTGAGCTCCCTGTTTATCTCCTGCAGGAGAAAGTCGAGACGCCTGCCGATGGATGTTTCAGGGAAATCGATGACCTCCTTGAACGAGGTGATGTGGCTCTGCAACCTCACGAGTTCCTCGGTGATATCAGATTTATCCGCCATGATTGCCACTTCCTGTTCCATCCGTGACTGATCAATCATGGGGCCTCTCTCGGAAAGGAGCGATTCCATGTGGGATATCAGGCGGTCCCGATACATGTCGATCATCTCCCCGGCATAGGTTTCCATGTTTTTGTGCATGGCCAGGATGGAATCCAGCCGGGACACCATATCAGCCTTCAGGCGTACGCCCTCGTCATGTTTTGACGTGCAAAAGGCCTCGATGGCTGCTTTAATGGGTACCTGGAGCAGAGGCCACTGCTCCTCGATATCATGGCTCTCTTCAGCCATGATGCCGGGAACCGTGAGGACATCTCGAAAGCTTACCTCTCCTCCGAAACGATCAGCCATGAGTCTTAAATCCTCATAAACCGATTCTGCCAGTTCCCAGTTGATTGCTGCTTTCTGCTGTGATGACGGAGTGGCAATCTTTGTAATGGTAACATCGACCTTTCCCCGGGCAATAGCCTCATTGACCATGTCCCTGATGGGGATTTCGAGGGCTGAGAGGTCTTTGGGGAGCCGCACCCGGATATCCCTGAAGCGGTGGTTGACCCCTTTGATCTCCACGTGATACCCGTTCTCGTCAGCCTGTCCGAATCCCGTCATGCTTCTTGGCATTTAAAGTCTCCCTTTGTATATCTCTCTGAGATCATGGAATATCCGTATCAACTCCATTGATGCGTAATCCGGATACGTCCACTCCAGGGCCTGGTACGATTTATTCCGGTAGATGAGTGTGATTTCAGCCCAGATGCCTGCACCGAGGTAAATGCGATGGCTGTATGGCTTTGTGGTCGCAAGACTCACATTTTCCAGCGACAGGATTCCGGGGTCCAGGTTTACGGTACGCTTGCCTTCACGAATGTTCTCGGTCTCGATCTCGTTTGTCCTGATCTTCACTGCCGGCAAGCAGTCTCTTGGAACCAGGGTATCGAATGCAAGGAGAATTCTCTTCAGGGGGGAGCCGAGTTCTTCTTCATAGTATGAGGTGAAACCGAACGGCATGGGCTCCGACTGGTATGCGAATTCACCAAAGGAGGTTTTCAGTGCGGCCAGGGTACTGTCCAGGGGAGCATCATCACTGTAGAGGATGCTGCAAAACAGCAGTACGTCATGAGGAATGTGTGCTGTCCCCACAGATCTCCTCCATACACATAGTGAAAAGTTTGTCCCAGGGCACATTCGCCGCTCCGACCTCTGCAACAACAAGGCCGGCGGCCACATTCGAGATAATGGCTGCTTCGCGTGGTGTTGCGCCGGAAGCCAGGGCAAGCGTAAAACAGGATATCACGGTATCTCCGGCGCCGGTCACGTCAAAGACGGCCCGTGCGGTGGTGGGAATATCGATTGTCTCTCCGGTTTCATCAAAGAGGCTCATCCCGTGTTCACCCCGGGTTACCAGGACCATCTCACAGTCCAGCATTGCTTTTACCTTGAGCGCCGCTTCAATGATATCCTGCTCGTTTTCTATCTTGATGCCTGCGCCGAAGCTGAGTTCTTTCGTATTGGGGGTGATGACATTCACCTTCTTATAGAACGAGAAATTTCTTTCTTTCGGATCGACACAAACCAGAACGCCCTTGTCTTTTGCTATGAGCATGATCTCTTCAATGAGTTCTCTGCTCACAACCCCTTTGGCATAATCCGAGATGATGATTGCATCGATGTTATCAATGGCGTCCCTGACAGCCGAGATCAGCTTCTCACGCTGGGTATCCGAGATGAAGGATCTGTTTTCCTTGTCGATCCGTGCGACCTGCTGTGTGTGGGCGATGATCCGTGTTTTAACAATGGTTCCCTTGTCGGGTGCGGTGAGAATCTGGTCCGTAGGGATATCCCATTCTTTCAGGATATCAAGGAGAATAGTGCCCTGAGGGTCATCACCCCTGACCCCTCCGATAAGTACCCTTGCTCCCAGGCCCAGAAGATTATTGGCTACATTTCCCGCTCCTCCGAGTTTGAAACGCTCCTCTTGGACTTCCACCACAGGGACCGGTGCCTCCGGGGATATACGGTCGACCTTGCCCCAGATATAATGGTCGAGCATGATGTCACCAATGACCATAATGGTCTTGGACTTCATGTTCTCGAGAATGTTCCTGAGCTTGACTTCCTCGATTTTCAGCATGTGCCCACTATTAGAAAAATATTATACATTGTCAAGGAAAAGGGCATGCACAAAATCCTGGGCCTGAAATGGTTGAAGATCGTCCATGCCCTCGCCAACCCCTATGTATCGTATGGGGATTGCAAATTCATTGGCGATGCCGACAATGACTCCGCCCTTGGAGGACCCATCGAGTTTTGTCAGGGCGATGCCGGTAACCCCCAGTGCATTATTGAACTGGCGGGTCTGCTCTATGGCATTCTGCCCGATGGTGGCATCCAGTACCAGAAGGATTTCATGGGGAGAGCCGGGGAGTTTTTTGTCAAGAACACGCTGAGTCTTTTTCAGCTCTTCCATGAGGTTTTCCTTGGTGTGCAATCTGCCGGCTGTATCGATGATGAGAACATCATGGCCTCGTGCAATGGCTGCCTCCAGCCCATCATAAGCGACGGAAGAGGGATCTGCCCCCTCATGAGATCTGATAAAGTCTGCTCCCACCTTTTCGGCCCAGTGTTCAAGCTGTTCGATGGCGGCAGCCCGGAAGGTGTCTCCCGAGGCGATAACAACCGATTTGCCCTCATTCTTCAAATGATAGGCAATCTTTGCAATGGTTGTAGTTTTCCCTGAGCCGTTCACGCCGGTCACCATGATGACGTATGGTTTTGTCTCCGAGGGGAATGTGATCGGTTCTTCACGCTTTGCAAGGATAGCCGTTATCTCGGTCTTGATTGCCTCCATAGCCTGTCCGGCATCCTTTATGGAACCTGCGTTTTTCTGGATATATTCAAATATGGAGTATGCTGTCCTCACCCCGATATCTGTTCCCACAAGGGTTTCCTCAAGCTCTGTAAGGAGATGTTCATCAAAGCCGTCTGATCGTCTGAATACTGCAGAGATCCTGTCGATAAAGCCTTTATGTGTCTTGGAAAGGCCCTTTTCCAGTTTTTCCTTTGGACTTGGTGCGGGCTTTTTCTCAGGTTTAGGAGGTACTTCCTCTGCCGGTTTTGCCTCTTCGATCTTTTCAGGGACATATTCTTCGATTGGGCCTGGGGAGCGTGGATGGATTCCCGGTATGGGGATTGCCCATGCATTGAACGCAACTGCAACGACAAGATAGGACCAGGAAGGGATATCAATGGGCAGAACAAAAGGAAGCGTACCAAGCGCGTCTGCAATATAAAGATAGAAGAATACATAGCTCAAGAGATATATGATGTAATCGTAAGCAGAAAACCGGTAGTTCAAGTCGTACCTCCTTGGAAAAAAATTGCCTGGTATCTCCTATCACAGGCATCCCAAAAGGACAAGCGCCAGCTGCGGTAGAGGGCGCCTGATCCCGGGTGGTTATCAGTATCCAATGTTATAGTAGGAATTATGATTTCTTTGCTGCAGGAAAAACATCTTGACAGAAAAGCGATTCCTGTGTACCTCGATTATAAAGTGTGAAGTTTAACTTTAAGCTTTTTAATCATGAGCGATATTCCAAGGGAGGATGAAATGATCAAGACCGCCATTACCGAGATGTTTGGCATCAAGTACCCGATCATCTGTGGTGCCATGATGTGGCTCTGCAAGCCTGAGCTCTGTGCCGCCATATCAAATGCAGGTGGAATGGGGAACCTTACAGCGGGCAACTATGAGAATGAAGAAGACTTCAGGAATGCTATCCGGAAGGTGCGAGAGCTGACGGACAAGCCGTTTGTTATCGGCCTCACCCTCCTTCCCTCGATCAGGATAACCGCCGAACACCATTCCATGTACGTGAAGGTGTGTGCCGAGGAGAAGGTGGATGCACTGGAGATTTCCGGTTCTCCTCTGGACAAGGTCGTGGGCAGGGAAGGTGTGGGCATGCTCAAGAATGCCGGCGTCAGGCTCTTTCACAAGGTGGGCTCGGTTCGTCATGCCGTACATGCCCAGAAAGCCGGATATGACGGGGTCTATGCCGCAGGGTTCGAGGAGGGCGGTCATCCTCTCAACGATGATGTCTCCACCATGGTGTTGACACCGAGGATTGTCGATTCCGTCGATATCCCGGTTGTAACCGTTGGAGGGATCTGTGACGGCCGGTCCATGGCTGCCGCCATGACCCTGGGTGCTCAGGGCGTGATGATGGCGAGCAGATTTATTGCCACGAAAGAATGTGTCGTACATCCAAATATCAAGAACGAACTCATCAAACGTCAGGAATATGAGACCACCATATTCGGGAAATCTATCGGGCTGCAGGGAAGGGCGCTGAAGAACAAGGTGATATCAGAGGTAGTATCAATTGAAGAACGAGGCGGAGGTTTTGAAGAACTCATCCCGCTCATCGCCGGAGAACGCATCAAGAAGGCATGGGAAGAAGGCGCCGTGGAAGAAGCACCGTTGATGGTGGGGCAGTCCATCGGGCATATCCATGAGATAATAAGCTGTATTGAGCTGCTAGAGCAGATGCATGATGATGCCATCGCCTGCCTGGATAAGGCAAAGAGCCTGGTGCAGTAACATAAACTGAATCCGCCTTCGCGTCAGTTTTCACGCATAGCCTGTCTGCTGCTCCGGACGAGAAGGTGGAGTTTCATCGCTGTTAACGGGTCGAAGATCCCTATGGTTCTTGTTGGAGTTAGGGATCAGGATCCAGGGCTTGCTTTAAGGTTACTGCCATTGATTAAAAAAAACGGTTATACCTTGGACATCAGGGCATAACCGTTTTTTATGTCGTCATCGGGTTCGTTATTTCTTTTCTTTCGCCTTTGGTGCGGCTTTTTTTGTCGTCTTTGCTTTTGGTTTTGCCTTTGCGGCTGCAGGCTTGGCAGCTGTTGTTATATTCGCCTTTTTGGCCAGCTCACGTGTAACCTCTTCCGCCTCCTTGACGGTCCTCTCAATCACCTCTTTGACAGTGGGGTTGTCATTGATAAGACCCATTACCTGACCAACGGGCAGCACGCCGTCCTTTACATCGCCGTCTTCAGTTGCTATCCGGATGGCCTTGAATGCGTTTGCCATATATGCCAGCTGCATAGCATTCTTCCAGCCAGAGAGCATAACCCCGATAAAGAGTTTGAAGTAGGGAAGGTGCATCTGCTTGGCGATGTCCACTGAATTGGGCAACGCTTCAAGCAGTTTTCTTATGTTCAGACCCTGTCGTATTGCTTTCTTTGCGGCTTTTGTATCCATGACCCTGCAGCCGAGTCCGTCGAAGCGGTTCGAATAGAGAGTATCGTAGGTGTCTTTCTCGATGGAAAGATTTTTGTAATTGTCGTGTAGTGGGCTTTCCTGCGTTGTCATGAGCCGGGTTCCCATAGCCACGCCTTCGGCACCAAGGGCAATGGCTGCTGCAAGACCCCTGCCGTCACCGACTCCGCCTGCGGCAATGATCGGGATATCGACCACCGAGGCAATGGATGGGATGAGGCAGAACGTCGTGGCCTCTTCACCATGTGCAGCTGCTTCATAACCGGTCACGAGCAGACCGTCGCACCCGTAATCCTGCGCCCTCTTTGCATGCCGGTGATTCACGACCGTTGCGATAACCTTGCCTCCGTATTCATGGGCGGCCTTTACTATCCAGTCTCCCTTACCCAATGAGAAGTTAATCATCGGCACCTTCTCTTCCAACGCAACCCGGGCATTCTCTGAGGCACCGGGGAAAAGCAGTGTTGCATTCACACCGAAAGGTTTGTCTGTGAGTGATCGTATTTCTCTGATTGCCTGCCGCGTCTGTTCTGCATCCAAGGGCCCGGTGGCCAGAATGCCTATACCTCCTGCATTGGAGACTGCGGCAACCATTTTCGGGACACTGATCCAGCTCATTCCTGAAAGCACGATGGGGTGCTTGATGCCTAAGATTTCTGTTAAGCGCGTTTTCATACATGACTCCTTTTTGGATAGTAAGCTAACCCTGTCATTTTATAGTGCTGTCTGATGCCCAGTATTAAGGTTAAAGTTAAACTACAAGGTTTTCTTATATGAAAACAGCAATTTCTTGTCAAGAAGAGTTTTATGCTAAGGACGGATTTAGAAGGATAGTTGTCTGTCTGAAAGTGCAGGTATCGACATGCGTGCTTCTTGATGCAAAATATCAGTCAGATGTGCTGTTCACCTTTATAACCAGAGAGGTATTCCACTCATCGCCGCTGGAATCCTTGAGCCTGATGGATACCGTATGACTTCCGGCTTCAGTGAAGGTAAAGGTTGCATCGAGAGGATCTTGCTCCCAGGTGTAGGCAACAGAGGAATCAAACCCCCACATATATCTGAACGGCGGGTTTCCCCTGATGATTATTGCGGGGAGATACAGATCATCCCCCACGTTGATCGATGTCTCCTGCGGTCTTGCGATAGTGACAATGGCTGGGACATCCCAGCCGGGAGGGTAACCGTAGATGGACGAATCTACTGCAGTTGGATCCCACACGGTGATGTACCGGAAATCGCTTTTCATGGCTCCCGTTGCATCGGTAACGAAAAAGGACACGGAATAGGTCCCGGGTGTATTGTAAGAGATGAATCCCGGGTCTTCTGCCTGAGAAGATCTTTCCCCGTCCCCGAAATTCCAGAGATACGTGTAAGGCCCCGTTCCTCCTACCACAGCCCCCTCCAGGGAAAACCCCTGGCCCTGGTTCTGGATCAGGATGCCGTGGCCTGAAGGTGACACGATGGTTGCATTGAACTCGATGTTCTGCAATGCCTCTTCGGCTGCAATCGCCTCTTCCTCGATCACGGCAAGAGTCTCTTCCAGGTGGATTTGTGCGTCTTCTGCGGAAATGAGACCCCGCTGCTCCTCCGGGTAGATCTCCATTTCATTGAGCCTGTCGAACATCAGCTGTACTTGAGGGTTGTTCTCAAAATCAGGATCGGTAAAGTCAACCGTGAACTCTTTCAATATCTCCCTCATTTCCGAGGTGATAAGTATTCCATTAGCCGGATTTCCATCCAGATCCAGGGATTGAAGGAACTGGGAGATATTTATGACCACCGGGTTTGTGGTGTTGACTGCACCGGGTACCAGATCAAGCGGGGTAATGATTTCTTTTGACCAGCTCGTTCCCAGGGTGACATTCCCGATGGAAAAGGTGACAGTTTCGCCGGCCTGATACAGATAGGTGCCGTTGACCTCGGTTATGCCTGTCCAGGAAGGGGAGTCATACTGGAGTCCCTCAACCGGACCATCGAGAAATCTGCCCTGCCCCGCGTTCTCAGGGGTTACAAGAACTCCATGGCCGCCCCCTGTGTCGCAGCCGACTGTTGGGAGGAACATGAGCACAGAAAAGATGAGCCAGACAACCGGTAGCCTGTAAACTGGTAAGAATGAGGATCTCATTCCTTTTCCCCCATAATGATCAATTAATGATTGAAATCTGTTTTGCAAGAGTACCTAGTACATGCGGTAAGAAAACAGGGCATTATTGTTTTAAATCGTAATGTATCGACTACCATAATGATTTCTCCCCGAAGATTCCTACCTCGTATACAACTCCTCATCTACATAACTGCCGTAACCCTGGCACCGAGGTGTTCCCTCTGTGCCTTACTGGACAATGATTGTTATTGAATCACTTGACTGGTCATTGTCTGCATCAGTCGCGGTGAAATTTACCTCAAATGTTCCTGCTGTATTGAAAGTAATATTTGGACTCGGAGGATTTACAGCATTCTCTACATGGTAATCACGGGCAATCTGATCAGGAAAGTCCAGATGGAAGGTAAATGGACTGTTTCCTCCACGTACCTGCAAAACAAAAGCAAGAGAATCTCCCCTCTGTATTGTAGCAGGATCAGGTGAAGGGGAAAGGATGCTCACCGTAGGCTTGGTATCGACATAATCCACAACTGTGATGGTAACGGAATCGTTTCCCGAAACACCTGAATCGTCTGTTGCCGTCAGAGAAACGTTGTATGTGCCGGTAGCGCCGAAGGTGATTACCTGCGTCGGGGGTGTTGTGCCTTGGGATTGATAGTTTCTTGCAGCATTGCCGAAATTCCATTGAAAATTGTAGGGAGAAGTTCCCTCTGATACAGAACCCTTGAATTCCACTGAATCTCCAGCTGCAACAGTGATCGCACTTCCCGGTGATGTTATGCTGATGCCAAGTGGATTTGTCGTATCTCCGGGGGAACCTTCAGATCCACCACCACCGCTACCTCCTGAACATCCAGCAGCAAGGAATATAACTGTAATGAGTGAAACTATTCTTCTCAACATATGCGCTGAAACAGGCTTCATGCTTTATTTCCTCCGGTGA
>DAISYU010000052.1:0-21756 GCA_036825155.1 Thermodesulfobacteriota bacterium | reverse complement strand
GCAAAGTCGCCGTAGGTGACTTCTTCCCGTGCCGAGCTGATATCCTCCAGTGAGTAGAAGGCCTGGGGGTTGAATTCCCGAATTTTGGCGACAACCTTTGTGATATCGCTCCTGTTTATGATGGAGAATATGATCTTGACCGGTCCGCCCAGCCCCTGGGCATCGATGGTGGTAACCCCGCACCCGCAGGATCTCAGCGTTTCGATCAGACCGTCACAATCTCTGCTGATGATTCTGATGATCACCTTACCGATGGAGAGCAGCTGTTCGATGTACATTCCCACAAAATTGCCGGTGGCAAATCCGGCTGCATAGGCAAGCATGTACCCGACGTTGTCAAGGTTCTGCATGACCTGTCTCATGGCCAGAAGCCAGACAAGCACCTCAAAAAAGCCGATCACAGGGGCCAAGTACTTCAGTCTCTTGGAAATAAAGAGTATCCTGATGGTATCCAGAGATACATCCACCACCCGTGCCAAAAAGATCAGCAGGGGCAGAACAACCCACGTATATATTTCCGGCGTAACTATTGATGCTATATTCATGGCATCGCTATCAATACCAAACCACCATAAATGTCAACACTTATAATCGAATGATATATCAATAGGTTGGGAGAATGAATAGAGGCCTCTCCAGTATCCTGCAACACATCGGAAAATGAGGTATAGTGAGACAGCTTACATTTATCGATAATAAGACGTGTTGAAAATTGAAGAGCCTTTAATCCAATACTCCACCGCTCCATTACTCCAGTATAAAATACTCATGCCTGAATGATCTCCTGTCAATGATGGTAAGAATAATCTGCTCGCTACTGGCGGCTGCCTATCCAACTCATTATATTTATTATATGCTGCAAAGACATAAACGGACATTTCAGGTAGATGCCCAAGAATACCCTTTTGAGGATCATTGGCTGGAAAAAGACGGCACTGCGCTGCACTTCATCGATGAAGGTGACGGTGTCCCGGTATTGATGCTTCACGGCAACCCGACCTGGTCATTTTTATATCGCAGGATAATCGTATCATTGAGAGGGAAATGCCGTTGCATTGCGCCTGATTATCCCGGGTTTGGATATTCAGGGCATCCGCCTGCTTATTCCTATACGCCCGAGGAACACGCCCGATGGATCAAGGCATTGATCGAGTCATTAAGAATCGACCGCTGCATTCTGGTGGTGCAGGACTGGGGAGGTCCTATCGGACTCTCCCTGGCAGTGGATCACCCCGGGAGGTTTGCAGGGATAGTGCTCTGCAATTCATGGTGCTGGCCTCCCATGCTTAACGCTCTCATCTTCTCCTGGATCATGGGTGGGCCGCTTGGCAACTATCTACATCTGCGGCACAACTTTTTCGCCAGGGTCATTGTACCGTGGGGTATTTATCACAAAGAGACCAGACTCCCCTCAGTGCTGAAGGCATATACCGACCCGTTCCCCACTCCTGAATCCCGCATGGGGACATATGTCTTCCCCCGCAGCATCAGGACATCATCCGCGTGGCTAAAAGATATTGAAAGCCGACTGTATATGCTGAGAAACAAGCCGGTGTACATGGTCTGGGCAATGAAGGACCCAGCGTTTGGAAAAAAGTATTATATCAGGAGATGGAAAAAATATTTCCCTGATGCACGACTCGACATGGTGAGCGATGCTTCCCATTATCTTCAGGAGGATTGCCCTGAACGTGTTGTGAATGCCATCGAGAATGTTTTAAAGATTTTAAAGTAGATAGGTGAAGCTGACCGTAAAGATCCTGAACATCAAACCTCGGATCAGCCCGCATATCGAGCAGTTGTACAGTTTCCAGAAAGCACCCTCTGCAGATTCTCTCACAATGACGATTACGTTTCAAAATCCGATATACTTATTAGCTACACATCATAAAGTGGTTAATGTTTTTTAAATTCTGGATACTGGATTCTGAATACTGGATACTCTCAATGTATTCATTTCATCCCCCCGCAGAGTTTACGGACAGCAGAGCCTCCGATGGTCTTATGCAACGGGGCACCAGGCGGAACCATGGGTAGGGCCATGGCCTGTTCATCAACAGGGATATCGACGAGTGCAGGACCTTTTGTGTTAATCAATTCAGCCATGCCATCAACATGACTCATTCGTGCGGCATTCAGGCCGAAACCTCTGGCAATGGCAACAAAGTCGGTAGGAACCTCGAACCTGGAGGCCGTGATGTTGCCGCCGAAAAAGAGTTCCTGCTGCTGGCGCACGAGACCCAGATGGTTGTTGTTGAGGATAAAGACCTTGATATTGCACTGGAGTTCTGCAATGGTGGCAAGCTCCTGCATATTCATGAACAAAGAGCCGTCTCCGGTGAAGCACAGGACGGTCCTGTCCGGGTGCATGAGGGCAGCTCCGATTGCTGCCGGCAGGCCGAATCCCATGGTGCCGAAACCGCCTGAGGTGATGAGCTGGCCGGGATACTGAAAGGGAAAGGCCTGGGCAACCCACATCTGGTGCTGACCGACATCGGTGGTGACAATGGAATCATTGCCTGCAGCTTCGCCGATGGCATTGATGACAGCAATGGGTGAACGTTCATCAGGCTGGGGAAGGTGGGCACGCCTGATGTTAGCGATCTCACGGTGCCATGGTTCGCGCTTGGCCGGTGTCACCATCGGCAGGAGCATTTCCAGCGCGGCTTCGGCATCTGCCGTGATGGGGCAGCTTGCGGGGCGGATCTTGTTGATCTCGGCCGGGTCTATGTCAATGTGAATGACTGCGGCCTTCGGGCAGAACAGGTCTGCAGGGCCCGTTACCCGGTCATCAAAACGGGTGCCGATGGCAATGATGCAATCGGTCTTTTCAAGGATCAGGTTGGTGGAAAGTTCACCGTGCATGCCGGGCATACCGAGGAAGAGGCTGTCATGAAAGGCGAAGACACCCTGTGCCATTAAGGTTGCAACGGCAGGGATGGATGCCTTTTCAGCGAGTTTTCGTACCAGAGAGGCGGCTCCTGATTGCGTTATCCCTCCACCCACATAGAGTATAGGACGGGAAGATGCATTGATGATGTCTGCTGCCCGTGCAATGCTTCCTCCATGAGGTCTGTGTGCAGCGACCATTCCCCCGGGTGCTGGCCAGGCGGCAAAATCCGCCGTCTCTGTCTGTACGTCCTTGGGTATGTCGATAAGAACAGGACCGGGCCTGTCTGACATCGCGATGGAAAAGGCCTGGGGAATACAGGACAGAAGTTCTGCAGTATGGCGAATACGGAAGGAGTGTTTCGTGAAAGGAGCGGCAACCCCGCACATGTCAACTTCCTGGAAGGCATCCGTGCCGATGAGGCTTCTGGGTACCTGGCCGGTTATGGCGATCAGCGGGACAGAATCCATGTGTGCATCGGCGATTGCTGTAATAAGATTGGTGGCTCCGGGGCCCGATGTGGCAAGGCATACTGCCGGCTTTCTTGTGGAACGTGCCATGCCCTGTGCAATAAATGCAGCACCCTGTTCGTGCCGTGCGAGTATGTGGCGTATATCGCTTTTTCCCAGGGCATCATAGAGCGGAAGATTTGCCCCGCCGGGAATACCTGCCACGGTCTCGGTACCCTGTCTCTTCAAGAGATGTACAATGATCTCTGCTCCCGTCATGCGCATGATAAACTCCTTTTCATATATGTAATACAAAAGGCCCCCGACGGGATTGCCGCCGGGGGCCTTTTTGCTGTCTTTGCAGCCGGGCCTAGTCCCAGGGGCACTCCCGTCCGGGCGGTACGACGACCGCCAGGACGACAGTAAGGACCAGGACCAGAATCTGCTTCATGTTTCTATCCTTTTCTCAAAATTAAAAAACCCCCGCCGGACTTGCCGGCGGGGGCCCTGTTTGCCTGTTAGACAAAGGCTTCAGCCGGCAGATGGCATTCTCAGGACAACGACGACCAGGAGCTGCAGAACATCGGGCTGAAGGTTTGTCATGATTTTACTCATAGTGTGTTTAAAATACGTACTTATTCATGCTTTGTCAAAACTTTTTTCCAATGCCTCAAAGTTTACCGTCAGCGGAAGGAACACCAGGGTCATTGCGGCCATGATTGCAGACAGGGCGATAAACGTCAGCTGCATGCCCATCAGATCGATAAAGATGCCGGCAAGAATCGGCCCTGTCATCATGCCCAGGCTGTGTCCCATGGTCATAAGTGAAATGACTGATCCCATGTACTTGTTGTTCTTTCCTACAAACACCGCCATTGCCATCATGGCCGGCACCGAGATTCCGCCGCTGATACCAAGGATAATGCTGGCTGCATACAGGCCCCATGAACTGTCCGCATAGGCAAAGAACAGCATGGAGATCACTGACAGAAGTCCCCCGAGCATTACCAGGAAGCGCTTGTTGAAACGGTCTGCCAGATATCCCATGGGGGTGGTGAGTACCGCAGAGATCAACACGCTGAGCATGATCAGAATCCCGGTCGACGAACCGGAGAGTCCGAATCTTGTGTCTGCAATTAAAGGCCCGAATGACCAGAACGAACCTACGCACATGGTTGCGGCAAAGCGGAACAGAAACATACCCAGCAGGTTGGGGTCTCGCAGAAACAGTGTGATGCGCTGTTGAGGTATGCCCCTGGAGACCAGAGGTTCGTCCTTTTTGGGCGGAAGAAATACAAGGCACAGAAAGAACCCGAGTATGCAGAGCGCACCCATACTGACAAAGGCGGCCCTGATCCCCATGGTATCTTTTGCTATCCCGCCCAGCACAGGTCCTGCACTGAGACCGCCGTACAGGGAGACGTTGAGCAGCCCCATCATAAATCCTTCCCGGCCCCTGGGGGTGATCTCTCCTACATAGGCCTGCGCCACCGGCATGACCATGGCTGCAGCTATGCCCTGGAAAAAGCGTACGAGGATCAATGAATTGACATCCCGGGAGAACATGTAGGCAACTGAAGCCAGGAAATATGCCAGCAGGCCCACTGTGATGTATGGTTTCCTGCCGATCCGGTCGGAGGCAGAACCGAAATAGGGCAGAAAGGCAGTCCTGGACAGAGAATAGATGCCGAACATGATCCCGATGGCAAACCCTGTGGCTCCCAGTTCATGGGCATAGATCGGCAGCAGCGGTACAACGATGCCCTGACCGAGCATGGATGCGAATATCGCGAGGAATAGGGTTGTGAAGATCTTCCAGTTCATATGATGTGGCGTTTGAGCAACCTGTCCTTATTCTCTATTGGCCGACTTAAGTACCAGTGCTGAAGACTTGCCGCTTCAGGAGAAAACCCGGCGAAACTTTAACACCTGATATCCCCCATGTAAACATGAAAGCACCTGGTCGCATCACCGTATGATGGTGAAGCCTATACGAAGTGCCCGGGTACGCTCCTGATAGTGGAGGAGGCTCTCAGCCAGGCTGTTGGCATATTGCATGTGGAGATGCATGCTCAGGTTCTCGAAAATATACCTGTCCAGGGGGTAGGTGAGGTCAACCTTGACAGAATTTCCCTTTTTTGCAGATCTCAGTGTAGTCGACATAACAAAATTGTCAAATTTCCCGGTCTTCACCTCCAGCTCGAAGTATCCACGGTAGTCCGCCAGGTCCTCATTGGTGTCGTCATCATTTGATATATAAGTCCAGACCTTGGTTGAGATCTGAAATCCGAGGCGGGTGGGTTCGTGGTAGAATATGAAGACCGGTTTTACATATGCGTAGTTTGTGCTCCTGGAGTCCAGTTCTCCGCGTCCGTTTGACTCGTGCTGAAATCCGGCCTGAACGAACAGCCTTCTTCTTACCCGTAAGGCCGGATCGATATTCTTGGACAGGAAAAAGATCTCCGGTTTGTAACTGGTATCCTCGAACGGTCTTGAATCGGACTGCAGATCCCAGAACGATGTCTGCGTATATGCGAAGTGAAACCCTTCCACCCATGGGTGGTTCCTCACCAGATCGCTCTCCAGGTTGAAGAAGCGGTATTTGAAACTGAACTGAAATGCGCTCTTTTCCGGGTCGGTGCCCACGAGGAAATACACGGGTTCATATGGCGTTATATTGCCGAGATAGGGCTGGTATTGTTCAAAAAGCGAATCCAGGGTCTGGAAGGTCTGCTCACTGCGAGTAATATCGTCCTGTTCGGCGGCCTGTCCCGCCGAAACGCTTTCCAGGGCATATGACACAGATGCGTACAGCAGCATGAAGCATATCGTTAGGGGCTTCTTCCTCATTCAATCTGAAGTCATTCCACAGCTATATCTGTTACAGGGAAAGGGGGGAGACATATTTTCTTAAAGAAATGATGTCTCCCCCTTGGTTCTCTACATTGTATCCTGGTATTCGGATGCTAAGATATTGAACCCGCCGTTGAAGGTTGCAATGGCATCCGGATCAAGTACGTTATTGTCAGTCTCCTGGATGATGAGGTCATCGAAGACAAAGTCGCCGCCGATGCTTGTTATGACCCCGCGGGCATCGTCGGCATTGAGCAGCAGACTGTAGAGGTGCACAGTGCCGTTGTACATTTCATCGATGTCGTCAAATTCTTCATCCTCCCACAGATCTTCCAGGGTGAGGGCGAAGTCGTCGCCCGGGCCCATCTCGCCGTCAGCCGAGCTGTCGGTCCAGGAACAATGGGCTGTTCCTGTTGTCCCGGTTACAGGAGGAAATTGGTCTCCGACAGATATGGTGGCACTCCCGCCCTGGTTATACAGTGCATCGCTGTACTCAAGAAAAAGTGCGGTGGTATTGAAGCAGTTGCCCACCCGTTCGAACACGGTTTCCCATACGCCGTAGCAGAAGGCGGCGATTCTCTGGTAGGCTTCTTCACCAGATTCATCCAGGTCTTCGAATTCGTCCCAGGTGAAGCTTGAGGTTTCAATCACAGAATTATTGTCCATATTTAATAAAGAAGAGACTTTCACTCCGGGTTGATCTCCACCTAGTACATCATCAGCATCCGGAATCACCTCGATCAGGATTGCTCCAAAGTCCCATTCAGCATCTCGAAATTCTATGAGGAACGAGCCGTTGGTGGGGTCGTCGGTGCCGGTCCACTCAACAGTGACTCCACTGGGCACGGATACGCCCATTATGCCATACAGCCCTCCGGAATCAATCCACATGAAGCTGCCTTCGGACATAGTCGTTTCTTCGGTATCCGTGTTGTATAGCCCGCTCAGGTTAAGTGCTACAAAACCTGGGTCGTCAGGGTGCTCTATAAGAGAGATTGTTGCATCATCAGTAGATGCGCTCAGAAGCTCGTTTTCGGGGTAGTCTTCCGGATACCAGGGTTCCGAGACCGTGTAGGCCAATGTGGTGGGAAGACTCAGCTCCATGCTCTCTCCTCCGGGTGCAACATCATCGCCGCCGCTGGAACTGCTGCAGCCGGCAAAGCATGCAAGACAAACAAAAAGGGTGCCGTACAATACATGGGATAGTGGTTTCATGGTTTCCCCTCCTCGTATATTTTTTGAAAGAAAATAAATGGTGCAATAATAAAATATAATGTAATTTATATGAATTGTCAATTGATTGACGCGATGATTTTCACGGAAAGTACCAGTGACAATGCTTAAATAATGAAATTGGATGAAAAAGGGCTTTCATCTTTTCATAAGATGTAGTTGACTGAGCAATATACATAAGAATAGCAGTTGGTTATGTATAGAGAAACAGTATAAATATTTCCTGTTCTTTTTACGATAAGGTTCGTAGCAATGGGTTGCAGGCACTTCTTTTGAATGTGCCGGATATAGATTGGATACTCGATAATGAGATTTTTGAAGCATGTATGGGGGATTATGGAATGACAAGCATCTATGAGGAGATCGTTGAAAACTTACCTGTTCTGATTTGTCGTTTTCTTCCGGGCGATGGAAAGATTACCCTGGTCAACAAGGCATACTGCGACTATTTCGGCAAAAGCAGAGATGAACTCATCGGGAAGAGCTTTCTGGAATTGATCCCGCAGGAGGATCATGAACAGGTAAAACGTCATTACAAATCCCTGAGCAAAGACAATCCCATAATCACCTATGAGCATCCTGTCTTTACTCCAGGAGGAAAACGCTGGCAGAGGTGGACGGACCAGGCTCTGATAGATGAGAAGGGAAACATTGTTGAATATCAGTCTATTGGCGAGGATGTGACTGAGAAAGTCAAGGCGCTTCATGAATTGCGTATCAGTGAAAACAAGTATGAGGTTATCTTTGAAACAACAGGAACAGCGACGATTATCACCGAGGCAGACTCTTTAATCTCGCTGGTGAACAGGGAGTTCGAGAAGCTCTCCGGATTCGCCAGGTGGGAAATAGAAGGCAAGAAAAACTGGATGGAGTTTGTCTTTAAAGAAGATCGTGAGCTGTTGATGAAACATTATAACCTGACAAAAGAAATGCCGAAACTTGCCGCTCAGCAGTTGGAATTCCGGTTTGTGGATAAAAAGGGCAATGTCAAGGAAGTGCTCTCGAAATTCAGCAAGGTGCCGAGCACAGACCAGATTGTGGCCTCGATCCTGGATATAACAAAACGGAAACAGTATGAGGAAGATCTCAGGATCTCGGAAGAGAAATACAAAATAGTGGTGGAAAACTCCAATGACTATATCGTCATTGTACAGGACGGCACGGCAAAGTTTCTCAATTCAAAAGCCCGCAGCGTCCCCGGATTCTCCCCTGGGGATTTTCTAGAAAAACCGTTCATCGAGTATGTTCACCCGGATGACAGGGAGATGATCCTTGATTATCATGAGAGAAGAATTAAAGGAGAGCATTCTCCACATATCTATTCCTTCAGGTTTATCGACAGAGACGGGAACATACACTGGCTTGAGATCAATGCCATTATGATTGAATGGGAGGGAAGACCTGCGACGCTGAATTTCTTAACCGACATAACGGATCGCAAGCAGTCCGAAGACTCGTTGAAGATCATGGACAGTGCGGTGAAGTCGTCTATCAATGCCATGGCTTTCTCTGATCTCGACGGAAAACTGACATATGTAAACAAGGCGTTCCTGGAAATGTGGGGGTATGGCGGGACTGATGAACTGATGGGAAAGTCCGCCTTGGATTTATGGGCCGATACTGAAAAATCGGCTCGAGTGCAAGAGGTTTTGCTCAGTGACGGGGGATGGGTTGGGGAGGCAACTGCAAAAAGAAGGGATGGTTCATTATTCAATGCCCAGTCGTCTGCCAGCATCGTAAAGGATGAAAATGGAAATCCCATATGTATGATGGCCTCTTTCCTTGACGTTACCGAGCGTAGCGAGATGATCAATGAGAAACTTCAGCTGGAGAAACAGATACAGCGGAGCCAGAAAATGGAGGCCATAGGCACCCTTGCAGGCGGGATTGCCCATGACTTTAATAATATCCTCTCAGGAATCCTGGGTTATACGGAACTGGCATTATTGGAAATACCGCAGGGGACTTCCCTGCATGACAAGCTGGAGAATGTACTGAATTCTGGAAACAGGGCAAAAGAACTTGTCAATCAGATTCTTATGTTCTCACAGCAGAGAGAACTGGAAAGAAAACCGATCAACGTAAGAAGCATCGTTGAAGATGCCCTGAAAATGATCAGGGCCAGCATCCCTTCAAATATCGAGATATTCCAGAACTTCAACTGTGATGAGTGCATCATCGAGGCAGATGCAACACAGATTCATCAGATTGTTATGAATCTGTGTACGAATGCATACCATGCAGTAAAAGAGCAACCTGGATTTATCGAATTGATCGTAAAAGATATTCAGCTCGACTCGGATATGCTTATCAATCACACAAGATTGCAGGCAGGGCCGTATGTGGAACTCATTGTAGTAGACACCGGATACGGGATGTCTCCCGAGACTGTAGAGAAGATATTCGATCCTTATTTTACCACCAAGGATAAAGGTGAAGGAACCGGTCTGGGGCTCTCTGTGGTACATGGTATAGTAAAAAGCCTTGGTGGAGCTATAATGGTAAAGAGTATTCCGGGGAAAGGCTCATCCTTCCATGTTTATTTCCCACGGATACCCGAAAAGAGAATAAAAGAGTCCTTAGAGTTCGAATCCATACCTACAGGCCATGAGAGGATCCTTATAATCGATGACGAGGTCATGATAGTGGATATGACCAAAAAGATGCTGCAGCATCTTGGCTATGAGGTAATTACCAGGACCAACTCATTGGAAGCACTTGAACTCTTCAGGATGAAACATGATGAGATCGACCTGGTGATCAGTGATGTGAATATGCCTAAAATGACCGGGATTGAGCTGGCGGAAAGACTGCTGGAGATCAGGAAGGACATCCCAATTGTCCTGGGTACCGGGTATAGTGAAATGATCACTCAGCAGCGGGCCATTCAGCTCGGTATAAAACGAATCATTATAAAACCGCTGATCATAAAGGAACTGGCCAACACTATTCGCGACGTGCTCGATGCACAATAGGTGTTGCTGGGATTTCATTGTGTTTTCTTCGATGCTTTCTTTGTGTGTAAGGGGCAGACGAAACGTAACCGTTCCCTCAAGCTGCCTTGATCCGCTGGTGTAGCAGAAGTACAGAAAGCCCGGCGGGACAGGATGATAATCCTGTTTTCAAACTACTGAGAAAGGAAATCCGATCTAACGGGAAATAAAGACCGAATCGGCACGGTTTCATATCACAAAAAAACATGATACATTCATCACTCGTCTTGAAAACACAGCTTTGATACCAGGCAACCAGGGGATACAAACTTATTCGGGAGTGAGTGATGAGTAGCATTACTGTAGATAAAAAAAAGTGCAATTCCGACGGGATCTGTGCGGCAGTCTGTCCTGCACGGATCATCCGTATGGATGAACAGGGGAATTATCCTGTCCCGGCACAGGATTTTCAGGAAGTCTGTTTCAAGTGCGGCCACTGCGTTGCAGTCTGTCCCACAGGCGCCCTTGGCCTCGATTGGCTGGGTCCGGATGACTGTACGCCCATCAGGGCGGAACTGGCCGTAACACCCGAACAGGCAGATCAATTTCTCCGTGCCCGGCGATCCATCAGGGCCTTCAAGGACAGGAACGTGCCGCGGGCTCAGCTCGAGAAGCTCCTGGAGATAGCCTGTGCTGCACCTTCTGCCAAAAATGAACAGCCCTGGCACTGGACAGTGGTGCAAGACCCGGATGATGTACGCAAATACGCACATATGATAGTTGAGTGGATGCGCTCCATTGTCCAAGACAATCCCGGAGACGAGAACCTGATCAGTTTCGTCCGCGTGATAGCATCCTGGGACGAAGGATACGACCGCATCTGCAGAGGTGCTCCGCATATCATAATTGCACATGCAGATAAGACGTGGGGTTTCGGTTCAGAGGACTGTGCGCTGGCCCTGAGCCTTCTGGATTTGTATGGAACAAGCATCGGTATCGGGACCTGCTGGGCTGGATACTTTTATACTGCGATAAATTACTGCCCGCCTCTGTTCGAGGCACTGGGGCTTCCTCATAATCACCGCGCGTTCGGGGCAATGATGGTGGGATATCCCAGATTCGTATATCCGCGGATTCCTGTGAGAAACCGTCCGCGGGTGACCTGGCGGTAGACGGATTACGGGTTTAAGGGATTCAGGGTAAAAAAATAGCCCCATGTTTTGACGGGACTGAATTTGAGGAGGTTACTTTGGGGAAGTTTTTAATAGTAATCGTGGAAGAACAAATAGCAAGATCATGAAAAGATTTTTTTCGTATTTTTGACAAATCCATTCCGGGGGCAGGATTTGGGCTTTTTTGAGCCCTGCTGCTTCGGAATTGAACACGGGCTTCTTTCTCAAAAGGTATTTAAGTAATCAGAGATGCTTATGTCTGAACAGCCAGGGAGCTATCTCCAGCTCATCCCAGTCCCGGTGTTTCCTGCACCCGGTGACTGATTGTCTGAAGACCCGTATATGTGGTTGTGTGTCAAGTCTGTCAGCTGTTTCTTCATACAGAGGAATTCCTAGGATCTCATTTTTGCCCACAAAGCTTGTCACGATAAGCCATGTGGGTTCTTTATCAATGGTGACCCGAATATAATCACAGATACGGAGGTGTTTAATGTCCTTCTCCAATGAACCATCCATAGATAATAAGATAAGGCTGCTGTCGGTGAAATCAACTCTACGGGTTAATTAGATAAGAGATTGAAATCAGATTCTTATTATCATAAGCACTACTTTCTTTCCCCTGGGTTCATGAAGTATGACCCATGCGGCTATTGACTTTCAAATACTCCACATTACCATTTAGTGATAATTTATTTCATGAATGCTATCTTCATTTCACCTTATGCAATGATTCCATGTGTAACCATGTAAGTGCTTGTTCCGGTTTATATTGTCCGGCAAGGAGCATGAGTTCTGAATAGCAAAGAATGAAAGGAGGTGGTTAAAACCGGATTCATTCATCAGCGAAAGAAGCTTGGTGTATCGACAGGAACATTCAACCACAATCTAAAAGTCTTTAAGGAGGCTGTGATGAGACGAGTAGCATTAACAATCCTGGGGGTAGTATTATTGCTTTTTGCATCCTGGGGAAGTGTCAGTGGAGCGGAGGAAGCAAAATTAGAAGGAATTCTTAACATAAACTCGGCAAGCATTGAGCAGCTGCAGATGCTGCCGACCATAGATGAAACATTAGCACAGAATATCGTTTACTTCAGGGAGGCAAACGGCCCGTTCCCCATGGTGGATGATCTGATCAAGGTCAATGGCATGACCGATCAGCACCTTGAGGCAATAAGGCCTTATGTCAGCACTGAAGGAGAATCAACACTCAAGGTCATGGAATAGACTCTGCCGGTGGCACCTTTAAAAGGTGTCACCGGCATGTATCAATCATATCGACAGAGCGGTTTACGCAGGTATCCCGATACTAGCTGAATTCGGAGATATATCGGTAAACCACCCAGAAATGTGCGCTGCTTCCAAGCATGACAAGAACATGGAAGATCTCGTGGAATCCAAAGAAGTTCGGCCATGGATTCGGTCGCTTGGATGCATATATCAGTGCCCCGAGTGTATAGAGGACACCACCGGTCATGAGCCAGAAAATGGCTTTCAACTGAAGGGTCTGCACGATAGGGCCGAGTCCGACAAGGGCGAACCATCCTGCACAGAGATAAACCGTTACACAAATCCATCTGGGGGTATGTATCCAGAATATTTTGAAGAGTGCTCCAAACACGGTTATTACACATATCGATGCAAGCATGCTCCAGCCGAAAGCTCCCCTGAAAGGGATGAGGCAGAAGGGTGTGTACGTGGTTGCCATGAAGACAAAGATCATGATGTGGTCGAGTTTTCTGAATCCGGATGTTTCTTCGTCAGGGATAGGAAGCCAGTGGAACAGGGTGCTGATGATATAGAGGCAAACCATGCCGGCACCGTAAATGATAAACGTTGCCAGATGCCATGCCCTGAGAGGGTGGGTGGAATCCCAGATAAGGAGAATCAGGCCGGCCAGGGCAAGAACGGCACCGATACAGTGAGTGAGCCCGTTCATGGGCTCTCTGAAAAACCTTGCATTGTGTACTGCATTGGCCCCGGCATTCACTGCAATCACTAACCTCCTGATAATACCCTGGTGTAAGATCCACTTTGAAAATTCGGGATACATAGAGAAGCAGTGGATTCATTATTAAAGAATTGAGCCCTGAAGTTCCTTCCTGATGCATTCATAACGAATACTCTCTTCATAACCAATGGAATAAAATTACTACACACAGGGCTTATTCATTTATCATGCCATGTCATGTGGGAGTAATGCGAAGCGCAACAATATGATAAAATTGATTAAATAAGTCTAATGAGCACAATCCAGAATGTGAGCCCAGGTGAGACGGAAAAGAATTACATACAATGGGAAAATAAATTACTTAATGCAGTATAACAGAAACAGAATACATATATGCTCTGTAAGAAAACAGTATAAAGACCCGGGACAAACCTTTAGTTTTCAACTTTGAACCGGGATCAGGGAAACAATTTATAATGTAATAAAGAAATAAGAAAAAGATTTAACTGTTTGATATCATGAGTGATATGAGATATATTACGCGGAGGGGTAAAAAATTGCGTATAAAAAAGAAGATCTAACATCTTGATTTTTCATGTTGCACTCTTATTATTTCATTTGCCTAAAACCATTGCCTAACCCCCCTTAAAGATTGCCCCGCTAAGGGGGGTCGTTTTCTATCCGGACATGGTTATTTCCTGTGCTCGTGAGTTATCAGGCGATCGCTGTGACGGATGAGAGCTCATTTCATGTGCACGAAACTCCTTGCCTTTCAATTACAGCTGAGAGAAACTGTGAGTGTGAATTGTTTTTCCGGGGGATGCATGGACGGTAAACTCATAGACGAGAACGAGTATAATCCGCAGACATCCGAGAAACTCGCCGAATGGAATCCCGCAGAGTATAGCGGCGGGTTCAGGCATGAGACCGAAACACTCTATAAAACTCAAGCAGGGAACTTCTTTATCCTCTTTGAAGGAGGCCTGATCTCAAGGTTTCATGAGTTGACCGATTCAAAACACTGGTACGGCGGGACACATATCCAGACGGTCTCATACATGGAAGCCGCCAAATGGTGCGAGGAAACCGGCAATTATGAGACACTTGCGAAACATTTTTCCATCAGCAGGGGAATTGTTTTCTGAGACGGAATATTATTCTGGTAACATTCAGAAGATTATCTAACACATTGATAACACTTCTTATTAGCTGGAAAGAACGAGCTGTTTCTTCGTTTTGAGCGCTGTGGTGTATTGACTATTCATCATATCAAACTATATTTATAATTAAGGGGTTATAAGGTTTACCAGATGACGGGAGGCAGAGTATGATGGAACAGATAAAAGTAGCCTTATTCGACCATCAGGGGTGCAGATCCAAATTCTTTGCCAAGCTTGCGGATCATGACGCTTCCAAGTACCAGGGAAAATGCCCGAACCCTGCATGCAATCGCAGGGTGAGCCTCAAGCCGGAAGAAAAATTTCCTTCCATGGATAAAGCGAGAAGGGAGTACATCAGATTATCACATTACCCGAAAATGAAGGTATACTGGCAAACGTAAATTTCAGAGACAGTCTTGGTCATCCGGGGAATGCAGACAATAATCTGGTGAATGCCAATTCTTCAAGGGCTTGTGTATAGAGCATCCATGAAGACAGGATATACAGGAAGATGCACTTACCCACGCTTGGGTCACTACGGTGATAATGCACTGTATCTATAAACAGGAAACGGTTCTATGAGATCTATGAATGTTAAGGGCTTGTTTTGGCAAAGTGTGCTACCTGTTCTGATCACCTTGTGCGTTTTCCTCTGCAGTGTATTTACCCTGGGATCGGCTCAATCCCTACCAGCCAATGACAGATCGTTTGTGTGGAAAACCGAGACTGAGTTCGGGGGTTTTGATTTTACACTCGGTCAGGATTTGACCCATATTTCCCATCTTTCCGTCCGGCTTGAACGATACAGCTGCGGTGGTTTGACCGTCACCGGAGATATCAATGTCGAGAGCAGAGATATCTGGCCGATTGTGGATGACAGGTTTGAAATAGATACCAACCTTGGTGTCTATCGGATAATAATATGCGGGATCTTTGATAATGCACATCTACACGTCCACGGTACCTGGGAGATACTCTTTGCCGGGACAACCTGTTCAGGAAACTGGTGGGCATCTGGGGAATGATAATCAAAGCATATCTATTGACCTGTGGATCAAGATCCTTTATCGTATGATTTCAGAACAGTGTATACAATTAGGAGGCCCCTCAGATGGATGGCGATGTTGTCTATTATTTCAAATGTGAACGGTGTAACAGCGAAGTCTTCTGGTCTGAGATAAAACCTTCTGTCCAAAGGGCTGCCAGGGTCTTTAAATGGGTCCGGGCCGGATGTCCGAACAATGATTGTGCAAACTATCTGATCCTGAGCGATCCTGATAAGATATATGAAAGAAGTGAGGCCCTGGAGTTGTATAACAAAAAGAAAAAGGAAAACGAGGGGTCGGTTTATTGGATTTAGCGTAAACGTATCTGAAAACGTCTTCCATGCACCAGATTGTCCAGTGAGATCCCCTTTCTGCCTGAATGTAATCTATGTGGTTTCCTTCCTGGTTATGGATTATCATAGCAATAGCGGTATCGTGTGCCGTGGCCTGCCTGCATTCTTGAGGGATACATATCATACCGCAGCCATGTACGCGTTTCAGCGTCGGGTATCTGTACCCCATTGATTGTCTTTAATAAATAACGAAGAGGGACAGGGCCGAAGGCATGACCCTGTCCCGGTACATTTCTTAAGAAATGATGCTAACCTTTGTTGAATTTGATCCTGAATTTTGCCAGACCGGCCAATCCGATGCCCAGGAGAAGAATGGTTGCAGGTTCAGGAACCGGGGCCTGGGATCCATTCTTGGTAGCCCAGACCTCTGCTCCGATCCAGTTGTCTGAGGAAAGGCTCGCCAGTTGTGAACTCAGGGCTGTAATATCAACACCGTCGATGTTGCCCAGGAGGCTCATAAAATAGGGGTTGATAATCGATGGATCAGGGATCATCATGTTCGACGCTGTTCCGAGGACAAGCCGATTATCAGAGGTGACTGTCATTGTTCTTATGCCGTAGTTGAAACGAGAGCCGAACCCGTCGTCCACTACCTGTGACCAGTTCGTACCATCAGAACACCAGAGCTGGCCTCTGCCGTCCAGCGGGATTGGTACAGGATCGTAGATACCGCTGAAGAGACCGTCGTTGAAGGTTCCCAGGTATAATTTGTCGTTCCATTCTTCCATCGCCCATGAATAGGCATTGCTCGGGTCCCCAAGACCGTTCGTGGTGATAACGGTCCATCCGTTCCTGTCTGAAGTGTCCTCAGTGCACAACAGGGTGAATCCGTTCTCGTAGTTAACCGTCCCCAGATAGAGCCTGCCATCATATTCTATCAGCTTCATGACACCTAAGTTGCTGAGATCATCACAGCCGTCAAAGATCGGAGTGACATCATTAACATTGTATCCTCCGTCAGCTTCACAGACTTTGAAAAGTTTGAACTTGTCATCAAAGTCCCAGGTGCCCACGTACAGCTCACCATTATAAAAGGCAAGTTCAGCAAGGGAAGGGTCTCCGTCGAACTCACCTGCTCCTATCTGACACCATTCAGAACCGTTAACAGTAGCACCATTTGTATTGTTCGGGTTATACACCCACAGCTCTCCGCCTGAGTTTGAATTATTTTCCGTCCCTACAATCAGCATACCATCTTGAGCAATCATTGCCCTGATAGAGACGTTTTCAGGATTGTCCATCGGTCCGCCTTCCAATGTATCCCAGTCTGTCTCGTTGCCGGTACTCGAGTATAAGATCTTGCACCCTTCACTGTTGACTGATCCGACATAGAGAGTTTGTGTGCCGTCGTGTTCCACCGTCACCATCTTACGGAAGCCGACTTCATCCGGTTCGGCATCGTATACCTGCTCCCAGTTCGTACCGCCATCATTCCTCCAGATCTCACCGCCGGTGGACTTCATGAATGTATACATCAATGAAAGAGGATCTCCCGTGCCGGAGAAATCAATATCGCCGCTCGATACAGCGGAAAAGATTCCGGCAATGTCAAGACTCACGCTCCAGGTCCCGACATACACCTTTCCCCCAAGCTCCTCCATGGACCATGCATACCGGTTCCAGGTATCTCCGAAACCGCGGCCCACGTCCTGGGTGAGATTCTCAAACGACAGGGTGTCCATTGTTGAGCACTGTGCACTCGGTGCAATAAAGAATGAAACCAGGACCAGAAGAGACCCCACCAGGAATCCGTTAACTGCAGACTTCATCATTTTTTCCTCCTTTTTTAAACAAACTTTTCCCTACTTATTTTTTGATACACGTCGAGAGTGCACACAGAGTCTTGATGCCCAAGGAATTAATGCAAAACATTAATTCATAATGTGATTGATAATGTGTAACACTTTGAAATAAATAAAGATAAACTGGATAGCATTTTATACAAAATGCATAAAGTACCTGTCACAAAACGATACAGACTAGTGAAATAGTAATTCTGGTCCTGAAGAAATCAAGTTAATGTGAAATATTCTTCTAATGAACTGGAATAGCTAGCGATATTTATGGGTTGAGTGAGGTGACTTTTTGCAGAAGAGAATCTTTCAGCTGGGTATTCCTGCAGCATTATGGACGGATTGGGATACAATGAAAATAATAAAACCGTTTCAGGAATCATTACTATCTGATATGCTCGGTAACAATACCCGTGCCGGACAACGATATACTGGGATGTGAACGGGAACGGACAGGAAAGGACACTGTTTGCAGGATCGAGATCATATGGCTGGAAATGACAAAAATTATACCGACCTGGTTATTGAATCCATTGCCGATGGCATTTTCACGGTGGATCTTGATTGGGCGATCACGTCATTTAACAAGGCAGCTCAGGATATTACGGGTGTAACCAAGGAAGAGGCGTTGTGCGGCACGTGCAGAGAGATTCTGCGGGCGAGTTGCTGTGAAACAGACTGTCCTCTGAAAGAGGCGATGCAGACAGGCAATCCGGTCGTCAACAGGATTGTATCCATAATAGATTCAAACGGCGAAAAACGTTCCATCAGCATCTCGGCTGCTCCCATCCGTGATGCGCATGGAAGGGTCACCGGAGGAGTGGAGACCTTCCGTGATATCGGTTCAATCGAGAAAGTCCGCGATGAAATAGGGAAAGATTATAGCTGCCAGGATATCCTGAGTGTGAATAGTGAGATGCGTACGATTTTTGAGATGCTGCCGGTTGTGGCAGACTCTACCAGTACAATTCTGCTCGAGGGAGAGACCGGCACCGGCAAGGAACTCTTTGCCCGTGCCATACACAATCTCAGCCCCAGAAGGGCAAAACCCTTTATTGCGGTCAACTGTGGGGCACTGCCCGATACGCTGCTGGAATCCGAGTTGTTCGGGTATAAGGCGGGCGCTTTCACCGATGCCAAACGGGATAAACCCGGCAGGTTTGCCCTGGCCCAGGGTGGAACGATATTCTTAGACGAGATCGGTGATATATCTCCGGCATTGCAGGTCCGTCTGCTGCGAGTACTCCAGGAGAAAACCTACGAGCCGCTGGGCAGCGTCAAACAGATGCGGGCCGATGTGCGGATCATAGCTGCAACGAACAGGGACCTGGAAGCCCTTGTGCGCGAGAAAATATTTCGCGATGATCTGTACTACCGTCTGAATGTCGTGAAGATTGCGGTCCCGCCGCTGAGGGAGCGCAAAGAGGATATCCCGCTTCTTGTGGAACACTTTATCGATCGATTCAACAAGATCCAGGGCAAAAACATCGTTTCCATATCCGAGACAGCACTGACGTACCTGATGAGGTACGAATTCCCGGGTAATGTCAGGGAACTCGAAAACATCATAGAGCGGGCATTTATCATGTGCAGGTCAAACCAGATAAACCAGTCACATCTTCCCGCACTGTTTGAACATGAAGGCCTCGGCGATGCAAAGACAAAAGATCCCGGCGAGTCGCTCAGAAAGGTGGAGGCTGCGTTTCTTATGAACGCGCTGAAGAGAAACGACTGGAACCGGCTGAAGACAGCACAAGAACTCGGCATACATAAGAGCACCCTGTTCAGAAAGATACGCTCGCTCGGACTATCAGTTCCCCGTACAAAGAAAAAATCAGGATAATGCACCTCAGGGTCGCAATTAAGCGACCAAACCCCTTATAAGAGGTCGCACCAGTGCGACTGTTAAATGCAATCAGAACTTAATATAATTCATAAATTCAATTAATTAAGAGATCTCCATACCCCTGGCATACTCATTGCTCAAATCCTGATGCTATGAAGATTGCAATTCCCATACACGAAGATCATATGGCAGCTGTTGCCGATTTTGCTGATACCCTTATGATCTTCGAAATCAGGGACGGAATGGAAATCAGACGGGATAGAGTAAAATTCCAAACAAGAGTTATCCCTGCTATGGTCGGCATTCTTTCCGACCATGGGGTGGATGTTCTGATATGCGGGGCTGTTTCCCGGCCGTTTGCCGCCATGGTGATCCACTCCGGTATCGAACTTGTCCCGTTTATATCGGGCCCCACCGAAGATATTCTCGAAGCCTATCTTTGCGGGAGGCTTGCCGATCCCAGATATTTCATGCCCGGTCATACCAGAAGCATGCACTGGTGCTCCAGGAGAAGGTGTCACCGGCATGGAGGAATTGTGGAAATTGGCCCGGGAGAAAAGGGCATGTTCACAGACGGAAAAAAGGAGGATGGGAACAATGCCAAGAGGTGATGGAACAGGACCATTGAGGTTGCGGATTCAAGGCGGCGGCATGCGCTTTATCCGGACAGTGGGAGCAACTACCCGCAGGCCGATCCGCAGGAGTATTCTAGGCCTCGGTCTTCCCCTGGTCGCAGCTCTGATAAACGACATTAGACAACCGGACGGATATCTCAGACCGTTATTGAACCACTTGATACATCGCAGGCCCACGGTACGCCTGATTGAAACACAGCAGGCTTCCGGTGAGGATACGTCCGGAAAGATAGAGAAGACACAGGCATATATAGAACACCCTCATGGAGAGGGAGAAAGGAAACCAAAATGAAGATAGCTGTTTCTGCAATAGGCCCGTCCCTCGATATTCTGGTGAAAGCCGGGATCGGACGGGCCTCTTTTTTTCCAGAAACAGACAGAGATGCCCGGGGTTCATAAAAAGGCAAATAAGCTTAAAGAGTTGTCGATGCGGAAAATGAACCCATAGAGCACCGAGGAAAAAACAAGAAACAATAATTAAAGAAAGGAGGACAAGAGATGCCATTTGGAAATGGAAGAGGACCTGCAGGAATGGGCCCGATGACGGGAAGAGGCGCAGGTTTCTGTGCAGGATATCCGGTTCCAGGATATGCCAATACCATTCCCGGTCGAGGCTTCGGAGGTATCGGTTTTGGGAGAGGAGGAGGCAGGGGGCATCGAAACTGGTTCTACGCAACTGGACTTACCGGCTGGCAGAGGAGTCCATACGGATTTCCGTACGCGAGAGGCGGCATGCCTTTTGGCGCATATTCTGAGCCAAACCCAATGCCCTACAGCCATCCTGGTTTCTCAAAAGAAGATCATCTCCGTGATCTCAAAGAGCAGGCGAAGTACATGGAAGGGATGCTGGAGGATATCAAAAAACAGATAGAGACACTGGATGCTTCAGCTGAAACTGACTGAGGCCGGTTCTAATCGAAACACAACACAACGAGGTGAAAACACATGAAGATTGCAGTAAGTGCAACAGGTACAACATTAGACGACCAGGTGGATGCGCGTCTTGGACGTGCCCGGTATTTTCTCATTGTAGACACGGATACGATGGATTTTCGCGCCATTGAGAACTCCAACGCAATGGCCGGAGGTGGTGCGGGTATTCAGACAGGGCAGATGCTTGCTCAGCTTGATGTAAAGGCAGTCTTGACCGGTAATTGCGGCCCGAATGCGTTCCAGGTCTTCGGTGCTGCCGGTATTCAGGTCATTGTCGGCGTAAGCGGACAGATCCGTGCTGCAGTTGAGAAATTCAAAAGCGGTACCCTCTCACAGGCACAGCAGCCGAATGTCAACGCTCACTTCGGTACAGGGGGAGGCCCTGGCCGTGGCGGCGGTATGGGCGGCGGTGGCGGAATGGGAGGAGGCGGCGGTATGGGCGGTGGCCGAAGGAGATAGATCCGACAGGCACAGGATTCTAAGTCCATATGTATGAAGGCACAGGCCAAACA
>DAISYU010000051.1:0-21955 GCA_036825155.1 Thermodesulfobacteriota bacterium | reverse complement strand
GTTATGCTCGTGATAACGCTCGTTATGGGTATGTTCATCGACCCAGTTGCCATTACGATGATATGCGTTCCGGTATTTCTGCCGGTGCTTCATACCCTGGGGATAGATCCGCTCTGGTTCATGCTGATGTTCTCACTGGCAACGGTAATCGGATACATTACCCCGCCCTTCGGGCTGAATATCTTTTACATGAAAGGGGTTGTGCCGGACAATGTCACCCTGTCCGATATTTATAAAGGCGTGATACCTTTCGCGTTAATAAAGATTGCTGTCCTTTTCCTGTGCCTTTTGTTCCCGCCCATATTAACCTGGCTGCCGGGCCTGATTAAATAATGGTGTGGGGAAATGGGTGAACTCGACGGAAGGATCGCCGTAGTTACCGGCGCCGGCGCCGGCATTGGAAAGTCTATCGCATGTGCCCTTGCTTCTGCAGGGGCGCATGTAGTCATCCCAGATATCAATTATGATGCAGCAAGACAGACTGCTCATGAAATAGAGGAACTCGGACAGCGGACTCTTGCACTAGAGATCGATGTCTCCCGCAAGGATCAGGTGGATCTCCTGATTGATATGACCCTGAAGGAATTCGGGAAAGTGGACATCCTCATCAACAATGCCGGCACCTCCCACCCGACTGAGTCGATTCTCGATCTGGATCTGAGCTATGTAGATAAGATCTTCGAACTTGACTACAAAGGACTCTACCTGTGCTGCAGGAGGGTCGGCAAAGAGATGGTAAAGCAGAAATCAGGTTGTATCGTGAACATATCTTCTATTGCCGGGCTCACTCCACTCCCTCTAGTGATGTACGGTCCAATGAAGAGTGCAGTGAATATGCTCACGAGAATCCTCTCAAGGGAGTGGGCCCAATTTAATATCAGGGTAAACGCCATAGCCCCCGGATACGTCCTGACCCCGCTCATACAGGACATGATCGAGAAAGGACAGAGAGATCCCAGTGCGCTGATTGAGATGACCCCCATGAAGACCATGTTGGATCCCAAAGATATCGCTGATGCTGCCATGTACCTTGTCTCTGTCCATGCGCGGCATATCACCGGGATTATTCTCCCCATAGATGGGGGGTGGATGACTGACGGCGGTTGGGCGGCATACAGGAGATAACCTTTACAGGATTTTGCTTGCCCGATGTCGGGATGATGGGGGTACAGGTGGATGACTTAACAGGGTGATCTCCTGCGGGAAGGCTTATGGCAGGGAGAGAAAAACGCCCTTAAGGCATCAGATGAGGGAACTAATGATGATCAAGGATATCAGCGGGCCAATTGATCTAAAGGATATGATTTCCCTGGTCACCGGTGCATCCCGGGGAATCGGCAGGGCGGTGGCAGATGCCCTTGCCCGGGAAGGTGCGCATGTTGCGGTGTGTGATGTGAGTTCATGTACCACAACTGCTGCAGACATTCAGGGCAGGGGGAGGGAGTTCCTTGAGATCAACTGTGATGTGAGAAAAAAAAGCGATGTCCATGATGCTGTGGATCAGGTCGTCCGGAAATGGGGACGGATAGATATTCTGGTCAGCAATACAGGCATACTCGGGGTGTACGATAAGGAGTTGGAGGAATATGAGGAAGAGGAATGGGATCAGCTCATCGGGGTAAACCTCAAAGGCACCTTTCTCATGACTCAGGCTGTATGGCCGCATATGAAAAAGCAGGGGCACGGCAAGATTATATGCATGGGGTCCATTGCCGGACGGGTGGGCGGTGTTTTGGCCGGCCCCCACTATTGTGCCTCAAAGGGGGGCATACACGCATTTGTAAAGTGGGCGGCAAAGAACGGGATGAAGTACGGGATATCTGTGAATGGCGTTGCTCCCGGACCGGTGGCCAGCCCCATGACGGAAAATGAACCATACAGGGATGAAATGGTTCCCCTGGGCAGATTGGGACAGCCGCAGGATATTGCCGAGGTGGTTGTGTTTCTGGCGTCTCAGGCCTCTAACTTCATTACCGGCAATATCCTGGATGTAAACGGCGGGATTCTCATGGTGTGATGTCTTGTGTGCACAGGCGCTCATGGAATCTCAATACCAGAAGTTCCCGCAAAAGAATGAAAGGACACACCAGCCATGGAAAAAGAGATCGAACGTCTGGAAGATCTGACGCATGAACGATTGGCAGAGCTCATTGTTGTGATGTTCCATCAGATACTTGTGCATCATGGCCTGTACTTTAATGAGGCAGTGCATCAGTTCGGCATGGAAAAGGCCCTGGAGATCATGGATTCTGCCTGGAAGAAGAGTTATCGGGTTCAGACCAGGAGGCTGGCAAAAACCCTCGGGTTTTCTTTTGAGGACGGTATTGTGCAACCGCTGTTGAATATGTCCCGGGATGATCTTCTCGGCCTCGTCAAATCACTGGGAGCCAACTGGCTCGCTTCGGACGGTATCTGGTTCCAGTCTGTGGAGGCCTCCTACAGTATGCTCGATGCCCAGAGGTGTGCCGGGGGGTGTATCGGGCGATTCTGCGCGTTTGAGGCGCATTCCATTAAATCATTCCTGGGGCTAGAAGATCATGCAGGGCTTGACGGCCTGAAAAAGGCATTGCGGTTCCGCCTGTATCATCAGATCAATGTCCAGTCCATCATTGATGAAGATCCAGACAGTGTCGTGTTCCGGATGAATGAATGTATTGTACAGTCCACGAGGAAAGACAAGGGACTGGACGACTACCCCTGCAAGTCCACAGGCATGGTGGAGTACCGATCGTTCGCACAGGCCATCGATGAGAGGATCATTGTTGAATGTCTTGGATGTCCCCCTGATCACCATCCCGATGACTGGTATTGTTCATGGCGGTTCACCCTGAAAGAAGATAGCGATACCTGAAACCGTCTTCACATTCGCTTTCCTCCTTCCCGCTTCGTCTGTGGCTTCTCTCTTCGTCTTTGACTACGCAGGACAAGCCTCCGGACAGGAAGGTACAAAGTGCAGGAGCGCCTTTCAGTTGCGTTCAGTTTTGTTTACGAGCCGGTGGCTTCCCTCCTTTGTCAACAAACCTGACTACGGAGGGGAGGCGAAATCTGGATTCTGACTTCTGAATTCTTTTCAACCCCGTGGTTTGTCGAAGATCAGGCTGGTTTTTTAGGGCGCTGTTGCCGGTTTTTTCGTTCCTTGGAACCGTGAAAGGACCATGGCTAAATACACTTGACAGATGCTTTGCAAAACTATATTTTATCAAAAAGTATAGTACTGAAAACTAGTTGTGATTAAAATATTATGAGAATGGACGGATGCGGGCGAACGTGGCCTCTACGATCTATTACCCCTTTCTTTGTTTTGCGGTCTTTATTCTGTCAGTGCGCACATCTGCCGCATGCAGACAAATCATTTCGTAACTGATCAGGGCGCCTCAAACAGAGTTGAGCTGTTTTTTAAGAACAGGGTAATATGATCGGGTCGTGTTTGACAGGTGCATTTTCGCCACAGGCTTGATGCGGGTGAAGGTATATGTGTGATGGTAGTGGGCATGTCATGATTGTATGTGGGATATGGGCATAACGGCCCGTTTGGAGGAGGATAATGATTGATGAGAAGTATAAGGATGCACCTGCCCTGATAGCAGAGGCAGTGCATGTCATTCATGAAACAGGTCTGGAAATCGTGGGGCTGAGAGACAGGTATGCAAAGCTGGTCATGCCCCTCAAACCCAACCTCAACCATATCGGCATCATGTACGCAGGTTCGCTCTTTATCCTGGCCGAGTGTTCGGGAGGGATTCTCTGGTATGTCTCATTCGACATCAAAAGGTTCTATCCCATTGTTAAAGAAATATCAGTCAAGTACAAACGCCCTGCAACCACGGATGTGACCCTTGAGGTCCAGTTGAGCGAGGAAGAGGCCAGGGCGATGCAGGAAGAGACGGACAGAGTGGGGAAAAAGGACTGGGTCATGGACCTGGAACTCAAGGACACAGAAGGACAGGTGTGCTGTGTTGTTCACGGCACCTGGCAACTCAGGAAATACCCTGAACAAAATCAATAAAATAGATAAAGGAGTGGCATCATGGCAAATCAGATTCTAGACGAGAGAGACCAACAGTTTATTCTCTATGAGATGCTCGAGGCCGAGAAGCTCTGCGAGCATGAAAAGTATGCTGACTTTTCCAAGGATATGTTCGACATGATCCTGACCGAGGCGCAGAAGTTCGCGACCGAGGAGATCCTGCCGACCCTGGCAGAGAGCGACAAGCAGGGGTGCCGGCTGGAAAACGGCCAGGTATATGTGCCGGAATGTTTCCACAAGCCCTACAAGCTCTTCTGCGAAGGGGGCTGGATCGGAATGTCTGTTCCCCCTGAAGAAGGTGGACAGGGTCTTCCCCAGACAGTGACAACAGCGGCAGTTGACTGGTTCTACCACAACTTCGCCTTTGTGGCATATCCGTTTGCAACCGAGGGAGCAGCGCACCTTATCCTGACCTATGGCACCGAGGAACAGAAGAGAAAGTACATGGACAATATGCTGCAGGGCATCTGGGGCGGTACCATGGCACTGACCGAGCCCAATGCAGGATCGGACCTCGGGAATATGACCACCAAGGCCATCCGTCAGCCCGACGGAACCTTCAAGCTTCAGGGCACCAAGATATTCATCACCGGCGGCGATCACGACCTGGCGGAAAACATCATTCATCCCGTTCTCGCCCGTATCGAGGGGGATCCTGCCGGCACCAAGGGCATCTCCATTTTCATATGTCCAAAGTATCTGGTGAACGGCGACGGTACCCTGGGAAAGCGCAACGATTACGAAATAGCCAACATCGAGGAGAAAATGGGCATTCACGGCAGCGCAACCTGCCTGATCAACTTCGGGGACAATAATGACTGCTACGCCGAACTGCTCGGTGAAGAACGCCAGGGCATGAAGATCATGTTCCAGATGATGAACGAGGCGCGTCTTGCCGTCGGTATGCAGGGACTCTGCAGTGGTTCCATCGCATATCTGCATGCGCTGCAGTATGCCAAAGACCGGCTCCAGGGCTCATCCCTGATGGAGTTCAAGAACCCGGAGGCCCCGAGAGTGCCCATTATCCAGCATCCGGATGTCAGAAGGATGCTCTTGTGGATGAAGTCTTCCGTGGACAGCATGCGGGCGCTCATCTATTTCACCGCCTACTGTTTCGACATGGAACACCTTGCCGCGGATGAGGCCGAAAAGGAAAAGTGGATTGGCTTTGCAGAGATTCTCACCCCCATCGTCAAGGCATACAGCTCTGATATCGGGTTCAGAGTAACCGAACAGGCCATGCAGATCTACGGCGGGTACGGGTTCTGCAGCGAATACCCGGTGGAGCAGTTCATGCGCGACGAAAAGATTGCATCCATCTACGAGGGGGCAAACGGTATCCAGGCCCTCGATCTGATCGGCAGAAAGCTCGGTATGAAGAAGGGTACCTACTTCATGGGGCTGCTCGGCGAGATGAACAACACTATCGCCAGGTATAAAGACTTGAATGGTATGGCAGATATAGCCGGTGACGTACAGAATGCAGTGAACAAGCTTGCCGAGATGGGGCTGTACTTTGCCACATGCGGCAAGGAAGGGAAGTTCCTCATCCCCATCAACAATGCCTATCCGTTCCTCATGATGATGGGCAAGGTTGTATCCGCATGGTTCCTTCTCTGGCAGGCCGGGGTTGCCCAGGGCAAGCTCGATGCTCTGGCACAGGGAGCGGGAATCGATCCCGCCGACAAGGCTGCGCTTGCCGGACTTATAAAGGACAACAAAAACGCCGCATTCTACTCAGGCAAGATCTTCAGCGCACGGTATTTTGTCAAGAACGTGCTGCCCGAGATCGATGCTGCAGTTATCGCCATAAAGAACGAGGATATGTCCATCCTCGAGATCGCGGAAGAGAGTTTCGCATCATAATGAACCGTTGAGGAGGGGAAGGGGGCTTCCCCTCCTTTTTGTTCTGCCGGCATTCATGTATGATTCAATCCCCGGTATTGGTGTGTCTCAGACCAATGCTCTGGAGTTTTATTTTGTTATGACAGGTTAAAAAGAGTAATAGAGAACTCAAAAGAATACACGTCAACGGCATAGGATATAACATCAAGAAGAGGTAGTACATCTTTCCAGGGAGGTGAAACCATGGAAAAGCTGTTTTACCCGGAATCTATTGCTATTATAGGGCTTTCTTCAAAACAGTACAACATCCCCAGGATCACGCTTGAGAATCTGCTTAGGTGGGGGTATCGCGGAAGGATCTTCGGGGTCAATCCCGGCAGCGAGGATGTCCATGTCGACGGAATCCGGATGTTCAAGCACATCAACGAGCTTCCAGAGGTGCCTGATCTGGCATACTGCCTGGTGCCGGCCAAGTATGTACCCGGTATGGTTGAAGAGTGCGGGGTATTCGGAATCAAGAGAATGGCGATCCCCAGCGGCGGGTTCTCCGAGTTCAGTGAAGAGGGAAGAAAACTCGCCGATCTTACCCTGGCCAATGCCCGGAAGTATTCCGTAAGGTTTGTGGGGCCCAACGGGGTCACGGTTGCGAATACTGCAAACGGCCTCTGTCTGCCCTTCGTACCGCTCCACAAGGCACCGCAGGGGGGCATGTCCATCATCTCACAAAGCGGCGGGGTATCGCTGATGATGCTGAATTTTCTGCTGGACGAGAATGTGGGTCTGGCGAAGTTTGCCAGTATCGGCAACAAGCTCGATCTCGACGAGGTGGATTTTCTGGAGTATTTTGGCAGAGATCATGAGACGAAGATCATCTGCCTCTACCTGGAGAGCATGGACAGGGGCCAAGCCTTTATCGAGGCTGCGAAGAAGATAGACAAACCCATTGTCGTCTACAAATCCAATACTACCAGCGCGGGAAAAAAGGCTGCCATGAGCCATACCGCTGCGGTGAGTAATGACGAGGATATCATCGACTCCGCACTGGAGCGGGCAGGGGTGATCCGCATACATAACTTCCTGGATTTCATCGCTGTTGCAAAGGCATTCCAGCTTCCGCCCATGAAGGGCCCGAGGATCATGGTCATGAGCCCTGCAGGAGGTTTTTCGGTTATCACCGCGGACCTGTGCGAAAATGCAGGATTTACGTTTGCCGATATGGGCGAGGATTTCTACGAAGGCCTTCAGAAGTTCAGCAATGCCGGGGTGATTAAATTTTCCAATCCGCTCGACATGGGGGATATCTACGACCCGCAGCTCTCCGCCCATGTGATTTACTCGGTCATGCATTCTGACCGTGTGGATGGTGCGGTATTCGTGAGCCAGCGTCCCCAGATGCCGCATGGAGATGATGTGTTCCACAAGATGTTTCTGACAGACCTTTCCAAAGAGACCTGGGGCACGATTCTATCTGCCGGCAAACCCTTCGGGGTATGCCTGTTCGGACCGAGCAGGCAGATACAGCAGACCAAGAAGTATGTCGAATTCCCGGTCTTTGACAGTCCTGAAGAGATGGTCCATGCCCTGGCTGAGCAGATGAAATTTTACTGCCGGCAGTTAATCCCGCCCGAAGCCGAGGTAATGCCGGCAAATATCAGAATGGACGAGGCACGTGCGTGGATTGAGGCCAGATCAGGTGATTACGGAGAGGATGCGCTCGAACTCCTCGATCATTTCGGGATTCCGGTGGCGAAGTCCATGGTGGCGCCGGATGAAAACAAAGCGGTGAGCCATGCAAGTGAACTCGGCTATCCTGTGGTCATGAAGGTGGTCTCACCTGATGCACTTCACAAGTCGGATGTGGGCGGTGTGGTCCTCGGCGTCAAAGATGCACGAGGCATAAAAGAGAACTTTGCTGCGATCCGGGAAAACCTCCTTCGCTTCAAAGAGGACGCCAGGTTCGAGGGTGTACGCATTCAGCAGTTGGCTCAAGACGGATATGACATGTTCGTGGGCGGGAAATATGATGAATCGTTCGGGCAGGTCGTGTTCTTCGGCATGGGGGGCATATACATTGAACTGTTCAAGGATGTGGCCAACACCCTGTGTCCTGCAGGGAGAGGAGACATCCAAAAACGGCTGGAGAGGTTGAAGGCGTTTTCGATCCTGAAAGGGATGCGTGGTCAGGAAAAGGGGGACATCGATGCCTTTATCGACCTTGTGGTGCGGGTATCCCATCTGCTGGATGCATTCCCCGGGATAAAGGAACTGGACATCAACCCGGTGAGGGTGTTCCCGGAGGGTGCCGGGGTCATGGCCCTGGATGCCCGCATGCGAATCGGTTAGGTGTAGATTGTTCATATTCGACTCCATCAATCGGGGGCTTGCGCGGCGGTTCATCAGGGATTTCGATGAGACCGGCAACAAGCAGGTAAGAATCAGGTACGGCATGTTTGCCGGGTGGTTCTCCATCGTGGTTACCTCGATCCTGTTCATCATCAGGATAACCCTGGGCGTGATGGCAGGCTCCATCTCTGTGATTGCCAATGCATTCCATGTCCTGTCCCATCTTGCTAATTCCATTATCCTGGTGGTCACGTTCGTGGTAACGGGAAAGCCGGCAACGGCAAAGAATCCCTTCGGTCATGGAAGGATGGAGCATATTGCTCCGCTCATTATGTCGATCGTGCTCTTTGTCTCGGGGTTTCAGATGGCCGAGACCTCAGTGCACCAGATACTCAATCCTCACAAGGTTAACTACTGGCCGGCTCTTCCGTGGATCCTGCTTGCCACCATTGTCGTCAAACAGTGGCTGAGTAGCCTCGTCGGGTACCTCGGGACACGGGTCGAATCCAGGGTGATTCGTGCAAATGCCGCACATCACAATCTGGAGGCTGTCATGACCGGAGCCGTTATCGCAGGACTGGTGGCAGGCCATCATTTTCATCATCCGGAGATCGACGGATATATCGGTGTGGCTGTGTCGGCATGGCTTTTGTTCCTGGGCTTTCGCAACGGTCGGGATGCCACCGTTCCCCTGCTCGGTCAGGCCCCGGGTAAGGACATCATCGAGAGAATACGTTCCACAGCGAGATCCGTGGATGGTGTGGAAGACGTCCATGAGATCATCGTACACGACTATGGGTCTATGTACCTCATCTCGCTTCATGCCGAAATACCAGAGACACTCGGTCCTGCCAGGATGCACGAGATAGCTGAACGGTGCGAGAACGCTCTGGGGAGGGTTTTCGGGGGCATCGCGGTATGTCATACCGACCCCCTCATGGAGAGGACTCCGGAAATCCAGGCACTGGAGGATCTTTTCAGCTCCCTGTTGAGCCGCCTGGATACGGTGGAGGCCTACCATGACTTCCGCGTTATTGCCGAGTCAGCTGAAAAGATCATTATAGCGGCTGATCTGGATGTGGCCGAAGGTGTGGACGAGTCCGACCATGAGCATATAGTGAAGAACCTGGAACACATGGTTCTGGAGACCATACCCGGCGTAGCCTACTGCAGTTTCTACATTACCCCGAGATTTGCCTATTAGAGACGATTCAAAAAAATGCACGGGCATGATCCGGCAGTATTTTCGCCCGTGTAATAAAACCGGTAGATGCAACGATCCGGTGAGCTCTTGACAACCCCGAACAGGTGTTCTAAACAAATGATCAAAACAATTGTTCAGGAATCGTATATGAGAATGGAAGATATGTCTACAAGGAAGAGGCTGCTGAACGCAGCGGCCGAGGTATTCGGTGAGTGCGGCTACAAGGGAGCCACGGTCCGGAAGATCTGCTGCAGGGCAGGCGTCGGGGTTGCCCAGGTCAATTATCACTTCCGCGACAAGGAGGGGCTCTACCTTGAGGTGTACCGGGATCTCTTTGCCCAGGCACTCGAGAAATATCCTCCCACTATGGGCCTCGGAGAGGATCCGAGTCCGCAAGAGAGGCTCCATGCCTTTATCCTTTCGTTCTTATACCGGCTCTCCATGGTGGGGGACCGTCATTCCCTTCTGGTGAGGGAAATGCTGGACCCTTCACCCTCGCTCATCAAGCTCCACAATGAGATGTCCATGCCGCTCCAGAATATGCTGGCGGGGATTCTCACGGATCTTCTCGGTCCACAGGTATCCGAAGAAGAGATACTGCACTGCGCGGTAAGCATTATCGGACAGTGCCTGTTCTGTGGGCCGCATGGGCTGCATTTTAGAGAGCGTGCCTTCCCCTTGATCGATACCGGGAACATCGAGATGATCGCCGATAACATCACGGCCTTTTCTCTGGGGGGCATTCAGGCAATCAGCAGGGAAAACCCTGTCCCGGGAGATATTCATGAAGCGTAATGCAGCCCTGCTTTTTGTGCTGTTTGCCTCGGTCATGCTTGCATCGTGCTCGTTCTATAAGGCCCGCAGTGATAGTGCCCCGCCTGTTGAGATCCCGGGAACATACAGCCGAGAGGCAGGGCAGGGTTCTCTGCCTGAGCGGTGGTGGGAGGCTTTTGAAGACGAGCGGCTCAACTCCCTTGTCGACGAGCTGCTCTCTGGAAACCTTGATCTCCAGCAGGCCTGGGCAAGAATCGACCAGGCAGAGGCCCTGGCAATCCAGGCAGGATCGTCCCTGCAGCCAAAAATTACTCTTGAGGCGGCAACGAGCCGTGCACGGACCTATTCATCATCACTGTCCGGGAGCGATGCGGTGCCAGTGTATACCAGACAGCACAGCCTGGGCCTGGCCGCTTCATACGAGATCGATCTGTGGGGGCGCGTCAGATCCAGTAACAAGGCCGCAGGTTTGGATCTTGCAGCTGTCCGGCTCGACCTGGAGACTGCAGCCATGAGCCTGTCCGCCCAGGTTGTGCAAAACTGGTATTCTTTGATAGAACAGACATCCCAGTTGAAGCTGGCGCAAAAACAGGTAGAGGCGAGCACAACACAGCTCGATCTGGTACGGCTGCGCTTTTCCCGGGGACTCGCATCAGCTCTCGATGTGTACCAGCAGAGGCAGCAACTTGCTTCGATCAGTGCCCAGATACCGCTTATCGAAGCTCAGATCAACGTCCTTACCCACCAGCTCAATGTACTGCTGGGAAGAGCCCCCGGCACATCTGTTGAAGATATCCCGGATACACTCCCCGAACTCTGGCCGAGACCCCAGGCAGGCATACCTGCAGACCTGTTGCAGGACAGACCGGATGTCGAGGCTGCAATGATGCGGGTGGAGGCGGCAGACCAGCGGGTAGCTGCAGCTGTATCCGACCGGTTTCCGCGTGTAACCATCAGCGGCTCCAGGGGATATGGTGCACGGAGCTTTGCCGACCTGTTTGACCAGATGGTCTGGAATGCAGCGGGCAGTATTATTGCCCCCATCTACGAAGGCAGGGCCAGGAGCGCTGAAGTAAAGCGTACCAAGGCTGTGGTGGAAGAGAGGCTCTACGCATATGGGGAGGTGGTGCTGACCGCCGTGGCGGAAGTTGAGGATGCCCTCGCCCGGGAGCAGAAACAAATCGAGTATGTACAGCGGCTTACCTACCAGCTCGAACTCTCCAGGAGTACCCTTGATGAAGCATACAATCAGTATATCAACGGACTCAGTGATTACCTTACGGTCTTGAGTTCGCTCAACGCATTGCAGCAGACACAGCGTGAACTGCTCACGGCACGTTCCACGCTCATTTCATACCGTATTGCGCTCTGCAGGTCTCTGGGCGGGACCTGGACAGCTGAGATTGCCCGGGAAAACTCTACAACAGGAGAGAAATCGTGAGATCATTCTATAAGTTGTTAATCATAATCGTGATTATTGCCGTCGGGATCGTGATTGCCCGCGGGCTCATCATGACAAAACCGGAGGCCAAGAGACGGCCGGTATCCATAGCGGCACCGCTTGTGGAGTATGCCCTGGTGGTTCCGCAATCAAAAAGGATCACGATAGACACTACGGGTACGGTGATCCCGGCCAAAGAGGTTTCTCTGCAGTCACAGGTCTCAGGTAAAGTGGTGTGGGTCAATGAAAAACTCGTGCCCGGAGCGCTCGTGAGCGTTGATGATGTACTTGTCCGGGTCGACCCGAGGGACTATGAGCTTGCCGTGGCACAGCAGAAAGTGTCGCTCACCAAGGCCCAGGTGGAGTATGAGACGGAGCAGGGCAGGGCTGAGGTGGCGCGGCGTGAGTGGGAACTTCTCAAGGGAGATGTGGAGTATACGGAGTCCGGACGGGACCTGGCGTTGCGCAAGCCGCAGCTGGAAAATGCCAGAGCAGGGATCGAGGCCGCCAGGAGTGCACTGAAAAAGGCGGAGCTGGACCTTGAACGCACCGTCATTCATGCACCCTTTAATGCGGTCATCATGACCGAGAATGTGGATGTGGGACAGCTCATTTCACCGGGGGTGGCGATCGCGACCCTGGCCGGCAGTGATTCCTTCCGTGTGCAGGCGTCTGTTAACATTGACGAACTCGCCTGGATCGACATACCCGGGGTCAATGCCGAGAAAGGATCCCGGGCCAGGATCATTCAGCTCTTCGGAGGCAAGAGAAACAACCATACCGGTGAGGTGGAGCAGCTTCTCTCGGAGGTGGACGAAAAAGGTCGTATGGCTCGAGTTTTGATCAACGTGCCCGATCCGTTCGAGGGGTCAAGAGAGATGCCGCTTCTTCTGGGGGCCTATGTGTCTGCCCACATTGAGGGAAAATCCCTGGACGATATTTATGTGATCCCGAATGAGGCGCTTCGGGAAGGAGACAAGGTCTGGTTGCTTACCAAAGAGAATACGCTTGCCATAAAAGGCATTCAAGTCGTCTGGAGGCAGAGAGAGGAGGTGTTCGTGCAGGGACTTTCTCCTCAGGACAGATTGATCACCTCCCGTATCTCTGTCCCGGTAGAGGGGATGGATCTTCGAACAAACGGGAATGGAGATTCTCCTCAGCGCAGCGGAGAGAAGTAGATGAAGAACGAATTCAAAGGCCCCATTGCCTGGATGGCCCAGAATCGTGTTGCAGCGAACCTGCTCATGTTCATCTTCCTGGTGGGTGGCATCATCATGATTTCTACGAGCATCAAGCAGGAGGTCTTTCCGGATTTCGAGATAGACATGGTCACCATAACCGTACCATACCCTGGATCCTCCCCTGAAGAGGTGGAAAGCGGCATTATCCTGGCCGTGGAAGAGGCCATCGACGGTATAGACGGAATAAAGGAGATTACGGCCGTTGCCAGTGAGGGTCTTGCCACCATCACTGCCGAACTCTACTATGATGTCGACAAGCAGAAGGTTGCCTCGGATATCAAGAATGCGGTGGACCGTATTTCTACATTGCCTGAGGATGCAGAAGACCCCACTGTCGAGGTTCCCACAACGGAACATGAGGTGCTGCAGCTGATACTCTACGGAGACATTGGCGAACATGCTCTCAAAGAGCTTGCCGAGGCTGCCAGGGACGACATGCTCACCTACGAAAACATATCCAAGGTGGATGTTTCCAATACCAGGCCCTTGGAGATCAGTATCGAGATACCGCAAAATACTCTGCGCGCCTACAGCCTTACTATCGACCAGGTGGCCTCTGTCATCAAAAATACCGCCATCGAGCTTCCCGGTGGTGAGCTCAAGACAAAAGCCGGTAAAGTACTGCTTAGGACCATGGAACGCAGGGACTGGGCCAGGGAGTTCGCGGACATCACCATCGTAAGCACTGCCGAGGGTGCCCGTATCAAGCTTGGCGATATCGCCAGCATCACCGAGGGATTTGAGGACGTGGAATGGTTTGCCTACTACAACGGCAAGCGCGCGGTACGCCTCCAGGTATACCGCGTGGGTAAACAGACCCCCATAGAGGTTGCCGATGCGGTTAAAGACTACCAGGAGCACATTGCCGACAAGCTACCTCCCGGAGTTTCCACCGCCGTCATTGCGGACAGGTCAGAGATTTATCATGACCGTGTTACCCTTCTGGTGCGCAACGGATTCATCGGGCTCATTCTCGTTGTCCTGTTCCTTGGACTCTTTCTTCAGCCGGCTCTCGCGTTCTGGGTGGCCATGGGGATCCCCATCTCATTCTTAGGATCGCTCCTGTTCCTCCCGGGTTTTGATGTAAGCATAAACATGATCTCGCTGTTCGCATACATCATCACGCTGGGGATCGTGGTGGATGATGCCATCGTGGTTGGTGAGAACGTCTATGAACATCGCCTCCACGGAGACGACTGCACCATTTCATCCATCAGGGGAACACGCGAGGTGGCCATGCCGGTGGTGTTCTCCGTGCTTACCACGGTAGCTGCCTTTGGACCCATGCTCTTTGTGCAGGGCGACTGGGGCAAGGTGATGCGCAATATCCCCATAGTGGTGATTCTTGTGTTGATGATCTCTCTGTTCGAGTCTCTCTTCATATTGCCGGCGCACCTGTCTCAGGTGCGTGCGAACAATACCTGTGCACCATCTGAAAAAGGACCAGTGATGAGGTTTCAGCGGGGCATGGCCCAGGGGATCGTAACCTTTGCCGAGAAGGTGTACGGGCCTGCTGTTGCATGGTGTGTGCGAAACCGATGGGTGACGCTGGCTGTCGGCATCGCAATACTCCTTGTCGCCATCGGGTACGTCAAGGGCGGCCGCATACCCGTTATCCTCATGCAGGGAGCCGATGCGGACTGGGTGAATGTGGAGGTTGTTCTCCCCTTTGATGCACCTCTTGAAGATACCCAGCGGGTGAGACATATCATCGAACAGGCAGCCCGGGATGTTGTGAATAAGAATGGGGGTGATGAGATCAGCGAGGGTCTCATAACCATGATCAACGGCGCGCACAACATGAGATTCACCATGAAGCTGACCCCGGCTGACCAGCGCACTATCAGTGTCCGTGAGGTCGCGAACAAGTGGCGTGAGGAAACCGGTGAACTCGCAGGACTGGAGAGCCTGCGATTTGAATCCGCCCAGGTGGGTCCTCATCGAGGAAAACCACTCGAGATCAAACTCTCTCATCGCGATATGGATGTGCTGGAGGCGGCCAGTTCACGGCTTGCTGTCTCTCTTGCAGGCTATGATGGGATTATCGACCTGGATGATGGTTTTGCGTCAGGAAAACCGCAGCGCGACTTCATGATCCTGCCCGAGGGCAGGAGTCTGGGACTCACTCCGTCAGACATCGGGCGGCAGGTGAGGAGTGCCGTCTATGGGGCCGAGGCGATCGAACAGCAGCGCGGACGCGATACCGTAAGCGTAATGGTTCGGCTGCCTCAGGACGAACGGGTATCGCCCCAGACCATCAATGAACTGATGATCAGGACACCGGCAGGTGGGGAAATCCCGCTGATCAGGGCAGCCAGAGTGAAGGAAGGAACATCGTATACCTCCATAACAAGGACCGACGGCAAGCGGACCATCACGGTGAGTGCCGATATCGTACCGGGAGTGGCAGACCTCAACAAGGTGCTGGACTCCATGGAAAAAGATGAACTACCGGCCCTGATGGAGCGCTATCCCGGACTGACCTATGAGTTTGCCGGCGACAGGAAGCAGGGCAGAGAATCCATGAGCAGTCTCATAACAGGATTCATGATTGCGTTGCTGGTCATGTACTGTCTGGTGGCGATTCCCTTCCGCAGCTATGCGCAATCACTGGTGGTACTGCTGGCAATACCATTCGGCTTTGTGGGGGCGCTTATCGGACACATTCTCTTCGGCTATTCGTTGAGCCTCATGAGCATGTTCGGCATCGTTGCTCTCTCGGGAGTGGTGATCAATGATTCACTGGTGCTGGTACACAAGGCAAACTCATTACGAAATGAAGGTGTTGAGATAAAAGAGGCCATGGAGCGGGCAGGCATACGCAGGTTCAGGCCCATTATTCTCACATCACTTACCACGTTTCTCGGGCTCACTCCCATGATCTTCGAGACGTCGCTTCAGGCACGTTTCCTTATCCCCATGGCATTGAGTCTTGGATTCGGCGTGCTTTTTGCCACCCTGATCACCCTGCTGCTCGTACCTGCCTTCTACATCATCGAGATGGATATCAAGGAACTGTTTGCAGAGATGGCCCTTGATATCAGACGTATTTCCAGCAGGGTTGCCAAAAACTACCGGATATCAGGGGACAGCTGAAGAACAGTGCGGATAATGAATGTCCAGGTTTTCTAGTGAATGAAACAACGAAGGGGACAGATTGTACAATCTCTCCCCTTCCCGTATTACCTGTGATCTCTCACTTATCACCTTCAGGATGCGTATTTTGCTGCATACTGTTCGACTATCTTGTATTTCTGTACCTTGCCGCTTGCGGTCATGGGAACTTCATTCACGAATTCCCAGTACTTGGGTATCTTGTGCCGGGCAATCTTACCCATGCAGTATGTAACGAGTTCATCCGCCGATGACCGCTCCCCTTGATTCAGGATGATCGTTGCCAGGACTTGTTCACCATATTTCTTGTCAGGAACCCCCACCACATAGACGTCGCTGATCTTCGGGTTCTTGTGCAGAAATTCCTCAATCTCACGGGGATAGATATTTTCCCCGCCGCGGATGATCATCTCCTTGATCCTGCCGGTCACCTTGAAGTTGCCGTTTTTATCCAGGGTGCCCAGGTCTCCGGTGTGGAGCCAGCCGTCCTTGTCGACAGCCTTTTTGGTTTCTTCGGACATTTTGTAGTAGCCCTTCATAATGCATGAACTTCTGGTTACGATCTCGCCCTGGACACCTACCGGCGCATCTTCGCCTGTTGTCGGGTCGATGATCTTTCCCTCGATGTCCGGCAGCAGTCTGCCTACCGTGGATACCCTGACATCAAGGGAATCATCCCGTCTGGTCATGGTCATAACCGGAGAACATTCAGTCTGGCCAAAGGCGATTACCACCTCGGGGACGTGCATCTTTTCCATGACCTGGACCATGGTCTCTTCGGGGCAGGGGGCGCCGGCCATGATGCCTGTCCTGAGTGATGACATATCGTACTTCCTGAAATCATCATGGTTGAGCGTGGCAATGTACATGGTGGGAACGCCGTTGATGGCCGTACACTTCTCCAGTTCGATGTATTTGAGCGCCTTGAGCGGATCGAAGTATTCCACAACCACCATGGTCGATCCGTGAACGACACAATTAAGTGTGCTCATGACACAGCCGAAACAGTGGAACAGCGGAACCTGGATCAGGAGCCTGTCAATATCTGTCATACCCATGACGTCTCCCACCATCCTGGCATTGTTGATGACGTTGTAGTGGGTGAGCATCACCCCTTTGGGGAAGCCGGTGGTGCCGGAGGTATACTGCATATTGACGACATCGGTGTAGCTGAGGGACTTTTCCCTCTTTTCCAGTTCCTCATCCGATATGGATTTTCCGAGTTCGAGGAGTTTGCTGAAAGCATACATGCCCGGTGTGTCTTTTCTGGTGCCGATGTACACAACATTCTTCAGGTACGGCAGTGTATCGGATTCGATCTGACCCGGTTGGCAATTATCCAGTTCCGGGACAACCTCACGGGTGGTGTCATAAAAGTTCGTATCGCGATATTGCTCGATAAGGACCAGAGTCGTGGAATCGGACTGGTTCAGGATGTACTCGAGTTCGCTGGTCTTGTAATTCGTATTCACTGTTACCAGGACCGCACCAATCATCCCGAGACTGAACTGCATATAGACCCATTCGGGAACGTTGGTTGTCCATACCGATACATGGTCTCCTTTTTTCACGCCGATAGCCATAAAACCCTTGGCTACATCTTTGCATGTATTGAGGAATTCCGAGTAATTCTGTCTAAGCCCGGTATCAGGATATACGAGAGCATCGTGTTTGGGAAATCGTGCAGCTGTATCTCTGATGAGTTCACCCATGGTTACTTCTATAAAAGCACTCATACCGAAAGCCTCCCGCTACTTTAATAATTTGATAACACTGCTGTTATATATCAGCTTTTATAGCTGAACTGCATTGAAATAAATCCATCAGTTTCATAACTGATACGTATGTCAGTCCGCATTCCTACCATGATTTTGATTCATGTGTCAATAAATATTTCGATTGAACCTCATCGTGTAAATGGAGATAAAGTCAATAAAAACAATGAAATAAATGGAAAGCTGGAAATCCTGACAAAAGACCCTATGAAGAAGAATAGCACAGAAATAATGTGACCGAGATCTCTTTTTAAAGGAAAGGTGGGAGTATATGAATACAGACTTTGTGGTTGTTCTCTGTGAACGATGCGGTGCAAAGAACAGGGTCCCTGTAGCGAGAATTCAGGACAGGGCAGTATGTGGGAAATGCCATATGCCCATAACCGCAGGTTCGGCTTCTTCGAAGCCGGTTCAGGTAACGGATGCAACTTTTGCCTCCGAGGTGCTCAATCATTCAGGAACGGTTCTCGTCGATTTCTGGGCGCCATGGTGCGGTCCCTGCAGGATGGTCTCTCCGGTTCTGGACCAGCTTGCCCGGGAGTATTCAGGAAGGGTGAAGATAGCGAAAATCAATGTGGACGAGAATCCCTCGACCGCATCCCGCTATAATATCCGCTCGATCCCCTCCCTCATGTTGTTCAAGGATGGAAGGATTGTGAAGACCCTCATGGGTGCTCAGCCAAAGGAAGAACTGCAGCGGCATATCCGGACGGTGTTGCAGTAGGAAGGTGGGCTGCCCTGAATCAGGCCATATTGAAAGGCAGATTATCAATCCCGGATAGTGTTGGGATCAGGATAAGGAATTTTCTTATCGCTGCCTGCGGGACGAACCACATGTAAACACATGCCGCCTGTGACTGCAAACAGGTAGATGCAATTTTTCTTCAGGAGAATCAGCTGGATATGATTTGAGCAGGACAAGGGGCTCATTTCATACTTGCCCTGGCTGAGAAATCCTGTGTAGAATACATTCTGCGAAAATGAGAAAGATACAGCACCAGGAGATTGCCTTATACATACGGTTCAATTTCCACGTCCTCATTTCCGATAGAGCCTGAATGATGTAACGCTCGGTATCAACAATCCGGACATCACGTGATGGTAAGAGACTGACAGCGAGAATGACAACGACACATATTGATCAATCCGATTCTATCCTGTCGAGGAGTACCCTGCGCCTTCTCAGCTACAACATACAGCTCGGGATCCCTTCCAGAAGATACCGGGATTATGTAACGCACAGCTGGAAACACTTGTTTCCGTATCGCAACAGGCGTCATAATCTCAGCCGGATAGCCCACATGATTAAAGACTTCGATATCGTGGGGCTTCAGGAGCTCGACAGCGGGTCCATCAGGAGCGGATTCGTCAATCATGCGGAGTTTCTGGCAGACAGGGCAGGGTTTCCGCACTGGTACGATAAGACTAACCGCAACTGGGGCAGGGTGGCCCGACACAGTATGGGGGTTCTAAGCAAATATGCTTCCACGGGCATCCAGAAACACAATCTGCCCGGAATAGTGCCGGGGCGAGGTGCCCTGATTGTCCATTTCGGGAATCAGCACGATCCGCTGGCTTTGGTGCTGGTCCATCTTTCCCTGAGCAGGAAGGCACGAAAGCAGCAAATCGAATTTGTGAGCGACCTTGTAAAGGCGTACAACCATGTGATCCTGATGGGCGATCTGAACTGCGGGACAGACAGTGAGGAGATCGCAATGCTCCTTAAAAAGACAAAGCTTGTCATGCCGTATTCCGACCTGTTGACCTACCCGAGCTGGAATCCCAGAATCCACCTTGATCACATCCTCGTATCGAAGAGTATCAGGATTCATGATGTAAAGGTACTTGAGTATCCGCTCTCAGACCATCTCCCCATTGCCATGGAGGTCTCAGTGCCGCAGGATATGCTCATACCGAAGAAGGCAGCCTAGGTATACCTCAGCCGCTCAGCAGCAGGCCATACATCAGCGGATATCAAAACCTTCAAAGATCACCTTGCACTGTTCGATCTGTCCGGCAGGCATCCATTGTCTCATGGCCATGGTGTTTTCGCAGCTGCTTTTCTCGCCGATCTTCCAGCACTTGTCAAACCACAGGGGATTATAGGCGAGGAGCTCTATCTCGTGCATGCCTAGTCTTTTCAGAAATCCGGCGATAGATCTCAAGTTATCCTCTGTTGCCGTGATTCCCGGAACGAGCGGGACCCTGGGGAGGAGCTCCACACCGTCTTTTCGGCACCGGTCGCTCAGCTGAGCAAAGTTCTCCAGGATAGATCTGTTCGATGTTCCGCAGTAGTGCCGGTGTTCGTCTTCGTCAAAGAGCTTTATGTCGAAATATATGGCATTCAGCCAGGGATAGACACTGTCCAGAAAATGTTGCAGATCGAAGAGCCCGCATGTCTCGATCAGTGTATGGATCTTACTTGATGAGACTTCCTTTAAGAAGGAGGCGATGAAATTCATGGAGCGAGTCGGTTCTCCTCCTGAGAGCGTAACCCCGCCGCCGGACGTACGGAAAAAGGGGATATCCTTTTCCACCTCGGCTACAAGTTCATCGATGGTCCAATACCGTCCCACCGCACTCAGTGCGCCGCTCGGGCACTCTTCCACGCATTTCATGCACAAGGTGCACGTTTCCCTGTCAATGTAGTACGGGTTATTCCTGTCAAGGGCATGCGCCGTGCATATGTGTTGGCAGGCATCGCACATGATGCACGCATCCTTCTCGAAGGAGAGTTCTGTCCTGCCTGACTTGCTTTCCGGATTGTGGCACCATACGCAATCGAGGGGGCACCCTTTGAAGAAGACGACGGTCCTTATGCCCGGACCGTCATCCAGCGAGTTCCCTTTCACTTCAAAAATCAGTGCCGTATCGTGGGTGTTTGTATCTGTATGCACAGCCATTGTCCCGGTCTATAACCCGTACTCAGCCCTCTCGATCAACTCGAGCTGCATATCCCGGTTCAGGGTGGTGAAATATGCGTTATACCCGGAGATCCGTACCATGAGGTTCTTGTAGTTCTCAGGGTGTGCCATGGCATCGCGCAGGGTCTGTGAAGACACCACATTGAACTGCATCTGCATGCCGCCGAGATCGCAGTAGGTTTTTGCATAGGAATAGATGTTCTCGACAGCTTTCTTGTGGCTCTCTTTTGCCGAGGGAACGACCTTGACATTGAATGCTATATTGTTGTTCATGTTTGACTGTTCGAGCCGGGATACATCGCGGATGTTGTCCAGCAGATTCTTCGACGCGTGTGCCTCGGGTGTAAGCCCCGGGGTGAACGGTTTTCCCGCACGTCTCCCGGATGGGAGCGCACCGGTGAGCGTCCCGAATGCAACGTGGTTGGACATGGACCAGAATCCTGCCGTATACCTCCCGCCTCTGAAGTTTACATGATCTTTGAAGCGGTCATGGACAAACTTTGTGACCCGGTTGGCCATCTCCACTGCCTCGGCATTGCCTGAGCCGAAGAGCGGCACCTTGTTGCGCACCATGGCACTGAGGGCCGAATCGTGTTCAAAGTTGGTCTTCACGGCACGTTTCATCTCAGCCATGCTCACCTTCTTCTCGTCGTACACGAGTTTCTTGATGACCATGAGCGAATCCGTTATGTCCGCCAGGCCGATACAGGCAGTGCCGGACGAGTTGTGCAGTGCGCCGGCTTTTGTCACGTCTCTACCCTTGTCTGTAGTTCCGCTGATGAGCCCTGAGATGAACGGCGTGGGCCTGATGATACTGTGGGCCTCTCCGAGCAGCTTGTTATACTCACAGGAATTATCCATGAGAAATTCGAGTTGAGTGCAGAAGGCGTCAAAGAAATCATCAAAGGTTCTGAAGCTGCCGTTATCGATATCCCCGGTCCTGGGTCCCACATCCCATCTCATCAGGGGATGGTGCCCGTTATACATGGCCATTTCGAGTGCTGCGACCATATTGAACATCATACAGTTGGTATGGCCCAGGTGTTTCCCGGAGAGTGTCGGTTCCACACACCCGGTGGCAGCCCAGTCTCTCAGGTGTTCGTCCGGATAGTTGAATTCTTCCAGAGACGCCATGACCGCCACGTCGTTGTGGATAGACGGTGTGGCCGTGGTATTTTTGTTCACCTCGCACAGCCGCTTCAGGTAAGTCTCTGAGTTCTTCTCCTTGTTGTAGCGAGCATTGACGTTCGGATCCCTGATGGAGAGC
>DAISYU010000050.1:10056-22037 GCA_036825155.1 Thermodesulfobacteriota bacterium | reverse complement strand
CTGAAGAAAAAGAACATGCTGTATGCCCATGCCGTTTTGAAGGGGAGACTCTACACCTCCCAATTTGCATGCAGGCGGTTTCTGCTGCGTCAGCTGGGGATGGCCGGCGGTACGAACAGTGCCGAGATTTACGCTGCAACCACAAGGGAATTTCAGCGCCAGATAATCCGCAACAATACAGGGGTGGAACCCGAGTTTGCCCAGAATGTACCGAGAACCCAGCTCCAGGCAGGTTTTGAAGCAGCGGCTGCCGCGGCAAACATGGCCGCGAGCATTGCAGCCGCCGGGGTGGGTTTCCGGGGGCTTGCGGTCAGCGAAAACATGAGTATCAATAAAAAACAGATATTGGCTGCACAAATCTGCCATGCATTGAGTGTTCAGCGCGGGTACTATGTGCGGCCTTTCTATGATGACGGATGGGGTGTGACCATTGTGCGCCTTTCTGACGGATACCGGGCAGACATCTATACATCGCAGCCGAACGAACCGCTCATGTGCAACAGCGGTAACTTCCCGTTGATCGTGGTGGACGATGTTCGCAACCGTATTATTGTCAATGGCATCGGCATTGCCCCGAATCCCGATGAAACATTTCAGAAGGTGGGTTTTGGAAAGGATGTGTTCAAGGCATGGCCGGGTATTCCGCCCAGTTGGATCGTTCCGTACATCTCTCTGTTCAGCTATGACGTGGCAGGCATCGACTTCAACCCTGCCGATCCTGCGGTACTGCCTGGGGCACCTCCGGTCCTGGGAGAAAAGGAAACACAGCTCAGATCCGCAATCCTCAACCGGGACAGGGATGGCGTAGAGAAGTTGATCAAAGAGGGAGCAGATGTCAATGCTGTTGACCAGGTAGGGTTTAACGCTCTTTTCTATGCCGCTATTATAGATGACAAGAAGATCGCGGATATTCTGATCGACAATGGTGCCGATGCCACACTGCGTGATCCCCAGGGACTGCTGGCATATCATTATACCTTCCTTACCCATGCCGACAACCGCTCCACCATGGTAATTAGAAGCGCAAACCTGAAGCAGTCCAAAAACTAGCATGAATTGAAAGATTGCCATGTGATGCCCTGATTGATCGCGGGGTATCTCATGGCACATGCCTCCTTATCCTGACCGGAAACCATGCGTTGCATGTTCACGGTGAACGTTACATGGCGCCTCAGGCGGAGGAAAACATTTCTCTGGCTGCTGAAGCTGTTTAGGGATATAATAGTACATACAGGGAATCGAAGGCCCAAGGGATGTGCCCAGCTGCAGTGAGCCGGTTCCTTGGAACATAGAATGAATTTCTTTACTAGACTGGGTTGAGAGGGTTGACAGAGAGAGTATTGCCGGGGTTCCGACAGGGTGTATGCCCGGATACACGTATTTCTTCAGGCAGCAGGTAAGCCACTCTCAGGGCCGGATTCTCATGAAATAGCGGCTGAGAGATGTTCATTGTATTGATGTTCCTGATCGGTGGTTATCCTGAAAAAGAGCTGTCTGAGGGTATTCCCCCATGCCGGATCTGCAGATGCATTCCCGGGAAACGGCATTTGCCGAGAAAATGCAGGGACCGCAGGCAGGACCCGACCATAGTCTCTCCGGGACACTGCTATGGATCTAAACAGGATAACATATGAACACCAGGGAAGGCGTACCGTTATCCATACGCCGTTCAGCACAGAGGGCATTGAAAAGTTCAAAGAAGCTTTGATAGAGAAGAACTTTATCATTGCAAACAACATTGCGCTCAGAAGGTTCCATTTTTCTACAAACGACTGGCCGATTTTGATCACGTTCAGCCCTCACGAGGATTTCTTTGAACTGACTGCTTCCATGTATATCCCATGGTTCTGGTTTCTTATCAATGCGCTGGTCATCATACTGGTGCCTCCTGTGCTGTGGTATCTCATACTTCCCATACAGATAGGAATGTTTCTGGAATTCACCACGGTGTACCTTCTGATAGTTGGTGTCATCTGCTACCTGACATTCAACAGGAAAGGTGCAAAACCAAAACACATCTTCGATCTGTCTCCCAGGGATTCCTGGCAGAACTTGCCCAGGAAGAAATGGAACAGGATTCTCAAAGACCTCCTGGAGAAAAACTTCCATGTCTGGGTCGATGAAATCGAATAATCTCATATAAGCACAATTGACAGGGCCTTATAATCTGTGTCCCAATGCAAACAGGGGGAAAAGATGGGTACAACGATATTTTACTATACAGGAACAGGAAACTCCCTGTGGGTGGCGCGCAAGGTTGCCGATGAACTGGGCGGGGTATCACTGGTTTCGATCCCTGAGTATAAGGCTGGAAAAGACACAACCATGTCTGAAACTGTCGGGCTTGTTTTTCCCGTGTACATATGGGGTGTGCCGGCACCGGTGATCAGGTTTGTGGATGCCCTGAAGTTATCTCAGCCGGATTATATCTTTGCCATAGCGGTCAACGGCGGTCAGGTATCCAATACCCTTGTCCAACTGCAGAAGATTATGGCCGAGCGCAGCCTGAAGCTCTGTTCGGGCTTTGATATACCAATGCCGTCCAACTACATCCCGTGGGGAGGTCCTGGCCCGAAAGACAAGCAGCACAGAAAGTTCGAACGTGCGCAGGAAAAGATATACCGCATCGCTGATGTGATACGTAATAAGGCATGTATGCCTGTCGAGAGGGGGCCCTTGTGGCAAAGAATCCTATTCAGCGCTGTGTATCGCATGAGTTTTCCTCATGTCCCGGAGATGGACAAGAAGTTCTGGGCCGATGATAAGTGCAATGCCTGCGGCATCTGCGAGAAGGTATGTCCTGCTGAGAATATCACCATGGAGGAGGGGAGACCGCTCTGGCACCAAAGATGTCATCAGTGTTTTGCCTGTCTGCAGTGGTGTCCGACCGAGGCCATACAATACGGCAAGAGAACGCCAAAGTATGAGCGGTATCATCATCCAGACGTTGTCCTCAAAGATGTGCTGAAATCGAGGTGATTCTTTGAAACGGATATTCTCCAGGATCTTTGCCGGGAGGAAGAATGAGAGCATCATTCTCCCGGAATACATTACAAACGAGGCCCTCACCCTTGAGATGTTCCCCTCAAGTGGCACACCGTGGCACGATATCGCCCTTTTCTCCCTGACATTTTCCGGATATCAGAAGGCAGGTTCCTTCAACAGGTGCACCGAGGTTGCAGATACGCCCAGTTGTGAGACTCTATCGGAGATACGGGGGCGCCTGTATTTTGAACAGATGCGCTGGACAGGCCTGCGAAAGCATCCGGATAGGGAGACCATGGCTTTTGTCTACGACCTCCTTGATAAAATGCGGGACAGGATCAGGAACAATGAAAGAGAATGATCGGGCAGCAACTTCTGCTCACAGACCTTTGCCTTACAGCCTCTTGAGGTCCCCATGATTCCCTGGGAACTCATCGACAGTGCGCTGGTGCCCGGCAATCCCGGAGAGCTTCGCCTGTACAGGCGCGATAGAGAATTCTCCATCAGGGTTGCCGGCGTCGAGCTCATGAACAGCCGTGTCCATGGTTCAGAGGAGGCCCTGGCTGAACTCGCATGTGCAAGGATAGCTCACCGAACCCGGCCGCACATTCTGATCGGGGGGCTGGGTATGGGATATACCATGGCAGCGGCTCTTAAGAGACTCGGACCCGAGAGCCGGGTTGATGTTGCCGAACTGGTGCCGCAGGTGGTGGAATGGAACAGGGGTCCCCTAGCAGAGCTTACCGGTCATGCCCTTCAGGACAAACGGGTCAGAGTTTTCGAGACCGATGTCGGAAAAATTCTGCTGGAAGAGCACCAGATCTACGATGCGATCCTGCTGGATGTGGATAACGGGCCCACAGGCCTGACCCGGAAGGGCAACGACTGGCTCTACTCCTCTGAAGGCATAGATACAGCATTTGCAGCACTGCTGCCCGGGGGTGTACTGGCTGTGTGGTCTGCAGGTGCTGATCGTGCCTTTTCAAGGCGTCTGCGACAGTCCGGGTTTGAAGTGGATGAGGTCAATGTGCGAGCACGAGGAAACAGAAAGGGACGGCGTCACACAATCTGGCTTGCCATGCGTGATAGCTGATCCGTTCAGAGAAAAGCTGCGGCATAAGTCCTTGCAAAAGTTGCAGTGCAGGGATAACTTTATATACGTGATTACTGCAGGCTTTCAGTTAAGATGTGGTTCCCTGCAGATTCAAAGGACATCACCATGAGAGTGCTTCTGATATCCGCCAATACCGAACAGATAAACATGCCCGTGCTGCCGCTGGGACTTGGCTGTATCGCCAGAGCTGTTCAGGATGCCGGGCATGAAGTGCAGGTCATTAATCTCATGTCCCGGGAGGATATAGTCCACGTCATCGAAGATTCCATACAGGAATTTGCTCCTGAGGTGATCGGGATCTCGGTGCGAAATATCGACGATCAGGTGATGGGTGCCCCTCGATTTCTTCTCGATCCGGTAAAGGACATCATCACTTTCTGCCGGCATCTAACCGATGCTCCCATCGTGATCGGAGGGGCGGGATACAGCATCTTTCCTGACAGCGCCCTTGAATATCTTGGGGCGGACATGGGGATCCAGGGTGAAGGAGAAAAAGCATTTACATTGCTGCTGGACAGTCTTCATGACAAAAAGGCGCTGAGTAATATTCCGGGCCTGTATCTGCCCGGTAAGGGCCTCCAGGGGAAGAGGGCGTTTACAAAAAGGCTCGATGAATGCCCGATCCCGCTGCCCGGTACACATCTGCCCAGGTTGGAGGGTCCGCAGGTATGGGTGCCCTTCCAGACAAGGCGGGGCTGTCCCATGCAGTGCACCTACTGCTCAACTGCCCTTATCGAAGGGGAGGTCATTCGCAGGCGCGATCCCGCATATGCAGTGAAAATGCTGAGCAGCTATAAAAAGGCGGGACTCGATCATTTCTTCTTTGTCGACAACACCTTTAACCTGCCTACTAATTATGCAAAGGCCTTGTGCGATCAGATAATAGAGCAAAAGCTGAATATCTCATGGCGGTGCATCCTGTATCCGTGGAAGATTGATGAGGAGCTGATTGCAAAAATGGCTGCTGCCGGATGCGTTGAGGTGAGCCTGGGGTTCGAGAGCGGATCGGCCGAGATCCTCAGACGGTTCAACAAGCGGTTCGCCCCGGACGACGTGCGCAGGATCTCAAAGATGTTGCACAGCTACCGCATACGCCGCACCGGCTTCCTGCTGCTGGGCGGACCTGGAGAAACCAGGGATACCGTGAGGGAGAGCCTGGACTTTGCTGATGAAATGGACCTCGAGTACATGAAAATAACCCAGGGGATCAGGATCTATCCCCAGACGCCGCTTGCTCTCCAGTCAGTCAGGGAAGGGATAATCGATAATGATGATACTCTTCTGTTCCCTGCGTTTTATATGGTAAAAGATCTTGGTCCATGGATTGAGGAAACGACAGCAGCATGGCTTAAGCATCACCCCGACTGGAATCTGTGATACAATAAGCGGTAAAGGATAAAAAATACATGACAGATATAGGAAGATTGAACAGGCTTACCGTAGTCAAGGAACTTGATCAGGGGGTGTACCTCGACGGAGACGAGCTGGGTGAGATACTGCTGCCCCGCAGGTATGTGCCTCAAGATTGTACACCAGGCACAAGCATCGAGGTGTTTATTTACCGCGACTCTGAAGACCGCATCATCGCCACGACCGAGAAGCCTTTTGCCATGGTGGGCCAGTTTGCCGCACTCAAAGTTGTCTCGGTCAACCCTTCCGGGGCCTTCCTGGGATGGGGTCTGGACAAGGATCTGCTCGTGCCGTTTCGTGAACAGAAGCACAAGATGGCCGAGGGCAGAACATATGTGGTCTATGTCTACCTTGACGATAAAACCGATCGCATTGCAGCCTCCTCAAGGCTGGACAGGTTTCTCGGAAGGAGGCCTGTCCGATTCCAACAGGACCAGGAGGTGGACCTTCTCGTGTGCGAACAGACAGATATGGGCTACAAGGCAATTGTAAACAATTCCCACTGGGGAATGCTCTATAAGAACGAGGTGTTCGAACAGTTGGAGCCGGGTCGGCACATCAAAGGGTTCATTAAAAAGCTGAGGGACGATGGGAAGATCGATCTCAGCCTGCAGAAATCCGGGTATGAAAAGGTTGATGATCTTACCCAAAGGATTATTCATATACTGAGAGAGCAACGCGGATTTATTCCAGTAACCGATAAGAGTTCGCCGGAGATTATTTATGACTTGTTCGGGGTAAGCAAGAAGACGTACAAGAAGGCTGTGGGAGCCCTGTACAAGAAACGGATTATTACTCTCGAGGAAGACGGTATACGGCTGAACGAAGAAAGGACAGTATAACCATGAAGAAAAAAACAAAGATCGGGATTATAATTTGTGACCGCTATCGCAGGTGTGCAGGCGGAAAGTGCTTCAGGGCATTGAAAAACAGAGAAGGTGCATTCAGCAGATACGGGGATGAGGAAGTTGAGGTCGTCGGCTATACTACCTGTGACGGGTGTCCGGGCGGGAATATCGAATATGCCGTGGATGAGATGAAGCGAAACGGCGCACAGGTGATACATCTGGCCACCGGGTTTATTGTGGGGTATCCGCCCTGTGAGCATCTCACGTATTTCCATGATTTCATCCAGTCAAGATATGGCATCGAGGTGGTGTACGGCACACATCCGATCCCCCAGAAGTACCTCGATATGCACAATCAGTTGAAGACATGGAATGACGATGCCTGGCAGAAGATTATTCAGCCGACCCTGACAGACGACGAGACCAGGTTGTCCTATAATTAGCAGGCCTGTAAGGACAGAGCGGCAAGAAGGAGTATAAGATGAATTCATTCCCGGGTTTTCCCGAAGACCTGTTCGGGTTTCTGAATGATCTTTCCAAAAACAACAACCGTGAGTGGTTCACAACGAATAAAGACCGGTATCTGGAATCCGTCGTCTCACCTGTGTGTGATTTTATCCTGGCAATGGGGCAGCGGCTGCATACAATCAGCAACAGCTTTGTCGCCGATCCGCGTCCCAACGGAGGATCCATGTTCCGGATCTACCGGGACACACGGTTCTCCAAGGACAAACGGCCATACAAGGAGAATGTTGGCTGTCAGTTCCGACATGTTGCAGGCAAGACCGCACATGCACCGGGTTTTTACGTTCACCTTCAGCCCGGTGAAATATTTGTCGGTGGCGGGATCTGGATGCCGCCCAACCCGGTATTGGAAAAGATCCGTGAAACCATTGTCCGGCGCCCTGCCGAGTGGGAAAATGTTCTGGATAGTGTGGAGGACCCAAAAGGAGTCTACAGTCTGGAAGGCGAGCAATTGAAGCGTCCCCCCAGGGGATATGATGCCGATCACAGGTTTATTGAAGATGTAAAGCGCAAGTCCTTTTTCGTGATGCGTGACGTGGATCCATCGCTGGTAGGCACGCCTGAATTCATAGATGTGACGGAAGAGGCATTCAAACGTGCCGCACCCCTGGTGAAATTCATTACCCATGCATTGGGGCTGTCGTTCTGATGCGTCATGAACAGGAATAATCCACAGCAACGAGACGTGACATGGTAAGGAGGATGATGAGAAGATGGAAGATGTAAAAGCGTATGTGGTGGAACTGGAGAGTGTGCAGAAGAATAGTGTCGAAGCGGGAGTCAAGACATCCATCCAGGTTCTGATCGGCCCGGAGACCGCACCGAATTTTGCCATGAGATGCTTCACGATCGAGCCCGGCGGCGGCATGCCGAACCACACCAACACGGTGGAACACGAGCAGTATGTACTGGGGGGGTCTGCCGAGGTGGGGATCGGTGGCAAGGTGTACCGGGTGAAGGCCGGCGATGTCGTGTTTATCCCTGCCGGGGTGCCGCACTGGTATAAGAACGAGGGGGACGAAGCATTCCGATTCCTGTGTCTCGTGCCCAATCAGCCGGACACAATCGAGATGATCAAGGATCGCTGAAGATCCCTGTTGTTCTCTGAGGGCAAAGGGTGCCGGATGAGAACTGATGATTCGATAAAGGGTTTTTCTATGGGAAACGACAGATGGCGTCTTGAAGGCAGGCGTGCCCTTATTACAGGCGGGACAAAGGGTATCGGGTTTGCTGTCGCCAATGAAATTCTTAACCTGGGAGGCGAGGTTCATATAGCGGCCAGGGGTGCACAGGGTGTTGAGGAATGCCTTGCTGACTGGCACAGCAAGGGTTTTGTGGCTTTCGGATCAGCTGCAGACATCTCCGGTGCGCAGGGGAGGGATGCTCTCCTTGAAGATATCAAGCAGCGCTGGGACAGGTTGGATATCGTGGTGAACAATGTGGGGACCAACATACGAAAGAAGGCTGTTGACTATACCGCATCAGAATACGAAAAGATTATTGCCACGAATATGCATGCAACCTTCGACATGTGCCGGAGAACGTATCCATTGCTGAAGAAATCCAACTCCGGGGCCGTAGTGAATATTCTCTCTGTTGCAGGGCTGACGCATCTGCGTACAGGTGCGCCTTACGGCATGACCAAGGCCGCCGTTCATCAGCTCACCAGGAACCTCGCCGTGGAGTGGGCTCCTGACGGCATCCGCGTGAATGCAGTGGCACCCTGGTATACGAGGACCCCCCTTGTGGAGAGAGTTCTGGATGACAAAGACTATGTGGCAGCGGTTTTGAGCCGCACACCTGCAGGCAGGATCGCCGAACCCGAGGAGGTTGCCTGTGTTGCCGCCTTTCTCTGCATGCAGGCCTCATCATATGTGACCGGACAGTGTATCGCTGTTGACGGCGGTTTTACCGTCAATGGCTTTTAAATATTGTACAAAGAGATGGGTGAATGGTCTGTTTACATCATCCGCTGCGATGAGAGGTTTCTGTACACGGGGATCACAACCGATGTGGCCAGAAGAGTAGGTGAACACAGCTCAGGCGACAGGAAAGCTGCGAAATACACCAGGACCTTTTCTTCCATTGCGCTGGTATACGAAGCGCTCATAGGCAGCAGGAGCCTGGCTGCAAAGATAGAGTACCGCATCAAGAGGCTCTCCAGGGAGAAAAAAGAGTGTATTGTCTCAAAGTGTTTTGACAGAGAGGCTCTCCTGGAGTTTCTGAATGTCGAAACCGGAGGAAAGTGAGGAAGAAACATGTCAAAAGTCATGATATATCCTGCCGGCTATGACAGTGTTCGCCAGGCCGTGGACAGGGCCTTCGAACTCTTTCCGATAGAGCTGAAGGGAAAGAACGTCCTGATCAAACCCAATGTACTCAGGGCTTCCCGGGCTGAAGAAGGTGTGGTCACACACCCTGCCGTACTTCGTGCCGTGGTGGAAAAGGTGGAGAAGATGGGTTCTGCACAGCTCGTTGTGGGCGACAATCCGGGTCTTTTCAGCTACGGGGCGAACGAGGAGGCCTTCAAATCCACCGGTCTGATGGAGGCTGCCAAGGGCTATTACGTGAACATCGGAAACGATTCGGTTGAGATGGACTTCAATCCTGAATTCATGCCCACAGTGAGCCTTTCGAAGGCCGTGCTCGATGCAGATATCATCATCAGCCTGTTGAAGTTCAAGACCCACGGGCTGACCGTCATGACCGGTGCCATCAAGAACAGCTATGGATTCCTGCCCGGTGCAATCAAGGCCAGACTGCACAAGGCTGCAGGCACTGCCGAACGATTCCATGAAATGCTGGTGGATGTCTTCCGGCTGAGGGTCCCCGACCTGTTCATCATGGACGCTGTGGTGGGCATGGAGGGGAACGGCCCGGCATCCCCGGATCTCAGGGACATCGGACTGATCCTGGCTTCCAACAACGCCGTGGCTCTGGATTCCGTCGTGGCGGTCATGATGGGGTGCGACCCGAAGAAACTGCGTTTTCTGCAGAAGGCGAAACAGGTGGGGCTGGGAGATTATGACCTCGGCACCATAGAAGTTATCGGGAAGCTTCAGCCCATTGCCGACTTCAAGCTTCCTCCGCTGGGCGGCGAAGCCATTCTCAATAACAAAGGCATGCAGCAGATGATCCATGACAGGATGACCCTGCGGCCAAAGGCGGACCGCGAGTTGTGTACGGCCTGCGGCACCTGCGTCGACCAGTGTCCGGTGGATGCATTGAGAATGGTCGATGAACTCCCTGAAGTGGATGCCCAAAAGTGCATCACCTGTTTCTGCTGCCAGGAGATCTGCCCGGAAAAGGCCATAGTCCTGAGGTAGCAACAGGAATACATGTTTTCACTGGAGATCATATGTCGTGCATGTCAGTCGGTAAGTGAATGAAAAAAGAGATAAACATACCTGCATCACTGTGCCTTCGCCCGAGCCCTTTCGGCCCTGTTGCCGTACTGTGGAGGGTCCATGAAGGTGGTCCCCGGATCTGCAGGGTTGTTTTATCAAAACCCGGACACAGTGCCGGACAGATCGTGGAGGCAACATTTCCCGAGGTTGTCTCTAAGTCGTGTGCGCAGATCGATGATGTTGCAGGAATGATCGAGGCATTCCTTCACGGCGAGGATATCAGGTTCTCTCTGGAGAATGTTCATCTCGGCTCCTGCTCATCATTTCAGCAGAAGGTGCTGCGCACAGAGTATAAGATTCCCCGCGGATTCGTGAGCACGTACCGGAAAATAGCCGTACATGTGGGCATGCCTTCAGGTGCAAGGGCTGTGGGAACGGCCCTTGCAGGCAACCCGTTCCCCATCATCATTCCCTGTCACCGGGCGATACGGACCGATGGTACACTGGGCGGATTCCAGGGTGGTATCGCAATGAAACAGGCCCTTCTGGAAGCGGAAGGAGTCGAATTCAGCGGGAACGGGCGCGTGAAAACAGAGAAGGTCTTTTACTGAAGAGCTCAATGTGTTAGATGCTCACTCGTACTACTTAATAAAGACAGGAGAATAACATGAGCGCAAAGATTCTGGATGGTAAAATATTGGCTGCGCAGCTGGAACAGGAACTTGCAGGCCGGGTTGAGGCCATAAAGGCAAAAAATAACGGCCGCAGTCCCATTCTGGCAACCATTCTGGTTGGTGACGATCCTGCCTCGGCAACCTATGTCAGGATGAAAGGCAATGCGTGTTCCCGTGTAGGGATGGAATCCTTGAAGGTTCTTCTTCCGGAAGAGACAACAACCGAGGAGCTCCTTGCCGAGATCGACAAGCTGAACGCAGACCCGTATGTGAACGGGATCCTGCTGCAGCATCCTGTTCCTTCGCAGATCAACGAGAGAGACTGCTTCGATCGTATCAGCATCGAAAAGGACGTGGACGGGGTAACGAGCCATGGTTTCGGAAGGATGGCAATGGGTGAGAGGGCATACGGCAGCGCAACCCCTGCAGGGATCATCCGGATGCTGGACCATTACGGCATATCGGTCAAGGGCAAGAACGCTGTTGTTGTGGGACGTTCACCCATACTGGGCAAGCCCATGGCCATGATGCTGCTGAATCTCCATGCAACCGTAACCATCTGCCATTCCAGGACACAGGACCTGCCGGGCATAGTCCGTCAGGCGGATATCGTGGTGGGGGCTGTGGGAATCCCCGAGTTTATAAAGGGGGACTGGATCAAGGACGGCGCCGTGGTCATAGATGCAGGGTATCATCCGGGCGGCATCGGAGATATCGAACTGTCTGCAGTGGTTGATAAGTGCTCGGCATATACCCCTGTTCCCGGAGGAGTAGGGCCCATGACCATTGCCACCCTGATCGCCCAGACGGTTGAAGCAGCGGAGAGGATGGGCTGAGGCGCCTGTAGGGTGATGCGCAGTACCATGCTTGGCGGAAGCGACAATAGCGGCAATCCTGATGGATTCTCAGGAGGAAGCATGAGACGAATTCTCGTTATCACGCTATGGACTGTGTTTTTTCTGAGTATCTCAGCGTGCTCGTATATTGTTGAGAAGCGTTGTGGTGAAGACACACTGCCGCTGCCCGGGATAGCCGAATCCTTTGACGGTGTGCCCATCTCATACGAGCAGTCAGGCGA
>DAISYU010000050.1:8427-9956 GCA_036825155.1 Thermodesulfobacteriota bacterium | reverse complement strand
CTCGTAGGTGTCGATACCCTGGATAATGTGGAATACCCGCTGAAGAGAGAAGAACTGGAGCAGATGGTCATGCCGTTTGAAAGGGATTTTCCGGCACAGGTACGGCAATTTGTCGGGGAAATGATCGTCCCTGGGACAGATCCTGAGCTGGTGCAGTGGATTGCCGACGACATGGCCGCGGCACCGCAACAGGCTGCGATCAGCTCCTTTACGGCATATCTGACTCAGTATGTGACCGGCGAAGCCGCAGCAATGTTTGAAGAAATACATGTTCCTGTCTACTCTGTTAATTGCGGTCTGTGGCCTGTTGATGCCGAGGCCAACCGCAGGCATATGGCACAATTCGACTACACCGTCATGAAGAATGTCGGCCACTTTCTCATGCTGGAGAGACCCGATGAGTTCAATACAGTCCTTAAAGAAACGATCGATAAGATTGTCTCTCCCCGGCAATAGGTACGGATCTTTCTGGCCGCGGGCTTGTTGTTGATATAATGAGAAGCATCTGTAAACACACAGGCATCCTGATCCTACAAAGACCGAAACGGGGTACATGATGTTCGGCATAGACAATTATATCGGATTCCTCCTCGCAGCTATCCTCCTCAATCTGACCCCCGGGGCCGACACCATGTATATCGTCACGAGGAGTGTCGCTCAGGGAACAAAGGCCGGGGTCGTCTCCGTCCTGGGCATCTCCACCGGGCTGGTATTTCATACCCTGCTGGCGGCATTGGGCCTGTCCATCATTCTGATGACCTCGCCGTCCATATTCATGGCGATAAAATATCTGGGAGCAGGATACCTGGTCTACATTGGGATAAAGATGATGATAGACAAGGCAAGTGTCTTCGAGAACCAACACACCGAGTTTGCGAGAGCAGACCTGCTGAAGATCTACCGGCAGGGGGTGTTGACCAATGTGCTCAATCCGAAGGTGGCCCTGTTTTTCATCTCCTTTCTTCCGCAGTTTATTCTCCCGGAATATGCTGCCGGACCGCTGCCCTTTCTGCTTCTGGGCGGGACATTCCTGACCACAGGTACCATATGGTGCATGTTCCTGGCATATTCATCATCCTTTATGACAAAAGCTCTTCGGGAGAATGATACAATCGGAAGGCTCATGCAGAAAGTGAGCGGCACCATATTCATTGCAGTGGGCCTGCAGCTGGCCTTTAAAAGGGGCTAGATTCTTTTAAAGGGAACGGTCGTAAAAGAAAACGCACCGGGTGAGGAGACGGTACAGGTACAGGGGAGAGCATCCTTGTTTCGTTCCGGTCTTGCCTGAAGAAAATATTTCTTTACTATGGGTTACAAGGAGGTGCTATGAAGATAGGGTTTATCGGTTTCGGGATCATGGGCAGTGCCATGGCTGCCAATCTTGCAAAAGCAGGGTACCGCCTGCTGGTCCACAATAGAACAAGGGACAAGGTCGAACCGCTCCTTGGGAATAATGTCGTCTGGAAAGGGAGTCCTGCCGATCTTGCAGCAGAGGTGGACATCGTATTTACCATGCTCTCCACACCGGA
>DAISYU010000050.1:0-8327 GCA_036825155.1 Thermodesulfobacteriota bacterium | reverse complement strand
AAGAAGTACGTCCATGTCGGAGAAAACGGCATGGGCTCCGCCATGAAGATGGTGATCAATCTGCTGCTCGGCGAGGCAATGTTCGCATTTTCAGAAGGCATGGTCCTGGGCGAGGCACTGGGCATCTCTCAGCAAATGCTTTTTGATGTCCTGCTCGCATCGCCTGCAGTGGCCCCGCTGATGGCCCTGAAGAGGGAAAAGATGGAAAAGGGAGATTACAGCCCCGAATTTCCGCTGCAGTGGGTGCAGAAAGACATGCACCTGGCCTCTGTGAGTGCATACGAGCAGGGGGTTTCTCTGCCCGGTGTGAATGTCATCAAGGAGGTGTATGCGCTGGCAAAAAGAAGCGGGCTTGGACAAAGCGACCTCTCAGCGATATATAAGTTTCTCAGGGATCAATCAGGCGGATCATGATGCAATCTCGTAAGAGATCTTTTTATAAACCTGCACCATGTGATTACGAATTCAAATGAGGAGTTACAAATGTTCCAGAAAAAGGGAGATAACGGATACATACCGGCACTTGAAGGGATCGAGCGCAAGACACTGGTGTACGGAGAGAAGACCCTGACCTGTGAATTCAGGCTGAAAAAAGGGAGTTCTCTTCCCAGGCATGCCCATCCATACGAGCAGACAGGATACCTTGTATCGGGCCGGATGCAGCTTTCCATTGGCGAGAAGACATTTGATGCAGGACCGGGAGACAGCTGGTGCATATTTGCTGATATCGAACACGGCGCAGTCATCCTGGAGGATGCAGTGGCCATCGAGGTATTTTCTCCCCTCAGACAGGACTATATGCCTGCATAGGAAAGAAATATCTGATATAATGTGTTGTACGTACACGGCTGTAGGTACGGACAGCCGGGAAACGGACACATGGTATGCATTTTTTTAAAAAGGATGCTTTGAGGATGCCATGACAGGCAAAAAGGGAAGATCAATGAGAACCCGTCTGATGCACCAGTGTCTAGAGGTGCTGATACTGTTTGTTTGTACCGGAATTGTTCTCTTGTGGAATTCCCCTGCATGCTCACAGGAGCAACCGCAGGAAGTTCTGCAGAATACCACAGGGCCGGAACAGGGAAGTATCCCCGAAGAGATACCCACCGGTATTATCATAAATTATGACGAAGACCTGGCGCCGTTGAGCTACAAAACAAATGGTGAAGTAAAGGGCATACTGGTTGAGGTACTGGATACTGTCCTTGCCACCAGACTTGGTTTGCAGGTTGAACACAGAACGTATCCCCGAAGAAGGGTCCCGTTCCTTGTCAAGACAGGCAAATCGGATGCCTTCTGTATGAGCCCTGATTCCCGTGCAAAGGGATACGCATTGATTGCCGGCAACCCGGTGGTGGTGAATTCCCCCGCACTGTTCACCGGTGTAAACAATGCCAGGGGAGAAGAAGTCGGTTCCATCAGCAGGATCAATGATCTGCGCTCATTCAGCCAGGTCGATTACCTGGGCAGTGCATGGGCAAGGAAGACGTTCCCGAAAGATATACTCGATGACATAAACTGGGTGGGATCACTGGATACGGCATTGAAGATGCTGGCCATAAACCGCTACGATGTTTATATCGGTGATGAGATCGTCGGCCGGTATACCCTCATGCAGATAGGCCTTGCAGACGACATCTTTGTGCGACCTGTTTCCATAGGAAAGCGCCAGGTGTATCAATTCGGGCTGAGGAATACCTATCCCGACGCAGTAAGGATCGTTGCCGATGTTGAGCGGGCATTGAAGGAAGCTGACCAGGACGGGACCATTCGCATGATCGTGGAGAAATACATAAATCCGGCAGTCAAGGTAGAGTGAGAGATAAAAGAAAATAGAATCCAGGAGTCAGAATCCAGTATCCAGAATAAGACCTTAAGAAATTCAAGAGTGTAGCTCTTTAAAGTTGATCATGTTTTCATGGTTTGTTGTGGCTGTTAATCCATGTCTGTTATTCCCTTAGTTGTGGAGATAAGGGAAACTCACGCAAAGGCACAAAGAGGCGAAGAGGCAAAGAAAGAGGGATCATGACATAGGCAAGGTAATTGTTGATGCCTTGGCGGCTTTGCGACTTGGCGCGAGAATGAACTATTCTTAAGAAGTGCCTTAAACCTTGGATCCTTTTTCATCCAACACTCCCCCGCGTAGCGGGATCTTCGACAGTACTCCGATTGTTACTGGTTCGTCACTTACCAGAGTACTGATCGCCATGAATCTCATTGATTATTTGGGGTATATCGATATAATTACCTCTATTGTGCGAATAAGATTTCGTGTTTATGTATGCTTTGTACTTGTTCTTTTGTGTGGAACTGCACTCAATGCCCAGGAGTGGGGCATTCTCAAGTGTGTGGACGAGACGGTAAATGTCCGTGAACAGCGCTCTACGGATTCAAGAATTGTTCTCCGGTTGAAGCCGGGCGATGTGGTAAAGGTCGATTTTCTCGATGGTTCCTGGTGGGCTGTTTTTGGTGTCTATGAACCTGTGCGGAGCGAGGAGAACGCCATGGGTTATGTGTATGCTCCACTCCTCAAACCTTCTTCGAACAAGACTATGAGGATCTGGAGCAGTCGTCCGGACTGATTAATGACTGAAGGTATTCATCCAAATCAAAGGAGATATTGCACAACGTATGGATAGATTGAAGGAGATTACCAGGAGGAGGAAGTGGGCTCACACCAAGCTGGCAGGGACACGTTCAAAGGTTTACAAGGCCTTTCTCGACATGGAGGAAGCGACCTTTTCAGACGGAGAGCTCGCAAAGAAACACAAGGAACTCATCGCTGTGGGTATTTCCGTTGTCATCGACTGCGAGTCGTGCATGCAGTGGCACATTGAACAGGCAGTGCAGGCAGGCGCAAATGAAAAGGAAGTACTGGAGGCAATAGAGGTTGGGATCGAGATGGGGGGAGGCCCGGCGACCGTGTCGGCACGGTTCGCCCTCGAAGTGATGGAATCCGTATTTCCAAAGTGATCACGCACCCTGCATCCAGAGACACTGCACGGTAGAGCAAAGGAAGGGTGAAGTCTGCGTGGGAACATAGCCCGGCTTGATTTGTCCTGGTGTCCCCGTTATTGCAATATTAGTAGCATACACAGGTTTGAGAGGGGGAGATCATGGGCATGACAGATGATGACATGAAGGATACCTGTACAATCAACCGCATCGAGCCTGAAAACGCAGACATCACATCCGTTTTTATAGAAGGGTATGGCGACAAATTCAGACAGAGAAAGGCAGGGCAGTATCTCACGTTGAAGATCATGCAGGATGACCAGTGGAGTGAAGCGCACCCGTTTACCATTTCATGCGCGCCGGGGGACCCTCTGCTTCGACTGACCATAAAAAGGGCAGGTGCGTTCACATCCGCGATCCCGACGCTGAAGAAAGGAGACCGGGTGAAATGTGCAGGTCCCTACGGGGTGTTCTGCAGGGATATCGAAAACAGGCCCGATATTGTCATGATTGCGGGGGGAGTGGGTATCACACCGTTTCTCAGTGTGCTTAGGCACTTTCACAATAACCATGCAAGAAACAGGGTCCTGCTTCTGTGGTCGAACAAGACGATAGATGATGCCTTTGCCCGCGATGAACTGAACGGGATGACACGGGTGCTGCAGCTGAACGTTGTGTACAGCCTCAGCCGCGAACAGGATGCCCACAGATATGCCGATGCTGCATATCCGGGAAACTCTTTTGTGTCCGGAAGAATCACTCAGGATGTGTTGAGAGACCGTGTATCATCGAAAGACCAATCATTCTATCTGTGCGGACCGCCGCCGATGCAGGAATTCATTCTGTCCCAGCTTGGTGAATTCGGGATTGATGCGGCATCGGTGGAAAAGGAGAAATTCAGCTGGTAGATATGTCCTTTCTTCTCATGGAAGGCTCTTGCCTCTTTGCGCTGAGGGATTAATACATAGACCTAGAGCGAAAGGAGGGATGAACTATGCCGAGCTGTCATGAGATGAGAGAAGGTGAGGTCTATGTCTGCAAGGATTGCGGACTCGAGCTCAAGGTTGTCAAGGAATGCCGGGATGCCGCAGAGGGATCCCTCAAGTGTTCGTGCGAAGAAAGCGAATCTCCCTGTACATTTTCCTGTTGCGGCGCAGAGATGGTAAAGAAGAAGAAATAATTTCATCCGCAATCGTGATCTCAACACTATAATCGGCGCTAACGGCATGCCTGGATGTGCAGGTTTATCGATTCAAGGCAACCTCAGCTCTCGTTCAGGATAATCCCTACCGGACAGTGATCGGAGCCCATGACATCCTTGAGGATAAAGGCATCCTTCAATTGAGGGCGCAGGGAAGCTGAGATGCAGAAATAGTCTATGCGCCACCCGATATTCTTGGCCCGGGCATTGAACCGGTATGACCACCACGTGTAATTGCCCGGCTCCTGGTTGAATTCTCTGAATGTATCGATAAAACCGCTTTCGATGTATCTGTCGAAGTCCGTACGTTCTTCAAGAGTAAACCCCGGATTCCTCTCGTTGCTCTTGGGGTTTTTCAGATCGATCTCCTTGTGTGCCACGTTGAGGTCTCCGCAGAATACAACGGGTTTGGTTTCTTCCAGCCGTTTGACAAATGCGAGAAATTCGCTGTCCCATATCTGGCGGTATTCAAGCCTGACAAGTTCATGCTGGGAATTGGGTGTGTATACATTTACCAGGTAAAAATCGTTGAATTCGAGTGTGATGACCCGACCTTCATTGTCGTGTTCCGGGATGCCAAGACCATAGGACACATTTGTCGGCTCTATCTTTGAGAAAATGGCAGTGCCTGAATATCCTTTCTTTTGGGCACTGTACCAGTACTTTGTGTATTCCAAGAGATCTATGCTGATCTGGTCTTTGTGCGCCCGTGTCTCCTGAATACAGAGAATGTCGGGGTCGATGTCGCTGACGGAATCGATAAAACCGTTCTTGATCACAGCCCTGAGACCATTTACATTCCATGATACAATCTTCATAGGATCTCTCCTTTTGATGTCTGAGATATTATACCAGATCTGAACATATAATCATGAACACTTTTTACGGACAGGTTTTGAATCCATATCAGTGATGCAGGCATCAAAAAAACAGATCTTAAAAACCTCCTGAAATTAAACGGGGCACCTCAAGGCCCCGTCTTTTTTTATAGAAAGTTCATATTTCTTCATTCTTTGCGCCGTTGCGGTGATTTATTTCTTGATGCTTATGGGTCTCCGCCAATGCGGGGAGGACGAAAAAAAATCGCGGCTGGAAGCCGCTCCCACAGCGTTTCTGTCCGCCGCGGCGGATTAAATTCGAAATTCGCAATTCGAGATTCGAAATCCTGAATATCTTTCCCCTCTCATTCTTTGCGCCTTTGCGCGAGTTGTAAATCTTTTGCCAGGGAGCCGACGTTGTCGACACCCTGGCCTACAAACTGGGGTCTTGTTCTCCAAGCCTTGCCTATTAGTTGTAGGTCATGGTTGCGAATCTGCCGAGGGCAGGTGAGCTACCTGACAAACTCACTTTTTTCTCTTGGCGTATGAGTTCTTTCATCACAATCTTTTTCTAACAGTCTAACCACCTACAGTCAAAAAGCCTAAGACCTTCTGGATTCTATTTTCATATAAGTGCAGCTGATATTGGCTTTGAAAGCACAAAAATGGTAGGTACTAGTATAACCGGATCCTTGGAAGGGATATGAAATGGCCGATGTCGCTCTGCTGAGGTGTGATACCTATTCGCCTGATGTGGTGAAGGGGAGGATTCTTAAGGGGCTGGATCTTGTGGGGATTGATCCCGGTTGTTTCCGGACAGCCAGGGTTGCGCTCAAACCGAACCTTCTGACCGCGGTACCGCCTGAAAGTGCTGTTGTCACACATCCCGGGTTTTTCGAGGCTGTGGCCCAGATCGTGATAGATCATGGCGGTAAACCCCTACTTGTCGAGTCTCCTGCTGTTGTCTCTCTCAAAAATGCCCTTCGTAAGGCGGGATACCTTCCGGTTATCGATAAACTCGGGATTGAGATCGCTCATATGGACTCAGTAGAGAAGATAACCTATGAGCATGGTCACCTCTTTAAATACTTCGAAGTCTCCCGGGAGATTGGTGATGTGGACATGATCGTTAATATCCCGAAGCTCAAGACCCATGGACTGACCTATTTATCCGCTGCAGTGAAGAACCTCTTCGGCATTGTCCCGGGAATGAGAAAATCTCAGATGCATCTTCGGTTTCCTGACAAGAGAGAGTTTTCGGAATTCATCCTCGATCTTTATGGGGCTGTCATCAACAGGTTTGACTCTCCTGGGGCGATCCTCCACATCCTCGATGCCGTTGTGTCTCTGGAAGGGGAAGGTCCCGGTACATCAGGCTCTCCCAGAGAAACAGGTGCCGTTATCATCAGCGAAGATGCACTGGCCCTCGACTCTGTTGCTGTGGACCTTGTCGGCCTCGATATGAATCTGGTTGCAACCCTGACCTCTGGTTTTGCCCGTGAGTTCGGGGTATCTTCCCGGGATGAAATCCATGTGCTCGGAGAGAGGATCGAGGATATGCGGATACAAGGTTTTCTCCCCACAAAGAATACCGGAGGTCCATTGCTGCTGCGGGGTTCATTTCTCAGGAGAATCATGAAGAATCTCTTTGTGCAAAAGCCGTCTCCTTTGGACAGTGCATGCATACTCTGTTATCAATGCCGGCACATATGCCCTGCAGGTGCAATCAGTGAGGCAAAAAAAGGGACGAAGGTCCCGCAATTCGATTATCAGCGATGTATACGGTGCTTCTGCTGCCAGGAGATCTGTCCGGAGGCGGCAATTACCATAAAGAAGGGAAGGTTGCAGTGGCTCATGGGGAGGAGATAATAATGGTGCCGACATCGTCGGTATATGCCGTGACGGACAACATCGGCTGGGGCTGCAAGTTATTTCATTCCATTGCGCCTGCAGAAAAAGCTGTATATGCCAGAAAAACTTTGACAGTGCGGAGCTGTTTTTAGTAATTTTGACCTACTACAAAGAGGAGGCTTCCATGAAGTCCCGTCATGAACTGGAGAAGGTGTTTACCCGGATACAGGATCACAAGGAAATGATCGCATTCTTCGAGGAGATACTGACTCCGAAGGAGATCAGTGATCTCAAACTCAGGTGGGAACTCTTAAAAGAACTTCATGAGGGACACACCCAGCGAAGTATTGCAGCAAAATACAAGATCAGCCTCTGCAAGATCACACGTGGATCAAAGATCCTGAAGAAGCCGAACTCCGTAACAAAACGGCTGCTGGATTCATACTACAAAGAAAGAAAATAGTACGGCATCCAGATCCTTTTCCGGCGTCGCTTCCTGGGACATACCATGGACCGGGATTCTCGCCAGCGTTACGTTCATGATGACCTGAGCGCTGACTCCTTTTTAAGGACAGACATGAATTCGTGCCACGGGTTCGGCCACGAACGATGTCCTTGAGCGTGAATGTGATGTTCCCGTATCTCCCTGTTATTTTATCCGTGTGCACCCTCTCGAAATCAGCATGGTAGACTTTCTCTGCTGCGTCCTTATTGTTTCACATGAGGAAACAAACAAAACAGCTTCTTGCCCGGGGGTATGTATGGCTTTGAACATAGGCGAACGGTTTCAGAACGAGACCAAATATGACCGTGAACGGATGCCGAAAGGCTTCCTTGAGTGGGATAAAAAGCCCGAGTTATACAAGGAGTATCCCGATGCACGGAAAATTCCACTTGTAAGACCTGAAAAATGTGGAGAGATGAACCTTTATGAGGCAATGCTGCGGAGGAAGAGCCAGCGGCAGTTTCTCAATGCACCCATTTCCCTCGACGCACTTTCCTGCCTCCTGTGGGCATCAAGCGGGATACAGAGGAGGGAGATGGGATTCGAGTTTCGTACCGCACCCTCTGCCGGCGGTCTCTATCCCATCGAGACCTATGTCATTGTGCATTCCGTAGAGGGTCTGGATAAAGGGGTGTACCACTACAATGTAAAGCATAACCACCTCGAGGAGCTGAAGCGGGGTGACTTCCGCAAGGCGTCCGCAGCGGCGGCACTTGACCAGATTATGTGTTCCAGAGCAGCCGTGGTCATTGTATGGACCGCGATATTTGAGCGCTCCATATGGAAATACCAGCAAAGGGCATACCGCTATGTCTACCTGGATGTCGGACATATGGCACAGAATCTGGCGTTGACATCCACGAGCCTTGGACTCGGCTGCTGTCAGGTGGGTGCCCTGTTTGACAATGAGGTCAATGAGATTATCGGGGTGGATGGGGTCGAAGAAAGTGTCCTGTATATGACTGTCGTCGGTCAGACCGGGGTGTATGTGTGA
>DAISYU010000049.1:0-22457 GCA_036825155.1 Thermodesulfobacteriota bacterium | reverse complement strand
CCGAGGAGACGATCGGGGCGAGGAAGTATCCTGTCCAGGTACCCCAGCGGAATGAACCTGCACCGCCGTTGACGGATTCCATAGCCTTGGGTCCGTGTTTGTAGCGTTCGCACACAACGACCTGCATGGCTGCCCAGAGCGGTCCGCACATGGAGATGTCCGGGCCGAGGATACTCATGATGGTATTACGTGCGCCGAAGATGATGTGAGATCTGTTCGGGTTGTAGTCGACGTTCTCGTCAGGACGATATTTCTGTGCGTCGTCAAGAAGTGCCTGTGACTGGATGACGTCGCCGAACACCACGATATAGGCGCTGAGAACCATGGGGAGGCCTGTTAAGAACATCTTGAGCGGAGGAATCGGGATGGCTCCGAACATGGTGAAGTCTCTGAACAGGGTTGTGAAGTCAGGCCTGGTGAATATGTTGCTGTCATATGTCGGCCAGGGAAGTTCGCCAACGAGAGGACCGACGAAAATGGCCAGTGCAAGGGCAGGCATCATGCCGAGGTTTCCGATGTAGTACAGCAGCTTGTTCTTGCGTCTGAGGTTCTTGAAGCTTTCCGAGAAGAGAATAAGGAAAGCTATGCCGATACAGATAACGATGGTCCAGGGATTCGAGTCAAAGCTCTTGAGCCCCTCGCCCGGTTTGAACACGAGCATGACCGCTGCGAAACCTGCACCCATGAGGATTGCCGACTGAACCGCATTGGGTATGAGAGCGACGAATTTCTTCGCCAAGCCGCTCACGCCGAGGAAGATGCAGAAAAGACCAAAGGTAAGTTCGAATGCGATCAGGGCCTGCATGCGCTCCACACCCGGTGCAAACGTCTCACAATATGCAATCAACAGCGGTATGGCCGGTGTTACCCATCCCGGAACAACCGGATCGCCGAATGTGACATGGGCCAGGTAGAGCGTTCCATTGAGGATAACGATGGCCAAAGCCACTTCGAACGACATCCCGAGTTTTCCCGTGAGCACGGGAATGATTGCGAGACAGACGGTACACATCAGGAGACCCTGAAGGTAGTCGGCAATCTCAAACCGGTAGTGAATTCCTGGAAGCCTGAGTGTTAGAGGCCCCAAAGGAATCCCTGGTTGAATTCCTCCATATTCTCTTTTAATACTCATGATACCCCCTTTTGTATTGTTTTTTCATACGATGTTATGAGGAAAAACAGTCATCACATCGTTTATTACCTTTTATTTCTTGTATATCTTTGCCGCTTCCCGTTCGAGATCTTCACGGAAATCGGGGTGTGCGATGCTGATCAGGGCCTTTGCACGCTCCGGCACCGATTTGCCGCGCAGGTCGGCTATGCCGTATTCGGTCACGATCATGTGCACATCGGTGCGGGGTGTGGTGACAACAGCCCCTTCATCGATATGGGGAACGATCCTGGAACACGTTCCCTTGGCAGCGGTGGAGTGAAAAGCCAGAATGGAGCGGCCGCCTTTGGACCACTGTGCGCCCCGGACAAAGTCCAGCTGGCCTCCGCTGCCGCTGAACTGACGATAGCCGATGGTGTCGGAGACCACCTGGCCGGTGAAATCCACCTGGATGGCCGAGTTGATGGACACCATGTTGTCATTACGGGCAATGATACTGGGATTGTTCGTGTAATCGACGGGGAACATCTCCACGATGGGATTGTTGTGAACGAACTTGTAGAGCTTTTCTGTCCCCATGAAGAAGGTGGCGACCATTTTGCCGTTGTGGAAATTTTTCTTGCTGCAGTTGATGACGCCCTGCTGGACAAGGTCCACCACGCCGTCGGAAAACATCTCGGTGTGGATTCCCAGGTCTTTCTTGTCTTTCAGAAAGGCCAGCAGCGCATCCGGCAGTGCACCGATTCCAAGCTGCAGACAGTCTCCGTCTCTGACAACCTCTGCACAGTTCTTGCCGATGGCCTCGTCCACCGGAGTGATCTTGGCCGGCTGCAGTACGATGGGCTTGGTTTCAGTCTCCACGATGTGGTCGATCTGCGAAACGTGGATGAACGAGTGCCCCAGCGTTCTCGGCATATGGGGGCTCACCTCCGCAATAACCAGTTTGGATTTCTCAGCGGCTGGTTTTGTATAGTCGACTGATATGCCGAATGAACAATAGCCGTGTTCGTCAGGAGGTGAAAGAAGGCAGATGGTCACGTCAACGGGGAGGTGTTTGTCGAACATGGACGGGATCATGCTGAAATGACACGGTGTGAATTTTGCCCGGCCTTCCTCGATGGCCTTGCGGCTTGTGCCGCCGGCAAAGAAGGAATTGTGCACGAAGTGGCGGGAATTCTCCGGCAGGCAGTACTCGGCCTTGCCCATTGCCACCATGTGAACGATCTCCACATTCTGGTAGCATTCCTTGTTGGCTACCAATGCCCTGAGCAGCTCCTGCGGTTCACCGGTTGCATGACCGTTGACGACTCGATCCCCTGACTTGATGTGACTGACCGCTTCTTCAGCTGTGGTAAGCTTGCTTCTATAGATCTCTTGCCAGTTCATCAGTTTTCTCCTTTAAGTTCCTTGATCAGTTTTTCAGTATCTTTCTCACTAGTGATGATTCGTATCAGTTTCCCTTCGAAGGGATCTAAGTTCGCGCAGGCAGTATCGCATCCCATAACTGCCAGGATAAAATCTGTCCCTGGTTCATCGGGTGAGACAAATTCAATTGTCCCACCCAGTTCCTCTTTAATCCGCTTGACCATATCGACCCGGTCATAGCGCGGGGAACATCCCCCGCAGTACTTCAGGCCGATCTTGCGTGTGTTACTCATCCTCCGGGATACCGCTCAGTTTCTTGGCGACCTTCTTCTTCGCGTTCATGTTCACCTGCCTCGCGATCATGATCCGCTGGGCCTGAGGTGATCCTGCCCCGTGCATGCTCTCGGTGAGATAACCCACAGCTGCGGTACCCAGGGTGATGTTTTCGATCAGCCTCAGCATACGCATCCGGTATTCCGTGGGGACATCCGCATTGGCCTTGTAGTACTTTTCGACCCATTTGCCGACTTCCGGTGAGCGGAAGTCTTCCTCGGAAGGAAGCGTGACCATGAGACCGCCGGCGATGTCCTGTGCGAGGCGTGCGATCTCATAGGGGAAGCGCGTTACATTCTGCTTACAGACATTGGCCAGAAGCGTGTTTACCAGGTAGGTGCCGCTCGGCTCTTTGTGGCCCTCTGCTGCACAGGCAACTGAGCCGCAGAACAGGGTCTCGTTGAGATGGTTCATTTCGATGATCTTGTCTTTTACGTGTGATGCCTTGTTGGCGCCGTTGTACTCGGCGATGATCTGGGTGGCTCCGATAAGCACATCACCGACTCCGGCCTTGCAGGCGTAACTCTGGCGGTGATACGAAGCGAACTGTTCCACCAGCTGACCGGCGAAGTCCCACTCCTTGTACATGAATACCCGCTCCCAGGGCACAAAGACATCGTCGAAGACCACCAGTGCCTCATGACCGCCGTAGATCTGGTTGCCGCGGTCCATGGTGCCCTTTTCCAGCTTACGGGTATCGCATGACTGGCGACCCATGATGTAGGTGATTCCCTCGGCGTCGGATGGCAGTGCGAACGAGATGGCATAGTCCTTGTCTTCCTCGCGCATGCTGATAGTGGGCATGATGATGATTTCATGCGAGTTCACCGCACCGGTCTGGTGGCATTTTGCGCCTCTGACCACGATTCCGTCCGGGCGCTCCTCCACCACACGCATGAACATGTCCGGATCGGCCTGCTGGTGCGGGGCCTTGCTGCGGTCACCCTTGGGGTCTGTCATGGCACCATCGCAGGTAAGGTCGTTTTCCTGTACGTATTCGAGGTATTTCAGAAAGCGCTTGTTGTATTGTGTACCATATTTCTGGTCTATGTCGTACGTGGTCATGGAAAGGGCGTTCATGGCGTCCATACCAACACAGCGCTGGAAGCAGCAGCCGGTAAGTGATCCCATCAGGCGACCCATCTTGGTCTTCTTCACGAGGTCCTCTGTGCTCTGGTGAATGTGGCAGAAGCGGTTGATCTTCTTGCCCGTGATATGGGATGTAGTGGTCAAGAGATCCTCGTACTCGGGATAGTGGGCAAATTCATAGGTCGCGGCCACGGCATTCATGGATGGTCTTATAATGGGATCATCCACCACATTTTCCACTCGCTTGCCAAACATATAGACTTTCAGGTTCAGTTTTCTTAAAGACTCTTCGTATTGTTGTGCGTTCATCAAAGGCATGGGTTTACTCCTTTCAGTCTGGGGATTTCCGAATCAGACTTAGTATTACAAATATAGTGCCAAGTCCTACATCTGATAGAAATGAAGCAAACAAAATAGTGTGTTAGACAGGACAAGGCTGGTTGCATGGCATAACCGGGAACGAATTGAAGCAGAAAAATAATGCAAAACTGCATTATTTATGCAGTCAATTGAGGGGAACCTAGTATAAAAGCACTATTGTTATGTTAAAAAGACCCATGATATTGAATGATTGAGTAGTATAATGCAATGATGCATGTCTTTTCTCGATAAGGTGTATGATTGTTATATGTAATAGTAATGTGAAAGTTGAAAAAACAATGAAACCATATAGATAGACTCTATAATGCAAAACTGCATCATGGTATTCTACGGTATGTACGTATGCTGCCCAAAAAGGTCTACTGATAAAGCTAATAAGATTGGAGAGTTGTAGCGATTATTGTTCACCGTTCTGTTTGAGTTTGCGGGTGATGGTTGTGGCATCCATCCCGAGGTGAGGGGCAGCGCGGCGGGCATTGCCGTATCGTTTCACGGCATCGCGCAGGATGGCAAGTTCTATACCCTGAAGATATTCCTTGAGCGAGCAGCCCAGGCACATCTCATTGAAGTTTTCAGATGTGTGGAATTCTGTCGGAAGATTGTGAAGGGTGATGATATCGGAATGGGTGACCACTACCAGTCGCTCGATAAGATTGACAAGCTCGCGTACATTGCCGGGCCATGTGTACGACCGCATCCTTTCCAGCGTATCTCTGCTGATGCTCTTGTTCCTGCCGTGCTTGCGGTTGAACTTGTTCAGATACATCTCGATGAGCGGCAGGATATCCTTGTGGCGATCACGCAGGGGGGGGATATAGATGGGGATGACATTGAGGCGGTAGTAGAGGTCGTCTCTAAACTTCTGCTCCTTGATGAGTTCCTTGAGGTCCTGGTTTGTGGCGCACACTACCCGGACATTGACCTTGCGCGGCTTTGTCCCCCCTACACGGGTTATTTCAAAACTCTGCAGCACCCGCAGCAGTTTCGACTGGAGTGAAAGGGACATGGATTCGACTTCATCGAGAAAGATAGTCCCATTGTCGGCAACCTCGAAGAGCCCCATCTTACCTTCTCTCTTTGCCCCGGTGAATGCCCCGCTCTCATAGCCGAAGAGCTCGCTCTCGAGCAGCGATTCGGGAAGGGCGCCGCAGTTTATCTTTACCAGGATACCTTCCTTGGCGCGTTTGGACTGGTTGTGGATCTCTTCGGCAACCCGTTCCTTTCCCACTCCTGTCTCTCCGTAAATCAGGACCGTGGCGTCGGTGTCACTCACCCGCTGAACAAGGTCGAATACCGACTGCATTCCTTTGGATCCCATGATGAAATCGCTTCCCAGGCTCTGAATCTGCTGAAGCCGTTCCTTATAAGCGGATGTCATCTCGATGGAATGCTGGAGCTGCTTATTCAGGTTCACCAGGTCTGTCATATCCCGGACATTGGTAACGACCATCACAATCTTGCCGAATTCGTCAAAGATGGGGCTTCCCGTCACCAGGATTTCCTTGCCTGTCTTGAGCTTCTGTGTAAGCGTCACGACCCCGTTTTTTTCCAGCACCTTGAGAGTGACACTCTCGCTGTAGTATCCTTCCTTTACAAGGTCGCACATATTCCGGCCCAGTACCTCCGAGGCCCTGATACCGGTTATCATCTCATAGGCCTTGTTCACCTTGATGGTGTTGGCATCACCGTCGGTGACATAAATGCCGTCATAGGACGAATCGATAATGGCCTCGATGCGCTGGTTGAGTTCCTGGAATTCATAGAGCTTATGAGAGATATCCTCAAATTCCTCCATGTCCTGTATGATGCTGATAACGCCCACAAGCTGGTCTTTCCATATCAGCGGGGTGCGGTTGGCGATCAGGGGTTTGATCCCCTTCAGAATCGGGATACCGATTTGCGGTTCATGCGTGTCTATGATCTTCTTGATGTCTATCCACCGAGCCAGATCGATCTCAGAGACATGCATGGGTTCGGTATAGATGTCCTTCTCTATGGCCAAAAGCTCCCGGGCTTTGTCATTGATATAAAGGAAGTAGCCATCCAGATCGGTGAGCACGATGCCGCAAAAGCACGAGTCCATGAACGCCTTTGGGAATGAACCTTGTAATGATTGTATTTCTTTGATGATCTTTTCTTTGTCCGGCATCACGTGTATTTAATACTCTGACATGAAAACATATTCTTTTCAATCAATAATTTCAGCAGGGTGAAATAACAGGTATCAGGAACATAAGAGCTTGCAATCCTTTATCTTCTTGATTTATGAACCTGTGAAAGTTATGTGATTGCCGGATGTATCCCGTACATGATACTCCATTGCTCCAGTCTTTGTTCGCCCCATTACAAATCATATCCCGCGTATCAACAATTGATTAAATTGTATACAGGTGTAAAAAAATTAGTCACATATCTGTATATAAAATATACGGATACCTCAATCCTTGAATATATTAATCAATAAAAACAATAAGTTGAAAATGGCATCTTCTTTGCCTTATATCTACTCTAAATAATAACAAACAGGCATACGCACAGCTGTTTCTGAGGAGAACGGCTTTGATGCCGGATACGTAAAGAAACCTGGAGGTTCAAGTATGAAAAAGGTTTACAGTCTGCAAAGATATCATGTCCACCCGGTGCAGTTTCTCGGGATTCTCTTCATTTCACTCGTCCTTTTATGTGCGGGTATGGCCGGTACGGCTCATGCCCAGGAAGAGGCGCTGAAAAACCTCAAGGAGACCGGCAAGGCCTTTGCCTCAGTTGCACGGGGGGCATCACCCTCGGTGGTATTCATCAAGGTTGAAAAGACCGTAGAGGCTGGGCCTTCAATGAGATCTCCCTTCAACGACGAGTTCTTCAGGCGATTCTTTGGACAGCCCATGCCCGGTCAACCCCAGGAGATGCCACAACAGAAGCGCATGATTCAAGGCCAGGGATCGGGATTCATCATCTCCCCTGACGGGTACATCCTGACGAATAACCACGTGGTGGGCGAGGCGGACAAGGTGCTCGTGAAACTGCTCGACGGTCGTGAATTCGAGGCAAAGACCATCGGGACCGATCCTCCCACGGATGTGGCGGTCATCAAGATCGAGGCAAAGAACCTGCCAGTTCTCCCGCTGGGCGACTCTGACAGGCTCGAGGTGGGTGAGTGGGTCCTGGCATTGGGTAATCCCTTCGGGTTGTCACACACCCTTACTGCGGGTATTGTAAGTGCCCTGGGGCGCAGCAGTGTAGGTATCTCGGATTATGAAGACTACATACAGACCGACGCCGCTATCAATCCCGGGAACTCAGGAGGACCTCTGATAGATCTCGAAGGCAAGGTGGTCGGCATTAACACGGCTATCTACAGCCGCAGCGGCGGATACATGGGCATTGGCTTTGCCATCCCGATCAATATGGCGCAGAATATCTACAACCAGCTGATCGATCATGGGAGCGTGACCAGGGGATATCTCGGCATCACCATTCAGGACCTGACCCCGGAGCTTGCACGATCATTCGGCCTGGCTGATGCCACAGGAGTACTCATAGCCCAGGTCATGCCGGATACCCCTGCCGAGAAAGCCGGCCTGAAACAGGGGGATGTCATCGTGAAGTTCAACGGTGAGCCGGTTGAAGGATTTGCACCATTCCGCAACAAGGTTGCACTCACACAGCCCGGGACCAAGGTGGAAATTACCGTGATCCGTGACGGCAAGGAAAAGACGTTTGCCGTTACCATTGAGAAGCTCCCGGCCGAGGAGCAGGCAGCTGCATCACCCCCGGACACTCTGGATAAGCTCGGCCTCACGGTGACGACACTGACAAAAGAACTTGCCGATCAGTATGGCTATACCGATGAAAAAGGTGTCGTCGTCACTCAGGTCGATCCTGACTCGGCGGCAGCCAGAGCCGGTTTCAAGCCCGGGGTGCTGATCACGGAAGCGAACAGGAAAGCAATCGCTAATATAAAGGATTTCAAGCAGGCAGTTGAGGAAAATGGTGATAAACCTTTGCTGCTCTTTATCAAAGATTCCCGGGGAGCACGCTACGTAGCCCTCGATGTTAAGGAGTAGAATAACAAATCCCTACATGTCTCCTCTATTTTCCTCTTCCCTGGTCGCTGCCCATACCGGCAGCGGCCAGGGAACAATAATTTTACATGAAAAGTACCGTGTGAGGTGAAATTCGGGTAAGAATTGTTTGTCAGGACGATGTTCGTGCCCTGTCATACATCTGGGTGGTCTTCCGCGACGGAGAGACGCCAAGAACACTGCCGAGCATGGTCAGGCAGCGCTGATAGGTCTTTTCAACGCCGGAGAACTGACCGAGATGGTGGTAGCACGACATGATTCTCTGGTAGAAGAGTTCTTCAGCAGGGTCGATATCCGAACCTTTCCAGTACCATCCGATCGCCTTTTCATGCTCTTTGCGCTCTTCCTCGTACTGCCCGAGTCTCAGCACGCAGCCGGCGAAAAGATTCTTGATATGTTCACGGCTCGATATGACCCATGCATTGTGATCCTCTTCTTCCAGAAAATGTCCGCGGTACAGCTCAAGAGCGGCTTCATACAAAGCACAGGATTCCTCACGTTCCCCGTTGTCCCACATGGAGTCGGCCGTGGTGATCATATATTGGAAAGCCCATGCATCCACCCAGCAGATAGTTGTATTGATGGAGAGTCTTCCGTCTTTGTGTTCGATTGCATCTCTGTTTTCCAGCAGCATGCGCAGACGGCTCAATGTCGTTGACAAGGCACTGTGCGCCATGTCACCATCGGACTCCGGCCAGAGGGTGTCCATGATTTTACTCGTACTCACCTCGCGGCCGCCATTCGCGATGAGCATCTTCAACAGATCAAACGGCTTCTTGTGCGATTTCCTGCTCAGGCTCAGGCTCATGTCGTCCCTGATAACCTCGAACCCGCCAAGGGTGGTGATCTTCAAAGACCATGGCCAATCCTTTATCAGATAGGCTAAAGCACCCGGGACGACTCTATGTTTTCGGATGAGATTTCGTGTATACTCCACTTCGATGCCGGCCATGAGCGCGTTGATCAGAAGATCCGACATGAGTGAAGGCTGCCACCACCAGATCATGTTGTGGAAATTATTGATCCGGCCTATGCTCATGGCTTCCTGAAGATAGTGCAAGCCTTCCTCTTGGCGGTCCTGGATCAGAGCCAGGCGTGACTTTGCGGCAAGACACATGAACTCGAGAATGGCGGAACGGGTACGGCGAACCATTTCGTATAACTGATCAAGTTCCTCTTTTGCCTCGATGAACGCTTCACACTCGATCAGGGTCTGCACAAAAGCATAAGCGCATACGATCTGTGGGAAGATGTATCCTGTTTCAGACGCAATGGTATGTGCGCTGCGTGCATGCTCCAGGGCACGGGCCACATCCTGGTTCAAAAGGCTGAACAGGGCGAGGCTCATATGGTACATGGCATACCCGTGATATTGGCCGGGGTGCAATGCATCCTTCAGCCTCTGAATAAAGTCCCTGGCTGTATTGTTTTTCCCGAGCATGAGTGCGGTAAAGATACCGGTGGTGAAGAACATCTGGTCCCAGATGTGAATGCCGGTCTTATCGCCGATGGCAAGCGCCTGGATGATCTCTTCGAGGACTGCATCATCCGGTACGCCGGTGAATATGGACATTGCGATATCCAGCCATTTTGTGTGGAGCAGGACCGCTGGGACCTTCTGATACATCTGCATAGCCTCTTTGGATTCCTGCTTGATGATTTCCGCCCGGGCAAAGTTGCCGAGCCAGCAATAGTAGGTGATGGCCCAGTCCCATGCTTCTATACGGAGCCTGAGATCGCCGTGTTTCCGGGCCAGAGAGAGCGCCTTCTCTACCCACAGGACCATATCATCCCGATGTGGTCTTCTGAATATGAGGGCGCACATCATGCTCACACTCACACGAGCCTCGATCTCTGGGGATGCATATTCCAGTCCGGCTTTGAGCTGGTCTTCGAGCCATGCAATCCAGGGATCGAGCACCGTGAAATCATGCCACTCATACAGCGTGCTTTCGATGATGCCTGACCATGAGAGCAGGGCTCCCGTAACATCGTTGTGTTCATTGAATATCTCAAATGCCTGTTCAAAGGCTTTGCGAGCTTCGGCCGGCAGTGCATGCCGGCGGCTTGATCCCAGCCAGTAGAACATCCATGGTGCATCTGTCAGTTCCTTCTCGGGGATCTTCCTGATCCAGTGCTCAAGGGTCTGGTTGCGGCCCTGAACAAGAAGAGACGGGGCCTGATCCTGAATAAGCCTGATGAGGGACCCGGTTTGACCTGCCTGGGCAAAGAGATCCACGGCATCTTCAACAAAACCTGCTTCAGCCGTAAGTTGGGCTGCCTTCGTTCGTATGACATCGATCCGTTCCTGATCAAATGTCTTTTGAACACGGGAAAGGAGGAATTCCCTGAACAGTGGATGATAGTGGTAGACTACATCACCGGAGGTGCTTTTCTCAATGAATAAGTGGTCATGCTCAATTGACCTCAACAGCACCCCGGCATTCTCTTTCTGCGTCAGCTCCTCTGCCATGGCAACGGTCATTCGGGGCAGGAACGCGGTTATTGTTAAGAAGTCCTTCATGCCATCATCCAGATTTTCAAAAAGCTCGCCCGCAAAGTAGGAGAATATTTCCTCCGGTGTGCCCAGCTCAACCATGCCGGGAGATGACATGCTCCTGTGCAGGTTCTTGGCCATGAGAATGAGGCCTGCTGCCCATCCGTTGGTCCTGGCGTGCAGGCTTTCGAGTACTTCCCGGCTGATTCGGCGACTTGACTCGGTGCGCAGGATCTTTCCCGATTCGGAAACGTTCATGAGCAGGTCCTGTCCGCCTATGACCCTCATGGTATTCTTGACCAGCATGGTGGCAAATGCCGGAGGCGGGTCTTTCCTGCTGATGACGATAACATGGATATCCCCACTCACCTGGGAGATGCCCTCACGAAAGATCTCATGAAAGGCGGAATCCTGCTCGATCATGTGATAGTCGTCGAACACAAGAAAACACGGCTGTTTCAGCCCGGTGCAGATCTCTTCGAAATACCGCATGGCAAATGTGGCGGCACCCTGAAAATATTCAGGGGTAAAGAGCGGTAAGGGCCTGGTCCACCTCAGGCCTGCCCCGTTCGCTGCAAGCCCCAGGTAGTAGAAAAATGTCGAAAGGTCATTGTCTCCTTTATCGAACTGGTACCATATCCGAGGCAGGGCATGGTGTTCGAGATAACTGGCAGCCAGCGTAGTCTTGCCTGAACCCGCCATGCCTGAGATCCAGGTGACCTTGTAGTGCCGGCGCTGGTCCAGAATGCGGAACAGGCGTTTTCTCTGAACGGTCTCCGCAAGAACGGGGAACGATATTTTATTTATGGCTGCCTGCCCGCGACTCATATCCTCTCCAGAACTCTATGAAGAAAAGTATAGAGTTAGCATTATCGTGTCAAGTTTGATCGAGAGCGGGTACGCTCCTGTTTTCTTGTTATACATAAGTATCTCCATAGGTATGTTTCGGTATATGCCGGCCAACTTCTGAAATTTCAGATATGATGCCGGTACAATGTACACCCGAAAAGCTGAAATGGACCATGCCTCTTCAAGAATATATACCTCGAGTGTGTAGAGGTTCCCGCTGGTTTTTTACAGGACAGCTTCGATGCATTCGGCTATTGGTCAGGTAAAAGGCGGGGCAGAGTGCATCAAGAGATGGTGTGTTACTGGAGAGGAATTGACAGGATGACTGTTGTCCCGGCACCGAGGCTGCTCTTCACCTGTATGGTGCCGTTATATTTCTGGATAAGCTGATGACTCGATGCCATCCCCAGCCCGGTGCCGGTGGGCTCGCCTTCTTTTTTCTCGCTCATGGCCGGCTTGGTGGAAAAGAACGGGTCGAAGATCTTGTCGAGCTCGCCCTCAGGAATGCCGCATCCGGTGTCGGCAATCTCTATGCAAATAGTGTTCGCCTCGGTATATGTCCTTATCCGGAGCTGCTTGTTGGTACTGTCATACATGGCATCCACTGCATTCTGCACGATATTCATGATGGCCTGGGAAAAGTCGCTGTACACTCCGGAGATTTTAGGCAGGCCTGTGTCAAAGAGATATTCTTTCTTGATGGTGTGTTTGAAGTCCAGGTTTGCCTCGTAGAATTTCAGTTCGTTTTTCAAAAGGTCATTCAAATCTATAGTGATTACCTCGTCAGACTGGTCCATTCTGCTCTTGATCATCAGGTTTTTGATAATGTTCATCATGTTTTGGCATTGCTGAATGATCCGGTCTGCTTCATCCATATCGGGATGTTCCTGCCTGATCAACTGCGCCACGGTATAGATCGATGCCAGCGGGTTGTTGAGATTGTGGGCTATGCCGGCTGAGAGAAAACCGATGGAAGCGAGCTTGGATTCCTGCATGAGCTGCAGTCTGGTTTTCTCGTTTTCTTTTTCCAGGCGCTTTTTTTCCGTCAGATCGTGCGCATTGGCAAGAAGGGCCTGTTCATTGTTTATGATGATGGGGACCGTACGTATTTCACAGGTCCTGATCTCTCCACGTTGCGTCTGGATATCTGTCTCATAATGCTCGACTCCTCCTCCGTCACCTTCTATTACAAGAGAGACCCTGCTTCCCGGGACAAAGAGATCATCGAGGGGTATTGAATCCAGTGCTTCCAAGGACAGGTATCCGGTCATTTCAAGGAACCTGTTGTTCGCAAAGATGATGGAACCGTTGTGCTGCACGAATACCCCCACCAGGGAGTTTTCCACCAGAGACTGGTATTTTTCCTTTTCCTGAGCCAAAAGTCTGCTTTCCTGTTCCAGAGATCTCGTCAGTTGATCTTTCTGCTGCAAAAGCAGGGCAAGTTCCGTCGTCTGCTGCTGCAGTCTCTCGATATACTGCCTGTCCGATTCTAAAAGCCAGTTGGACGAGGTGCACAGAATATCCATGGAGATCTCGGGATTGCTGCGGAGCATCTCGGAAAAACTCTCTCTGCCCATCTCATAGAGCTCGGTAACTTCCGTGGTGATGACCGATGCCGCGCGGGGCTTGTCATGGATCAGCGCCAACTCTCCAAAGAAGTCCCCGGGGAGAAGTTCCCGCAGTGTCTCGTCTTTTTCGCCGATCTTTTTGACAATACGAACCCTTCCGGTGATGATGTAGAAAAAGGAATCTCCACAACTTCCCTCGGTGATGATATACTGGTCAGGCCCTGATTTGCTGTAGCTGGCATACTGTCTCATGAGTGCCTGGATGTCCATACGATTATACAACTCCCCCGATACCATACATTTCGGTCAAACATGCGATTTGCCTTAGAGACAAGAAAAGAAAGGATGTTTTTCCGAGATCTCAAATCAGAGCTCTGACGGTGGGGAAAGATCCTGTCGTTTCTTAAAGAGTTGCTTTGGCCGCAAAAGAAATGGACCAATCTACCCTCCGATTCGAAGGGGCTGCATGTCAAGAAGTGTTGATGAGCTTATTTCGGGATCTGAATCCTGTATTCAACGTTTATAAAAATATTCGCCTGTCCACCGAGTGAGGAATGCCCGGTCCTTGTATTCCGGATTCTGTCCGCCGCGGCGGATGGATTCTATCTTTATATGCCGTCCCTGTTCCTACTCCTCTGCCCTCAGGGCCTTCTTGTCTATCTTGCCCACACTCGTGAGCGGGAGTTCGTCCCGGATCTCGATCATCTTCGGAACCTCATACGGGGCGAGTTTCTCACTTGCCATCTTCAGGATCTCATCCTTGAGGGCTTGTACGTCTCCTCCATGATCATATCCGGGGGTTATGGTCATATAGGCCTTCAGCAGTTCCGAACCGGGGCGCTCAAGGTTCGGCACACCCACCATGGCAATACTCTCGATTGCCGGGTGCGCGATCAATACGTCCTCCACCTTTTTTGAAAACACCTTGAACCCGCTGACATTGATCATATCTTTCGTACGGTCGACAATCCGGAGATACCCGTCTTCATCCTGCACGGCCACGTCCCCGGTATGTAAGTACCCATCCTCGTCGAAGACCTTCTTTGTCTCCTCAGGTTTCCTGTAGTACTCCACCATCACCTGGGGGCCCTTGATGCACATTTCACCCGGCTCTCCCTGTGCCACCCGCTCACCGGTGGCCGGATCCTTCAGAGCGATATCCGTATTCAGCAGCGGCAACCCGATGGACCCGAGTTTCTTCTTTCCTTTCCTCGGATTCATGGTGGTCAGGGGCGAGGTTTCGGTCATGCCGTATACCTCAAGCAGTTTGCCCTTCCCGATGATGCTCTCCAGGATCTTCTGGGATTCTTCAGGGAAGGGCGACGCTGCAGACATGCAGGTCTGAAGATTGGAATGATCAAGGGTCTTGAACTTCGGATTGGCCAGCAGCATCTGGTACAGGGAAGGCACATTCACCAGGAAGTTTGGTTTATACCTGGCAATTTCATGGCATATATGGTCGGTATCCCTGGGATTGGGGATGAGAATCTGGGGCCAACCAAGGTAAATGCAGTTTGAATTGAAGAATATCCCGGCAATGTGAAAGAAAGGAAATCCTGAGAGCGCCACCCCTTTGCCCTTTTCCCAGCCCACCCACTTCTGTACGATCAGCACGTCTGCCACGGCATTTCTGTGAGAGAGCACAGCTCCCTTCGGAGGGCCTGTGGTTCCGCCGGTATACTGGATATAGGCAATGTCATCAGGGGTCACGTGTATACAGGGTGAAGCGGCTGAGAATTTCTTGGAGTCAATGACCTCTTTGAACAGGTAGACGGTCTTGCCTTCTAAGGGGGTAACCTTTCCCTGAGGAATCTTTTTCAGCAGTTTTCCCAGGAATCGTTTTATTCCGGGCAGAAATCCTCCCACACTCGCTGCAACCACGAGCCTTAAGTCCGGCAGGTTGGCTGCAATGTTGACGAGCCTCCCGGCAAAGATGGCATCCAGTGTCACCAGACCCCGGGCGTTTGAATCCTTGAGCTGATATTCCATCTCTTCAGTAGAGAGCAAAGGGGAGACCCCTGATACAACACAGCCTGCCTTCCAGGTGCCCAGCCATGCAATGACATACTCCGGGATATTGGGGAGATTGATCCCCACCACATCACCTTTTTGGAATCCATGGGAGAGAAGCATGTTGGCAAACCGGTTCGTATAGTGATCAAGTTCGGCAAAGCTAATTTCTACTCCCATAAATGCAAGAGCAGTATTATCGGGGTATGTTTCAAAGGTTTGTCTGACCGCATCGACGTAGCTGGTTTCCCATTCTACCGGATCGAGGTCTGTCAGGCCGTGGTCGTACGACTTCCGCCAGAATTGCTCCTGTTTCATAAGTTACCTCCCCTGTAATCACAAGATGACAGCATGTGCTGCACCATAAAAATAAAAAACCTACTTCAAGTTAGTTTGCTACTGTCAGTAAAATTATAGCTTTGGGATATCCTTGTCAAGCAGATTCAGCGGCGGAAACAGGTTTGATCAATGCATGGTTAGAGATTCCGGATGAAAGGATTGATTGGGTACAGGAAGAATGGTTTGTTGCATCTGTTTGTTTCATTCCCGGCACCTCTATAATCCTGTTCCACCCGTTGTCCTGCCTGAGATCGTAAGCTGCTGGGCTCGATCTGCATGGCTTCTTTTACTCCATTACTCCAGACAGAGAATCATCCCACCGGCAGCCTCTTGATGGCACCATAGATGATATATATCCCCAGGCAGACGACGAATATGCCGAATGCCATCCTCAAGTGGGGACCGGAGAGCCTGTTGGCGTACCGGGCACCTGCCCACGCACCGAGAAAGAGTCCGAGAGCGACGATCAGGGCAACTTTCAGGTCAACATGTCCATGGCGGTAGTATTCGATGACTGCGGCCAGGCCCACCGGTTGAAGCAGGATGGCAAGGCTGGTTCCGATGGCCAGATGCTGCGAGAAGCCTACGAGATACACCAGGGCAGGAACAACGATGACACCACCGCCGATCCCGAACATGCCGGAGACGACACCTGATCCCAGACCGATAAGAAGTAGAAGCAGCAATTGAGCCATAGCCCCCCCCTGTTTGTTAGCGTTATCAAACCTGAATACATGAATTTACCCTCATTGCAAAGACACCGATTGTACAACGGTACGTAGATTGTATCCGGAATCCGGTATCCTCAATAGAATGACTTTGAAAACATTAACGCATGCAATAGACCACAGGCGGTGATAAAAGGCAGTAAAACATGACAGAGTGTGTTAAGATTTACTGGTGTTGTTTAAAGACTACATGAAGCAGGAAGGGAAGGAATGACGGCTCAATCCAGGCGCGGCAGTGGCAGGGACAAGTCCATTTCCCGGGATATGATCGAATCTTGTGCCGTTGATCTGTTCCGGACCAAGGGGGTGGAGAAAACATCCATCAACGAGATAGTAAAAAAGGCAGGCATCGCCAAAGGCACCTTTTATCTCTATTTCAAGGACAAGGATGATCTTGTGGATACGGTCATCAGCCGTTACACCAGGGAATTTCTCGAACAGGTCATCATACCGTTTCAAAGTGTCCCGAAGATCATCATCCTCTCGGATGCCATCATCAGCTACTTCATGCAGAATCCGATGCTGCTCATCGAACTCCGAAAGAATCTCTCAAGCGATAAACCCTATCCCTCCACCAGGGAGACGGTCAAGGGATTTTCCGGGATCATTCTCACATACCTGAACCAGTATGAAGACTACCGGATCAGCAACTGGGAGGTGTATACCAAGATCGTCCTGGGCATGATTCTCGATGTCTGTTACAAGGCCCTGATCGAGGAGGATCTTTCCTCATCAGACGAAACAAAAAACATGCTGAGTGACCTGTTGAAACGATTTTTCAGCTGTGATTGATTTGCTGCTTGCAATGTATGACCGACGGTCATATCATGGACTGAGAACTATCTGATTTCACCCCATCACGCGGAAGAAGCGGATAGTTGTATAAGAAAAAATGACCGCCGGTCATGAACGACAAGGAGGGATACTATGAAGGCAACCTGGGATATACCATCGGACCTGCTGGATAATGAGAGCGAATTTCGTAATGATTTCTATAAACGTTTTGTCCTTCGCAAGGCACCGCATCCCCTGAAAATGAATGAGCACGTGAGCAAGGATTATCTGTTTCCCACCTTTTACGGAGATGTCAGCTGTGCCATGGCGGTTCATATGTGTTCCTATGAGAAGGCCGCTTCCCTGCTTGCCGAACAATTGAGTCCTCAGATTGTGCCGGTGAGGATGACAAAAGGGCGCGCCCTTATAGCTTTCTCGTGTTACGAGTACAAGAAGGTTTTGGGTGTACCTGCCTACAACGAGATAGCAATTGCCATCCCGGTGATGGTCAATCCGGGCTTTAATCCGCCGGTCCTGCCCATGATCATCGATAAGTTCAGCCGGTTCGGATACTATATTGCCGGTATGCCGGTCACCTCAAAGGAAAATACCATCAGGGGCCGCAGGATCTGGGGGCTGCCCAAGGTAACCCAGGATATCGATATCTACCATGAAGACGGCCAGTGCGTCGTCAAGGCCATGGATGAGCGTGGAGACGTGTACCTCTCCCTTCGCATCCCCATGGATGGAGAGCCCACCGAGTTTGACGTCTCATCATACCTGTATTCACAGCTGGACGGTAAACTCTGCCAGAGCAGAACGGACTTCCAGGCCACCTTCAATGTGAAAAAGAACATGCAACTCCTGTTCAGGAAGAATGCAAAGTCCGGGCGTGCCTTCCTCGAACTGGGACAAACCTCTTTCGCCCCGCTCTTGAAGCGGCTCGAGATAGAAGAAACACCGTTCCAGACCAGATATGCCGAGCATATGTCGTCATGCTTCGATCTGCCCAATACACACATGCCCGGCTGGACAGATAAAGTCCGGGTGAGCGACTATACCCTGGAAGACGAGGCCAGCATGAAACTGAGAGGCAGCGATCTCAAGATTGCCTTTTTCGGGACCGGTGCCATAGGCGCATCAGTGGGAGGATGGGTCGCTCCCCATCACGAGAATACCTGGTTCATCGATCAGGGAAAGATCCTCGATGCCCTCAAATCAAGCGGCATAACAGTGTATCAGGGCGACCAGAAGGAACAGACCAAAGCCACTGTCCCGGTCAAGGTTATCGAGGACCTGACTGCACTGAAGGAAATGGATGTGATCATCATCGGCGTAAAGAATTACAGCCTCGAGGCGGTTGCCAAACTGATCAGTGAACACGCCGGAAACGATGTGATTATTGTGTCCATGGCCAACGGGATCGAGAACCAGACGATCCTGCCCAGGTACTTTTCCCGGGTGATCTATTGCGTCGTCAGCTACAATGCCTGGATGGACGAGCCCGTGGTTGTGGGATATCAGAAAAGGGGGCCTCTTGTACTGGGAACACCCGATAACTCACTGCTGACTGAGATGAATGCGATCAGCGATATCTTCAACCAGGGAGTCGAGACAGTGATCACCGATCATCTTGGAGATGCGGTACACTCCAAGATCGTGGTGAATCTTACCAATTCCGTTACCACACTGGTGGGACACGGCTTCAGAGAGATTTCGGACATGGACGTCTTTCAGAAGCTGCTCACCAATACCCTGTATGAGGGCGTCAATGTCGTAAAGGCCGCCGGCTACAAGGAGTGCAAACTGGGCGGCATGCCTCCGTGGATTCTCTTCAAGGCCAGTGCCCTGCTTCCCCAGTTTATAACCCGGCCCATGTTCAAAAAGAATGTGGCCAAGATGGTCATGTCCAGCATGAGCCAGGATATCATCCAACGCGGTGGAACAGACTCCGAACTGGACTCCCTGACTGGCTATATTGTCAGGCTTGCCAGGCAATTTGGTGTCGATGCACCGTACAACGAGACCATCTACGAACTCGGGAAAGAACGCTTCGGCAAGCCAGGCTTTGTCATCATGGATGTAAAGGATGTCTGGGCAAAGGTTGAAGAACGGCTCAAGTAAGATTGGGGTATAAGGTGCTGGATAAGAATACAGGCGATAGGCACTTGGCACTGGGCACTTGGAAAAGAATGAGAAAGCCTAAGGAGCGGCTTTCAGCCGCGAGATCTTTTTGATTGAAGAACTGGGTCCCCGCCTTCGCGGGGACGACCTTTTCACAGGTACTCAACACTGGGGGAAAACTGAAAAGCCAGGCAGTTTACTTTGAACCTATGTGCCTTGGATCATGAACCCAATGTCTTGTCCTGCCTGAGATCTCGTCCTTTCCTGCTCGTCCTGCCTGGGTTCTTGAACAAACGGGCTCGTTCTGCCCTGGATCTCGATCTCTCCTGCTCGTTCGTTTCACACCTTCACCACGGCAATCTTCAAGGGATGGCGGCCGTCTTTTGTGGGGAAATCCTCCTCGGGTTTTATGATCCAGGTATCTTTCAACGGTCTGCCTGTCTTTGCGGCACACTTCTGAAGAACACCGAGCCAGTCGTCGAGGTCGACCTGGGGGACGTGGTTCGTGCACAGGATCTTCCCCCCGGGTTTTGTGGCAAGCACAGCGGGCTTGAATATGCTCTGATAATCACGAACCAGATCCACTGCTCCAAAAGGACTCTTTGCCCAGCGCGGCGGGTCCAGTATCACAAGATCGAACTGCCTGGGGGCGAGCTTCTTATACGACCTCCTGCGGGACCTGCCTTTTATCTCGAGTCCTGCAAACTGTCGCAGGACAGGGAAGACATCCTCGTGGATAAAGGCCATTTTCTGCTCCGGTATCCCGTTCAGTCCTGCATTCTTAATACCGAATTCAAGGTGGGAGGATGAAAAATCGACGTTTATCACGTGATCGGCCCCGCCGATAGCTGCACACACCCCGATACCGCAGGTGTAGGCAAAGAGATTCAAGACAGTCTTGTCCCTGCTTGCTCCGAGTACATAGCGCCTGGCTGCCCTGAAATCCAGAAACAGCAGAGGGTCCTGTCCGCGGTGAAAGGACTGAATAGTGTATCGCACGCCCATCTCTCTGCAATCATGAGGTGTCTGGGAGAATGTATTGTGTTGTCTGCTCCTTGTTGAACCCTGTCTGGAACTCCGGTCGTGGTATACCATGAGAGGATCGATACCCAGTGACTGTTTCAGACAGTTCTCAATAAGGTTCAATTCTCCCGGTGCGAGCGGCTCATGGAATGTCTGTACCAGGATCTGCAGGCCGTAGCGGTCTACTGTCAGTCCCTCTCTGCCTTCAACTGTTCCGTGGAAAATGCGGTAGGCGTCCGTATTCTCCTTGTGAAGTTGTTTGATCAGAGGATGTCTCTTATCGATCGCTTTCTCGATCAGGCCTGCCAGAGGGACGCCTTGGTTGCTGCCTCGCCCTTGTTCGGACGCCTCCGGATCTATGGTATACGGCATCGTACCAGCATAGCCGAGATGGCACCACCTGACAACAGCGAATCTGACAGAACCTTGTCAACGGCCTCTTTCTCATCGGAATATGGACAAAAAAAGAGGGAGCCGTTGCAGCTCCCTTAAAGGAGGTCTATTATCATGAACTTGTTATAATATGTAAGGTCGTATGCCTCTTTTTTCAACCTCTCAGGTCCGTTTCTTTCAACCTTTCGGGATGAATATGTCGTTATTTCATGTCATTGCAATTCTCAGGTTGATTATCCGGAAACAAGACTCATGAATGCTGCGGACTGGTGTACGGACCCGGTTATACCTCCATGCCGAATAATTGCTCCTCACTTGACTTTTATCCGGATCAACTTACTTTTTATATCTTCGAATGTTTCCTTTGAGTATGACATGCTTTTTGAGTGAACGTCCCTTCATGTAATCCCACTGTCGGACTGCTGTCCATTACACATCAGTAGTTTTATGTTTCAGAGACAATAAACGGGAGGTAAGCTCTATGAAGATATTTATAACAGGTGCAACCGGGTTCATAGGTACCCATCTGATCCGGCGCCTGGTCCAGACCGATCACGAGGCCGTCTGCCTTGTGAGACCTACGAGCAATGTGGCCGAGCTTGAGAGACTGGGGGTAACGCTTGTCCTGGGTGATGTCACGGACAGGAAGTCACTGATGGAGGGTATGGAAGGCTGTGACTGGGTAATGAACCTGGCAAATATCTATACGTGGTGGGAAAAAGACAAGGATATATACAGAAAGGTCAATGTGGATGGAACCCGCAACGTAATGGAATGTGCGCTGGACACCGGGATAAAGAAGGTCGTGCATGTGAGCACGATCGCGATCTGGGGGAAACCAGCCCAGGGGCCCATCACAGAAGAGAAAGAGGTGGGTCCCCGAAGATTCAGCGAGTATGCCCAGTCCAAGTACGAGGGGGACCTCGCTGCCTGGAATCTGTATATTAAAAAAAGCCTTCCCCTCGTAGTGGTATATCCCACCGGGGTCCTTGGATCAGGGGATACGAGATTTGCCGGCCAGTATATCCACGACCTTATCCGTCACAAAATGCCGACAACGGCACTCAACAAAAGTATCCTTACGGCAGTACACGTCAAGGACGTTGCCGAGGCCATTGTCCGGGCAGCAGAGAAAAAGGACAATATCGGCGAGCAATACATCATCGGCAAGCATCAGCTCACGATCAGCGAATACAACATGATGATCAGCGAGATAGCAGGTGTGGAACTGCCCAGATTTGCTCTGCCCGACTGGCTTGCCAAGGTGAATGCCTTTTTCCTCACCATGCTGGCGAACGTGATCGGAAAACCACCGCTGTGGAACTTTTCAATGGATGCGATCAGATCTTTCTCCGAAGGAGTGGTCGCAGACGGGAGCAAGGCGGAACGGGAGCTGGGGATTATCTACACCCCGGTGCGCATCGCGATCGAAGACGAGATTCATCCGCCCAGGGAGGCCGAACATCCCTATAAGCACCGGAAGTACAGCCGGTTCAAGGCATCGAGACCTATCACGCTCCAGCCGCAGAACATGGAGTACAGGACAGGACGGCTCAGGGATATCAGCCGGGGCGGCCTGTTCATGGAGACAGATCAACCACTACGGAAGGGCCTGCATGTGACTGCAAGCTTCGCCAAGAAACCGGGAGAGGGTCTCCCCATGATGAGGGGAAAGGTGCTCAGAAAAACAGACGAGGGCGTTGCCATTCAATTCATCGGAACAGGAGCTGAGAATATTCCCGGTCTTCTTTCGCACTGAACATAAAGGCGTTAATGTTTAAGGTATTAGGC
>DAISYU010000048.1:15194-22474 GCA_036825155.1 Thermodesulfobacteriota bacterium | reverse complement strand
ATAGCCATGCTCAAGGACTGGATGAAGGACAACCGGTTCTTCTACGGTGGACAAAAGTTTCAGGGACCCTCTGCAGAGTTTGTTGCCCAGAACGCAGGGGTTTACATCGATTCCGTAAGCCAGATCGCGAAAATGCAGGCAACGGTCAAGGACTTCCAGTGGGATGTAGCACCCATGCCGGTGGAGGCATGGATGAAAGACCCCCAGAACAGCATCATCGGCGGCGCTTCACTGTGGGTATTCAAGGGCCACAACAAAAAAGATTACAAGGGCGTTGCTGCCTTCCTGAAGCACCTTGCAACACCGGAGATGCAGGTCTACTGGCACAAGGAGACCGGATATTTCCCGATCACACTGGCCGCTTATGAAGCGTTGAAGAAAGAAGGGTACTATAAAGAATTCCCCTACCAGGAAGTGGGGATCAAGCAGCTGACGCGACGGGATCCCACAAAGGTTTCACGTGGTCTTCGTCTGGGATACTTCATTCAGATACGCAACATCATCAACGAAGAGCTGGAACTGGTCTGGAACGGAACCAAGACTGCTCAGCAGGCCATGGATGACGCAGTCAAGAGGGGCAACCAGCAGCTTCGCGAGTTTGAAAAAACATATAAATAGGATATAGAGACAACAATCAAACATCGGTAACGCTTTCCCTTCTCGAGCAGGGAAAGCGTTACCATATGGGCAACGAGATAATGATAAAAAGATCTGTATTTACCTCCAGAACCCTGCCGTATCTTCTGATACTGCCGCAGGTGGTGGTGACGCTTACCTTCTTCTACTGGCCTGCACTCCAGGGGCTGATGCAGTCTGTCATGCGCAGCAATCCTTTCGGCGGGCGAAGCAGATTTATCTGGTTCGATAATTTCATCCAGCTTTTTACCGATCCTTTGTATCTCAAATCCATCATGACAACATTCTTTTTCAGTGCCTGTGTGGCAGCGGTATCCATTACTCTGGGGCTTTTCATCGCCACCATGGCCAACCGGGCGCTCAAGGCAAAGGCCGTGATCAGGACGATGCTTATCTGGCCGTATGCTGTTGCTCCGGCCATTTCAGGTATTCTCTGGCTCTTCCTGCTTCATCCTTCCTACGGCGTCGTTTCCTATGCCATCAAAAGGTGGCTAGGTCTTGACTGGAACCCGGTTTTAGACGGTGGGGATGCCCTGTTCATGGTTACCATGGCGAGCGCCTGGAAAGAGATCAGTTATAATTTCGTGTTCTTTGTGGCCGGCATGCAGGCAATCCCCATGTCCCTGATCGAGGCGGCTGCAATCGACGGCGCAAGTCCTTTCAGGAGGTTCTGGACCATAACGCTGCCTCTGCTCTCTCCGACGCTGTTCTTTGTAACGGTCATGAATATAATCTACTCGTTTTTCGATACCTTCGGTGTGATACACACCATGACCCAGGGAGGGCCAGGCGGAGCAACGAACATCCTGGTCTACAAAGTCTATCAGGACGGTTTCATCGGGCTTAACCTCGGGGCCTCATCGTCGCAGTCGGTCGTTCTCATGACCATCATAATCGTTATCACCGTCTTACAGTTCAAATATGTTGAGAAAAAGGTGCAATATACCGGGTAGGAGCTATGATAGAAAAGACACCGATACTGGATACGCTTACATACCTGTTCCTGATCACCGGGATTTTAATCGTCGGATTTCCCATCATCTATGCATTGATTGCGGCCACGCTGCCCATACATGAGGTCTCAATGGTCCCCATGCCTCTGATCCCCGGCAACCAGCTTCTGGTCAACATCAAGACGGCATGGATCAACGGCAACCTCGGAACAAACCTGTTAAACTCATTTATCATGGCGTCGGGGATCACCATTGGCAAGATCACCGTTTCCCTGCTGGGTGCCTTCTCTATCGTCTATTTCGATTACCGGTTCAGGACCGTGGCCTTTGTGTCCGTGTTCTGCACGCTCATGCTCCCGGTAGAGGTCAGGATTCTGCCCACCTATGAAATGGCTGCAAACATCATGGGACCCTTCCAGGGACTGTGGGATCTGCTGCACTTAAACGGCATCGTGGGCTGGATAGTGGGGCACGACATTGATGTGCGGCTGGACTGGTCTCTGCTCGACAGTTATACAGGGCTGATCATGCCCCTGGTGGCTTCCGCCACCTGCACATTCCTCTTCCGTCAGTTTTTCCTGACCGTACCTGAAGAACTGTGCGAGGCTGCAAAGATGGACGGTGCTTCTGCAATGACCTTTTTCCGCAAGATACTGCTTCCTCTGTCCAAAACCAATATCGCCGCCCTGGTGGTTATTGAATTCGTTTACGGATGGAACCAGTATCTCTGGCCGCTGCTGATTACCACGAATCCCAAGATGATGACCGCGGTTATCGGCCTTCAGAACCTGATCCCCGCTGCAGACGACCTGCCGTACTGGAATGTTGCCCTTGCAGGGGCATTGATCGTCATGCTGCCGCCGGTTCTCGTGGTGCTCTTCATGCAGCGGTGGTTTGTGAAGGGACTTGTGGAACCGGAGAAGTAAAAAAGACTCTTAAAAGAGAAGTTGTTCCTAGCACATGTTCCTTATGACGTCGAGGTACCCCTTTGATCTGTCCAGATAAAAGGCAAGTGGCCGCGAAAAGTTCTTGCCCACCACTCCGTCGACAAAAAGCTGGGATATCTCCCGGTTTCGCTCGAGGACAAATTGCGTGCACAGGAATATCTGACGCTCCTCGAGAGACATCTCCTTCATGATCGAGACCAGTGCGCTTCGTGCCCGTGGCTGATACATCCAGATGTAGAGGAGGTCCAGGGCATTGATGATGACGATCTTTTCAAGGTCGCCGGCTTCCTTTTTGATGGTATGAATAAAACCTTCAGGAGAGTTGAGCATTTCGATCACGTCCGATTCGGGGAACAGGATCTCCATATGCGAATAGGTGTCAAAGAGTTGTGAGAGTTTGCCTCGATAGTCGCGAATGCGGATCTGAATGTTCTGATAGCGATCGGCAAGACCCTCGATGAATCCGGCCACACAATCGGAGGCAGCCTTGGATATGATTGCCGCCCACTTCTGTAAGATGAGTTCTATACCTGCTATGCCGAACACGGAAAGGATACCACCGATGATGATATTGAATGCCACGGCAATGGGGATGGACAGTACGGTGCGGAAAAAGTTGCCGAAGATCACCGCCTTGGTGAATCCCCTGAATGCATTGTGTGTCGATATGTACAGCCCGTTTGCTAAAGCCATGACCGTATAGAGTGCTATCGGCCCTGTGGAAACCGTAATGCCGAGCATGCGGTCCAGGAGGACGGTTTTCACGATATAGTCGAGCAGTGGAACGGAAAAACCGGTAAAAAGCAGGGAATCGGTCAGGCGTTCCCAGCTTACATAGTCATTCCAACTAAGCAGCGGTGACCGGCGCAAACCGCCGCCTCCCAGAACGGACTGGAGGATATTTCTCAGCCCTGTGATCCCGAACCAGATGAAGGCCCCAAGATAAGCAAGGAGCCACCAGTCCTTGGTGAGGAAAAAGGTGAGAAAGGCCGGTACGAATCCGATGAACACCTTTATCCAGTTTTTCAGGGAGCTGTTCATGTATCTCCAGGAGATGCGGCTTCCTGCCTCACCACGCTGAGGTGGTTTGATGTAGAGCCCGTTCGTTTTTTCCTGGTCTATTCCGCCGAGTGTCACCACATTGCCGCCGGGTCCGATAAGGGTGGAGTGGTTTATCATCTCCCAGTTTTCCCGCCGGTTTTTCCCGAAGTACCGCATCCCCGGCATACGGGATGCCCAGGAGGAAATGGATCCGGAAAGGGAATTTTCTGACTTTTCGGGAAGGTAATTAACCTGCAGATAGACCCCGGTATTGACCGGTACGGTCAGCCGGGAAGCAGCTGAGGATTTCTCGATTTCCCGCTGAGCCTGGAGCGGCAGGGTGTCTTTGATCGCCATGCCCATACCGTAGAGGTGATGGGATCTGCCGGCAGAGTCGCTTCCCACTCGGCTTTTGAGACGGGAACCCCGGTAGTATGACTGAAATGATTCAATATCATGCAGTATGGTCTTGAGCTTCTCGATTCTGTCTTGCCTGTCTTCATAGTACGAGGTCTCCAGACGTTTGATCACATCGAGTATGCTGCGCTTCAACACGATTACATTGCCGTCGTTAATGGCCCGCTGGAATTCATTTATCTGCTGATAATGTCGGTCCCTTCCCAGTGAATAATCCTTCAGGTTAAAATTCTCCAGGTGGGTTATCTTTCCCCTGCAGTCATACAGGAGTTCAAGGACATCCTCGATGCTCAATCCGCTCAGCCCGAGGGTGATAGAGTACCCCGAATGAAGATGATCCAGCTTCTTTATGATCTCCTGCGGAGTGAGTTTGAGGAGATCGGGGGCATCAGGATCATTGGTCGGGATGTTCGGATCGGGAACACCGGGATTGCTGGACGGTCGCAGATACCGCTCAACGATGGCTTCCGAATCAAGATTATTCATTTCTTCAACGATAGTTGCCAGCCTTGTGCGCTCTTCTTCGTCTGCATCATCATACAGGTCTCTCAGTTCCTGGGTACGCGATCGCATTGCAGGCAGTATCTTGGTATGAATAAATTCCGCGAGATGCAGAATGGAAACCTGGCCCGTACCGACAAAGGAGAGAAATTCGCTCTCTCCGAGCGGCATAACGGCAATACCGTAGTTTTCCTCAATGGTATGGCGATGTCTGGCATTAAATTCCCTGAGGATAGAGAAGACGTAGCGCTGTTTATACTCCGATATCCTTCTGCCCTCGGCGGTAAAGGCGGCGACAGCCGGTTCCTCCAGAAAGCGCAGGTAATCCTGGGTGTCAAGCAGTCCTCGTGGTGCCCAGATCAGCTGAACATACCGGTTGCGGAATATCGCGGAGAGCTCGACGCCGATCCTGACCCTGATACCCATAATCTCAGCTGCTTCGAGGAGCTCGGCGGCCACATCGGTCCGCACGTAATTGTAATATATGACTTTGAGCCTTCTGATCCCCTTGATCCAGGCATCCATGATAAGGTGGGTCGGCGTCTTTCTACCCTTGGTGTTCACATCATGAACATGGTCGTCAGTAGCGATCTGGTTCCACGCCTCGGGCATCTCCAGGAGGTGATATTTCTTCAACTGTTCGCGAATGATTCTCGGTTTGCCGGAGGCTGACATACGGAAATCATGGGCCAACTGCAGCCTGCTGTGATAATCCCCCTGAGAGCGGACCAGCCTTTTCATGATCTGTATAAGTACCCGGGCGGTATTTTTCTGGAGATGGCTCTGGGCACTGTAGAGCACTTCATCTTTTAACGATCGCAGGGCGCTGAGCCTCTCAGTCGCCTCACCCACCTCCAGAGAATTCAACAGATCTACCACTGCGTAAGCTATACGCAATTCTCGCGATGCCGCCAGTTCCTTAATGCCGTGGGGATGCAGATACGGGTTCAAGAGATTTTTGATATACTTCCTCGACTCGTCTCTGTTGAGAACCTCATCCACGATTACGAGAAGTTCGTGGTCCTCTCTATCGAAGAGAATCTTCGGGATCGAGTCCTTCATATGGTAATTTTCGTTAGTTCTATTCATTAACTTGAGAATGTGAGTATAGAAAACATCTGTTGTCAACAGATTTTTGAAAAACAATGGGTGCCGGTGAAAATCAGATGTTAGGGTCCGACAGTCAGGCCAGATGAACCCATGAAGACATCATCGGTGGGAATTGAGCGCTATCTACATGTTTTTGCTCGCTTCAGCGATTCTTCGAATACATTTTGTGGGGTGTGATCAGGTTCCAGAAGTCTTTTCCCGTAATTCGAAAAAAGAATTTTCAGAAAAAAAATGACCGGTATTTTCCTGCATTGCATCCGTTAATTGCTTGACACGCACCCGATGTTCTTATATAGATTCTTTCTCTTGAAAATATTTCGAAAATGAGGGGGGGTGTACGAATAACGCATGCCCGGTATAAAAGTGAGAGATACGGAGCCTTTTGAAGGTGCATTAAAACGCTTCAAAAAGCAGGTGGAAAAGGCTGGAGTTCTCTCCGAGGTTCGTAAACGCGAGTTCTATGAAAAGCCGAGTGTAAAGAAAAAGAGGAAGGCTATAGCTGCGCGCAAGCGGGCCTTGAAGAGAATGCACAAGATGAGGACGTACTACTGATGCTGCTTGATACCATCAAGTCGGATCTGGGAGTCGCAATGAAGAACGGAGACAAGGAGAAGCTTTCTTGTCTCCGTATGGTCATATCCGCGATCAAGTACAAGGAAGTGGCCTCGAAAAAGGAACTTGATGATCAGGAGGTCATTCAGGTTCTGCGCTCTCAGATAAAACAGACCACGGATTCCTATGAACAGTATAAGCAGGGCGGCAGGGACGATCTGGCCCAGCAGGAACAGACCAGCCTCTCTATACTGAGATCCTACCTGCCAAAAGAGCTGGGAGAAGAAGAGATCGCTGCCATTGTACAGCAGATCATCTCCGAGACAGGAGCCACCAAGAAAGATTTCGGGAAGGTAATGAAGCTCGTCATGGCAAAAGTAGCCGGGCAGGCTGAGGGAAAGACGGTCAACGGCATCGTAAACAAACTGTTACAGTGATTTCATAGTTTTCATCATTCAGGGTGGGCATTCGCCCTGATCTTAACGTTCATGGGAGAAGATCTGTTAGAGTTTTCTGCGCTTAAAGAGTTTATACGGTCTTTTATTGTCTCTGATGTAGGGTTGGGGGCCCTGGAAGATCTCTGCCCCTTTGATACCTGGGAGGAGGCAAAGAAACGCTGGTCAATGCTCGAGGAGATGATGAATCTTGTCTCCTCACCGGAGTCGTTCTCGCTGGGGGCCATTCCGGACATCAGGGAACTGCTCGGGATTGTCGACGGTGCGCTCCTGGAAGGACAGGATATTGTTGCCGTGGCCCAGGTGCTCAGAGAGTCTGCCAGGATCAAGCGAAGGATCGGAAATACCGGGGAGCACCTTTGTGAAATCACCGGGGGCATTGAAAAACTCTCGAGCCTGACTGCACAGATCGATGCCATGATCCTTCCCACGGGTGAGATCTCTGATACGGCAAACCCGATCCTGCGCGATCTGCGCAGGCGATACAAGTCCTGCCGCACCATGATTCTCGAGAAACTGCAGAACATTATTGATGGGTTGCGGGACAAATCCGTGCTCATGGATGATATTATCACCAAGCGCAATGAGAGGTATGTCATCTGCCTGCGGCTTGATTATTCAGGGCAGATGAAGGGCATTACCCATGATTATTCCCGGACAAACCGCAC
>DAISYU010000048.1:6357-15094 GCA_036825155.1 Thermodesulfobacteriota bacterium | reverse complement strand
GCTACGGCCTCATCGATCTTTTACATGCATGCGCCAGGTGGTCACTGAAACATCATGCCGCGATCCCGTTTATCTCGGCCCATGGATTCCGTCTCGAAGCAGCGAGGCATCCGCTTCTACTCGAGCGGCTCGGCTCAGAGAGGACCGTGCCGCTTAATATCACGATACCACAAGGGAAGGATTGCCTCATCATCAGCGGTCCCAATGCAGGGGGAAAGACCGTGGCCTTAAAGACGCTCGGTCTCCTGGCGGTCATGGCCAAGAGCGGGCTTGCCATTCCTGCCGGGGCAGACTCTATGATAGCACCTTTCGGCAGGGTATGGGTAGAAATGGATACGAACCAGGATATCGAACACGATCTTTCGTCATTTACTGCTCATGCGCTGGCACTCAAGAACATCTATATGAATGTATCCGCGGGTGACCTCGTGCTCCTGGATGAACCGGGCAGCGGAACGGACCCATCGCAGGGCGGTGCGATAGCGGTATCATGCATAGATGCTTTGAGAAAAAAGGGTGCCTGCGTGGTTGCTACCTCTCACTCCGATCTGATCAAGCTCTACGGAGTGTCCTCTCCCGGGGTGGAGAATGCGGCAACCGCCTTCGATGAAACAGGGATGAAGCCGCTGTACCGCCTGCAATACGGGGTAATAGGACAGAGCCATGCCTTTGAGATCTTAGATGCAATCGATTTTCCCCGCGAGATCCTTGCCGAGGCGAGCAGTATCATCTCGCGTGATACCAATTCAGCACTAGCCCAGGCCATGCAGGATATCTCGCAGGCCTCGGCCATGAGAAAACAGGCAGCAGATGAGCTCGAAGAGGCGGCGCGCTTAAAAGAGCATGCAAGGCGGGCGCTTGACGAGATCGAGCAGGAAAAGATCACCTGCTCCCTAAGGTATAAGAGGCTTATCGAGCAGGTGGAGGAACTGGTCAAAAGGCCTCAGCCCAAAGAGGTCATACAAAAGGTCCTCGAGGATCCTGCGGTACGGGAGATCGAACAGGCATTGGAGCACACCAACGCTCCCGAGGTCCTCAATATTGTCAAAGGCTCCATCGTGAGACTCAGGGGGACCGAGACATCCGGGGAAGTGATCGATCTGGGGGAGGCGGCAGCTGAGGTCCTCTTTGGCGAAAAGCGCATGAAGGTCGGGCTCGACCAGATCGAGGCCGTGGATCAACCCCCGGGGAAGACCGAAAAGAAGAAGATACTCAGGGTGTCAGCCTCATCACAAATCGTACTGCCCATAAAGGTCGTGGGGATGAGGGTCGATGAAGCGCTGCCGGTCATCGAGAAGGCCATCGACCAGGCAGTGCTCTCCGGACAGGAGCATCTGGAGATCATCCACGGGACCGGTACAGGCAGACTCAAGAATGCAATCAGGGCATACCTCAAGGAATTGCCTGCGGTGAAGGCGTTTTCTGACGGGCACATTCATGAGGGTGGAGGAAATAAGACCATTGTGGTCTTTGATGTGAACTGATGGACAGGATAGAAGTGGAAAAACTGAAGGCGGATATCGATATCGTTACGGTGATATCGGAATACGTTCACCTCAAGAAGCGGGGGAGGTCGTATATCGGCCTGTGTCCGTTCCACAAGGAAAAGACCCCTTCCTTCAATGTCGACCCTGTCAAACAGATCTATAAGTGCTTCGGTTGTGACAAAGGCGGCGATGTGATCAACTTTGTCATGGAGATGAAGGGCCTGAGCTTTCTTGAGGCAATCAAGGAACTGGCTTCACAGTTCAACATCCCTGTTGATCTTGGCAAGACGAACAAATCGTCCGAGACAAAACAGTTCTATGAGATCAACAGATACGCGATGGAATTTTACAAACACATGCTCTCAGGCAACCAGGGAAGCAGGGCACGCGAGTATCTGCACAAAAGGGGGCTTTCGGATGAGACCATCCAGGCATATCACATAGGATATGCCCTTCCTTCCTGGGACAGCCTCCTCAGGGTGCTGCAGAAAAAGGGCATCTCCTTTGAAAAGGCCTCTGCCTGCGGACTGCTCATCGAGAGGGAAAATGGCGGGTATTACGACAGATTCAGGGACAGGGTAATGTTCCCCATACTGGATATCACTTCTGAGGTGATCGGTTTTGGCGGCAGGGTAATGGACTCTTCGGAGCCCAAGTATATCAATACCCCGGAATCGCCCGTATTCAAGAAACGCAAGGTGCTCTACAACCTGTACAGGGCCAAAAGCCTTGTTCGCGAATCGGGGGTGAAGGTGGTAGAGGGATATATGGATGTGGTCTCTCTGTCCAATGCAGGCGTTGTAAATGCGGTTGCAACCCTCGGTACGGCCCTGAGCGAAGACCATGTAAACCTTCTGAGCAGGTTTACGCAGGACATCACGCTGATCTTCGACGGGGACTCGGCAGGGAAAAACGCCATGCGCAGAGCTGTGGAGCCGTTTTTCAACAACGACATTATCCCCAAGGTCGTTGTGCTGCCCATGGGGAAGGACCCGGACGATATAGTACGATCGGAGACTTTTAATTGGGATCAGCTCATGAATGAGGCCCGTTCCATCTGGGATTTCATTTTTGATGAATCGTTTTACCGGCGAGATCCATCAAAACTTGAGGATCAGAACGCAATTATAAAGGAACTTGTTCCCATGATATCCCGTATGAGAGACCGTATCGTACAGGATCTGCTTGTTCAAAGGCTTTCCGTGAGGCTCGGTGTGTCTCCGGAAAGCGTTTATCATCAGCTCGGCCCGGCAGAGAGTCAGGCAGTTGCGGGAGGACTGCAGATTCCCAACAAGGAAAAGGGAAATCAGGAATACATCATCGTAAAGCTTATGCTTTTCGATGACGATGCGATAAGACTTGTAAGGGAACTGGGGCTCACAGGTGCGATCCACCACAAGGACCTCTCCGAGTTGGCCGCATATCTCATCAGGGAAGGTACAAAGGGAATCGATGATGTGCGCTGTCCGGATCATATCCGCGTTTTTGCAGCACAGATCAGGGCAGAGGGAGAATTCCCCGGGGACAAAAAAAAGGCCTTGATTGATACGCTCTGTCGGTTTAAGACTCTGTCGATCGAATCCGACATACGCAGGATACAGCAGGAACTGTCCCGGGTTGAAAAGACAGAGAATAAATCGAGATTAAACCAATTACTCAAGGAAAGGCAGGAAAAGATGCTGGAAAAGAAACATGTCCGCAACTATGTTATGGAGGTGGCACTAAGGCAATGAGCGAGAAAAAAGCCTATTCAAAAGAGGTCCAGAAACTGATTGCAGTAGGTAAGTCCAAGGGCTACCTCACCTATGATGAAGTAAACGATGCCCTTCCCGAAGATGTGATCACGCCTGATGATCTCGAAGATGTGATGGACCTCTTTACGGAAAAGGATATCCAGCTCGTAGATAACGAAGACGATTACGAGAGCAGCGATGACGAGGTAGATATCCATGATGACGGCTCGCTGAGGTCACCTGATCCGGTAAAGATGTACCTGCATGAGATGGGTTCTGTTTCCCTGCTGTCCAGAGAGGATGAGACGGAGATCGCAAAGAGGATCGAAGCAGGCCAGCGACAGATTTTGAACGTTATCATCAATTCTCCCGTTACGGTCAAAGAGGTCCTTATGATCGGAGAGGCCCTGGAAGACCGCGAGATAAGGCTCAAGGATGTGGTGGATCTCGATGATATGTATGACATTGAAGAAGAATCCGCCCTGAGTAAAACCCTCGAGATCATCAAGGCTATCGAAGAACAGCAGGCCAAGCTCAAGGCGCTGAAAATCAAATTTTTCCACGCCAAGTCTGACAAGGATAAAGATAAGATCAAGAAAGACATGGCAAAGGTGAGCAAAGAAATCGTAGGGCTCATACATGATATCCATTTCCTCCCGGAGCAGATCGATACCTTCGGGAACCGGCTCAAGGAGCTCAAGAAGCAGCTTGAAACAAAAGAGGAGATCCTGCAACGTCATGAAAGGAGATTCTGTAAGACTATCCAGGAGATCAAGCAGATTCATGAAGGTATCTGTGCCGGGTCGACCGACAGCAGTATCTGCGATTTTCTTGCCCAGTTTACCCTCGATGCAGAAGAATTCGTCTGTATGGCAGAACAGATCGATCGCTGCACCAAGGAGATGAAAGCCCTGGAGATCGAGGGGGGGCTGACCGCCCACGGGTTGAAAAAGGCCGTTCGGATTCTCGAGGAGGCGGAGGCGAGAACCAATGCAGCCAAGACAGAACTGATCCAGGCAAACCTGCGCCTGGTTGTGAGTATCGCAAAGAAGTACGTGAACCGAGGTCTTCAGTTCCTGGATCTCATCCAGGAAGGTAATATCGGACTCATGAAAGCGGTGGAGAAGTTTGAATACCGCAGGGGCTACAAGTTTTCCACCTACGCCACCTGGTGGATACGCCAGGCCATCACCCGGGCAATTGCAGACCAGGCCCGCACCATCAGGATTCCCGTGCACATGATCGAGACCATCAACAAGCTGATTCGGACATCACGGGCCCTGGTACAGGAACTGGGCAGGGAGCCGACACCGGAGGAGATCGCCGAGAAGATGGACTACCCCGAGCACAAGGTGCGCAAGATCCTCAAGATAGCAAAGGAGCCCATATCGCTCGAGACCCCCATCGGGGAAGAGGAAGACAGTCACCTGGGCGATTTCATCGAGGACAAGAAGGTGCCGCTGCCGTCTGAAGCCATTGTGGCGAAGAATCTCTCCGAGCAGTCCAGGCGTGTGCTCGCAACGCTCACCCCGCGCGAGGAGAAGGTCCTGCGTATGCGCTTCGGTATCGGGGAAAAGTCCGACCATACCTTGGAAGAGGTGGGCAAGGACTTTACCGTGACCAGGGAGAGGATACGCCAGATCGAGGCAAAGGCCCTGCGCAAGCTCCGCCACCCCGTACGCTCCAAGAAGCTCAGATCGTTTATCGATCAATAAAAAAAGCGAGACTTGGGGAGCAAGACCCTAGGCAGGACGAGCCCGTTAGCTCGGGACCCCAGGCAGCCCTGGACTTGAGGAACAGGATCTCAGGCAGTTAAACCTGCATGCTCAAGACCCGAGGCAGAAGGCAGGAGTAAAAACAAGACTCACTTATCGAGGAAGGCCTCTGGCTTCGCCCTTGGCTACGCCATGACAAGGAAAAGAAAGAAATAAAAAAATATCACCGCAGAGCCGCTGAGAACGCAGAGAAAAACAATTTGTATTTGCCGGGAGATGCCGGCAAATACAATATATCTCAGTTGCAGGCCTTAAGCAGTGTAGAAGCCGGATTCGAGGTGAATGCCTTGAGAAGGTAAACATAAGAAGTTAAAAGAAAAGCCCCGCTTCTTAGCGGGGCTTTTCTTGATTCAGGCTGAATGGTTCCTAGAAGGTGAACCTGATGGCATTTGCCAGGATGTATACTGAATCAGGATCGTCAATGCCGGTCACATCGTAGCTGATGTCTGCATAGGCGCCGTAGACCGAGTACTTCAGGTTGTCGGTGATCTTGTAATCAGCACCCAGGCTTACTTCCCATGCGGTGGCGTCTTCATAAGCGTTGACGGCATAATCGGTCGCTTCCTGGTTGGACATGACATAGGCGGCATAGAAGTTCAGGCTCAACGGATCCATACCGGTGGCGATATCATTGACGTAGACCTTGAACAGCGTGGCTGACTTGATGTCATCGCCGCCGCCCCAGCCGAATTCGTCGCCTAAGATGATGGTGGAATCGAAGTCGTCCTCAAAGTCAAAGCCCGCGCTGCTCATCGCACCAACGCAAGCTGCTGCTCCAAGAGGGTTGCCTCCAACAGCATAGTCATAAGCAGCATCTCCAAGGGTGGTGTCATACGAGCCGTATGCCAGCACGATACCGGGGGTCATGGCATCGAGGGCCTTCCAGACATTGAGGTAAATACCCAGGGTGCTCCAGTCTTCGTCGACATTCAGTGAATCTACTTCCAGGGTGTACATCTTGTAGTTGATCTCTGACTCGAAGGATACTACGCCGAGATCACCGTCGAATCCGAGGACGGGATTGAACACCGTAAACTTGGCGTTATATGTGCTGCCTATACCGTAAAGTGTATCGAGAGCTGTACCTCTGAATATGTCGGCATAATTCCCATACCACAAGAGCGGCTTGACAAACACAGGGCCCACCTTTGTGATGGCGAAGAGGCCGTAGCTGTCTCTGTCCTCACCCTCGAGGGTGTCATCTCCAGCGCCCCACTCCCTGTTCTTTTCAAGAACGGCCCCTACGATACCAACGGCGGTCCTGGCGACAGCCTTCACCCTCCACTGGGCCTGGTTGTCGTCACCAAACGTGGTAGCCCACTGGGTACCGTTCATGAGACCCACATCAAGTGTTACCTTGCCGAAATTGTGGCTCAGGTATGCCCGCTCGATCTGGATGTTGTCATCGTCTGCGCTGGGATCATCGGCGTACTGGTTGATGTCCTCGCTGCCGTCTGCAGAGGGGTCACCCCAGTACACGTCCGTGATGGCCACCTTGAAGTTCAGCGACGTGTTCTCCATGGTGATCTTGGGGTAGAGGTTGATGTCCTGCTCGTAGAACCCGAAGCTCTTTTCCGAGTACGTTGCATCGGTGCCAGGAGCATCATTATAGTTAAACCAGTACTTGCCCTCAGCCCAGTAGCTACCCGTCATGCTGAATGTTGCCTGTGCGTATGATGTACCGGCAATGAGCAACATCAGTACGATGGTACAAAAAACTTTTTTCATCCTAAATCCCTCCCTCTATTTGGTTTTCTTTTTTCAGGTCATGATCGTGAAGTACTACTCCGTGATCAGGCCCCACAACTATGTAGACATAACACTCTCTCTTGATATGAATGTGAAATATACAATTTGCATGCCAATATAAATCGGCAATAAATACATATTACTAAAATAAATTATGTGTGCAGCTTGTTGTAATTGTACAACTATACACGATTTTCAGATGCAAAATTGCTACAGAAAGGCTTGGGGGAACGTTGTTGGCGCCAAGAGTAGAAAGAGGGATGACGATTTTGAAGATAAAACGGCCGGGACATGAGTCCCGGCCGTCTGAATTGTCTTGAAACCCAGGTGTTCTTAGAAGCCGAACGAGAGTCTGGTACCGAACTCGTACGGATCAGCGTCGTCAGATCCATTGTAGGTTGCGTCGCCGGCAAAGAGGTATGCACCGACCAGGTCAAGGTTCAGATTATCCATGAGCTTGTAGGTGGCCTTGAGGTCAACCTCTGTTCCGAGCACGTCTTCGCCGTTTGCATCATCTTCTGCCAGAGCGGCATACCAGAGGTCTGCAGTCAGGCTCAGTTTGTCCATGGGCTTTAAGGTCACGCCAAGGTTGATGGCCATGATGTCGGAGATATGGTCGGCACATGAATTTGCAGAAGCATTCGCATCAAAGATGCCGTAACCCATGATCTCTGACCAGTAGTAGCTCTGTCCTCTGGGAATCCAGAAGGCATCCTCATCGCTATCCGTTGCATCATCGTCACCGGTGGCATAGAAGATCTGGCCATGGACGCTGGCTGCACCGACATTGGCTTCTCCGCCCAGTGCTAAGAGGTATGCGCTCGAGTCAACGTCTCCGCCTCCTACGAGATCAGCAGAACCCATCTGGTAGATACCGGTGAACCACAAGGACAGGGCATCGAGATTCATGTCCACATCTGCGCCGAGGTAGTAGAGATCGAACTCTTCGTAGCCAGCTGTGGTTGGCCAATCCTGTGCATCCTTTGAGGTGATCCACATAATGAGCGGTTTAATTGTTGCACCACCGGCGTTTAGGACCGGGTAGATACCGTAGTAGTCAACGTCGAAATCGTTGGCATCCGGGCCGCCAATAGTGTACCCCTCGTATGCCTTTACCCAGAAGAACGGGATGTACATGTCGCCTGCCTTGTAGGTGAACACGGCGCCTGAGAAGTCATCGTCCATTATGAAACCGCGGCTCAGGACCATGCCCTGCATACCGATCTTTGAATTGAGGTTGCCGAGCGTGAAGTCTGCATATGAGTTTTTCACCCTGAGATTGTCTGTTGCATCAGCGCCGATGTCGCCGCCGTTGAGGTCGCCCCAGGTATTGTTGAACTCGAACTTGTTGACGAACTTGAAGGCATCATTGAACTTTGCGGTGTAGTAGAGCCTTGTTCTGGTATCAACGCCCTGGAAGTCGAGCGCCTCGGTCTGGTCTTCACCGGTGAAGTTCGTGTTATTGTACGCCCGTGTTCTCATGTAACCGCCGAAAATGTTCTCCAGTGCCGATGCCGGTGTTGCAAAGACACAAAAGAGCCCCGCTGCCAAAAGAAGTACCATTAATTTCCTCATCCTAATTTCCTCCCTATTTCTTTTTTCTTATTTTTAACTAATTGAAATTTACGCGTTCCGATCGTTCTTGAGTTCCCTCTGAGCATGTGTACAACAAAAAAGAATCCATAGTGTTCCCCGCAAAACTCCCATACATCGTAGTAATTAATACACTTACAGACAAAAAAAGCAAGCAACTAATGTGCCATGAGAAAAATTGAGATAAAACAGGCATATGTACGTAGCCGGTCTGGACACCCGTTGTATTTCTACAACATGTGGTCGGTATAAGTGAGGTAAAAATAATACAGGGAAATAGATCCTTGACCTTTGTCCGGAGTTCTGGGAAAGGGCTGGTATAAGGTATAAGGTATAAGGTATAAGGTATAAGGTATAAGGTAGAGGGTGTACGGCACCAGATCAAAAAAATGTAGTCCGA
>DAISYU010000048.1:0-6257 GCA_036825155.1 Thermodesulfobacteriota bacterium | reverse complement strand
GTATAAGGTATAAGGTAGAGGGTGTACGGCACCAGATCAAAAAAATGTAGTCCGACAAGGGGAGAGCGCATGTACAGGAATTTTGCACTATTCGTTGCAATCATCGGTATTGTCATGGCGTATGGCTGTGCCGAATTCAAACAGATGCAGGCAGGCCTGGATCAGTTTCAGATGAACGGTGAGGTGCGGGGCAATGTATTCACATTGAAGTCTGCCAGGCTCGAGCTTGCGGTAGACAATGAACTCAGACATGCGGCAACTCTGAAAGAGGAGCGGGCCCCTGGAAAAAACAGCTTCGAAAACGATGTATTGGAAAACACCACCCAGTATGTCTCCCATATATTCGTTGACGCAGAAGGATCAAGCGCGGTGAAACGGGGTGTGATCATCAGGACCCGGACAACAATAGGCAACCCGAACCAGGTGGTTGATCCGTTGTTGCCTCACCCAAGATATGAGCTTGTCTCAGGGATGACAAAGATTCTCGGAGACGAGTACAATTCCTACGCCGCAGCCAGCGACAACCTCTTTACCGAACAGGAGCAGCGCACCCTGTCGGCAGGGACTGTTTCCGGGTGTTTCCTGGTAAAAGGTCTCGAGAGAGATTTCAGCGTCGGCAATAAATCTCTCCTGCAGATCCTCTATTTTGAACGCATTGCATCGATAGATGGTGAGCAGTCGTGCAGCAACTGGCAGAATCCCGGATCAGTGACCGCCGAACAGGAGAAGTATCTCAGTGCCTTTCTGGACAGGAGCTATCAGGGAATCCGTTTTGTGAAGGGTGGCGAGGCAACAGACGCAACTGAAAAGTATGTTGACCAAGTCAAGCCCAAGGAAACTCCGGCTGAACCACAGCCAGCAGGACCTGCCCAAGAGGGCGGCGATATCGAGAAGAGACTGGAGATCTTAAAGGACCTGCGGGACAAGAACCTGATAACCCAGGAGGAGTACGAGCGCAAGAAGGCCGAGATTCTGCAGGAATTATAGAGAGCGAGACTTCTGCCGGGGAGCAGACCTCACATCAGCACCCCGGCCTACATGGCACACGGTGCGATGAGTTGTGTTTTCCTTCTGCCTTCTGCCTTAGTTCTCGATCTGTCTTGACCACCTGCCTTCTGCCGAGTATCTCGCCTCTCACCTTGACTCTGCAGGATTGTTTGAAATAGTATGACTATGCATACGATGGAGGTGACATGAATCTGCAGGTCTTTCGGGAATATGACATACGAGGTGTTGTTGGCATCGACCTGGATGATGAGTTTGTGATGCGCTTTTCACGGGCAATATCTGTCTACTGGGCACAGAAGGGGGTCAGAAGGGTCTCGCTGGGGATGGATGCCAGGCTTTCTTCTCCCCGGTTCATGGATATCTTAAAGACCGGGATCACAAACAGCGGGATCGACGTGTACGATCTCGGGATGGTGCCCACCCCGCTCATGTACTACTCCCTGTTCCGTCTCGATCTTGACGGGGGTATCCAGGTGACCGGTTCACATAATCCTGCCGACAACAACGGGTTCAAGATAGCTCTGGGCAAGACCACGATCTACGGCGGCGAGATACGAGCCATACAGGCCATCATGGAACAGGGCACGACCAGAGAGGGAAAGGGAACAGCCTTTACCTATGACATTGTCCCGGAGTATATCGATGATGTCATCTCCAGGATCAAACCGTGCCGGCGAAGGCTCTCGGTGATCATTGACCCGGGCAACGGGGTGGGCGGTCCCACCGCCATGGCGGTGTGCAATGCCCTTGGCATGGATGTCAGGGGAATCTGTCTGGAGCCTGACGGCACCTTCCCGAATCATCATCCCGACCCTACCACGGAAGAGGGCCTGTTCATGCTCAGGGAAGAAGTGGTGAAAAAAGGGGCTGATCTGGGCATCGGCCTTGACGGGGATGCCGACCGCATCGGAGTGATCGATGCACGCGGAACGACAATCTATGGAGATATGATCACCACGATCCTTGCCAAAGATATCTTGAAGAACAAACCCGGAGAGAAGATCATCGGAGAGGTCAAGTGCTCAAAGGTGTTCTTTGACGAGGTTGAAAAGGCAGGCGGCATCCCTATTATGGGCAAGGTCGGCCACTCGCCCATGAAGGCACGCCTGCTGGAAGAAAAGGCCGCCCTTGCAGGAGAGATGAGCGGGCATATCTTCTTTCATGACAGGTGGTACGGATTTGACGATGCAGTCTATACCGCAGCACGACTCATCGAGGTGCTCTCTGCCCAGGATGATCCGCAGTCGATCTTTGACGAACTGCCGGATGTAAAAAACACGCCGGAAATCAGGATAGATTGTCCGGATGAGATCAAGTTCCAGGTGGTGGATGACTTTAAAACCTTTGCTGAGAAGGTATACGAGCATTGTGTGGACATTGACGGGGTGAGATTCACCGACGGGGATTCGTGGGGTCTTGTGCGGCCGTCCAATACCCAGCCGGTTATCGTCCTGCGATTCGAGGCGAGAACCAGCGAAACCCTTGCTATTATGGAGAAGGACACCCGGCATCGTATCGACGAGATTATACGCGAGCTTTGCTGATTGAGGAGCCGGGAGGCGAGAACCTGTTGCATACAGCGGCCATATACGTTATGTGTATGGCTAATGATTATGTCACATTGAGGGGTTTGTGAATGATACAACGTATAGTGACGGTATTGTTTGTATGTTCGGTGTTTTTTATGGTTCCATTTCATCAGGCCCAGGCCAAGGGTTTGTATGTTAGGGACTGGATAACCATATCGGTTCGGACATCGCCGTATGAGACGGCAAAGATGACAGGCCTTGCAAACACCAATGATTTCCTCGAGGTCATCGAGGAGAGGGAAGAGTGGACAAAGGTCAGAACCCCGGAGGGAAAGGAAGGCTGGGTACAGAACCGCTACCTCACGAAACAGACGCCAAAGGCATTGCTCATCGATCAGCTCAATGAAAAGGTGAAGTCCTTAAGCGATGACAACCAGACCCTGCGCGAGGAGAACAAGCAGCTCCAAAAGGAACATCGCGAGCGGAATTATAAGATCAGCTCTCTTACAAAAGAGGTTGATAAGGTGAAAAAAGAGTATACGGATCTGGAGACTTCCTCCAGCGAATATCTTGAACTCAAGAAGAACTATGATGCCCTTCAGGCCGAGTATACGGCGCATGCCCAGAAGATGGAGGCGCTGGCAAAGGAAAACAGCAGGCTGAAGACCTCCGACAGGTTGATCTTCACGCTCATCGGGGGAGGCTTCATCATTATAGGACTGGTTATCGGTGTCTTACTCCAGCTTTTCAGGGGCAGGCCGAAAAAGGCAGGGTATAAATTCTAACCTATTCGGATGGATATATGCTGAAGAAATATGAACGATTAAGTGAAAAAGTCACCATCAAGGGTATCATCAAGGCCAGATCTGCCATCTCCCACTACCTCAACAAGACAAACCTGATCTACTATTCCGAACTCAGCAGGATTATCGGGTGCGATGTCTTTGTCAAACACGAGAATCATATGCCCACGGGTTCATTCAAGATACGCGGGGCAATCAATTTCTTTCACACAATAAACAAGGAAGAGGTCGCAAACGGAGTGCTCGTCTCCACCAGGGGCAATCACGGACTTGCAATGGCCTGGGCCGCCCGGTGGTACAACATCCCGTGTACGGTGGTGGTGCCGGAGAACAACAATCCCGAGACCAACCGGATCATTGAGAGCTTCGGGGCAGAGCTCATCGAGCATGGCCATGATTTCTATGATGCCCAGTTTTACTGTGACGAGCTTGTTGCGGCTGCAGGATATTACTACGTGGAGCAGGGCAACGAGCCCGAGATGCTCAACGGCATCGGGACAATGGGTCTTGAGATCTTTGAATCCATGCCGGATGTGGATGTGATCATCTGCCCCATCGGAGGAGGTGCAGGGTGTGCCTCTCTGCTGAAGGTCGTACAGGCCATCAATCCCGAGGTGGAGATTATCGGGGTGCAGGCCGAAAAGGCGCCTGCGTTTTACGAGTCCCTCAAACAGGGAGACTGGATTGTGCTCGACGAGGCAGATACCATAGCAGACGGGCTGGCAGCACGCAGCGTATTCCAGTTGCCCTACGTAATCATGAAGGACCATATCAAAGACGTCGTTTTGTTGAGCGAGGAAGAGATCCTCGAGGGTATACCCCTGGCGCTCATGACAACCCATAATCTGGCCGAAGGTGCCGGGGCTGCATCCATCATGGCTGCACAGAAGATAAAGGACCGGCTCGCAGGCAAGACGGTGGTTCTCATCATGTCAGGAGGGAACCTGGACAGGGAGAACCTCCAGCAGGCGCTGGCCTGATCCTTCTTACGTATTGTTGAGTGACTCGAAATAGCCCTTCCAGCGGGTATCGATATCCTGTTGTATTTCTTCGATCTGGGCATCAGACAGCGTCTTGAATCTGGACTGTGCCCTGAAATAATCGGTGGCCGGCAGGAGCTTTCTCTTCTCGAGCAGTTTGTTTGAGGCACCGGTAAGACGCATATGACCGCGGTCCACTTCGTAGAGTTCAAACAACCCCGTTTCCACCGCGAGTTTTCCCACCTTTACCGCATAGCGCGGCTCGAATCCCCACCCGGGAGGACAGGGTGTGTGGATATGCAGGTACTTGACCCCGTTATAGGTGAGGGCCTTCCTGATTTTGTCGAACAGATCGAGCGGATAGGCCGCAGAGCATGTTGCGACATATTCGATCCCGTGTGCTGCCATAATGGTGGAGACATCCTTTTTCTGCTGGAGTTTTCCCTTGATGGGGGTATTTGCGGTCAGTGCCCCCAGGGGTGTGGTGCCGGAACGCTGAACCCCGGTATTCATATAGCCCTCATTGTCGTAGCAGATATAGAGGAAGTTGTCTCCCCGCTCGCATGCACCGGAGAGCGACTGCAATCCGATATCGCTTGTTCCGCCGTCACCGGCCCATCCGACCACATTGATATTTTTCTTCCCCAGAGCCTTGAGCGCCCCAAGCAGGCCGGTTGCAGCAGCGGCGGTCGATGCAAAGGTCACATTCAAACTCGGCAGTTTTGTTGCCGCTATGGGAAAGAGCCCCTGCAGAACGGTGAGGCAGCTTGGAGGGACTACGATGATGGTGTTCTTTCCGAGCGCCTTGAGCCCGATACGATAGGCGATTCCGAGTGCGCACCCTGCGCATGCCCTGTTGCCCGGATATACGAGTTCTTCTTCCGGCAGAGACAGGATGTTTGTTTTGGATTGCATGATCTTCACTCCTATATTTTCAGGCCGATCCACCTGAGATCATCAACCTTTTCGGGCTTATCGATGCAGGAAGCCTTGAACGCGTCATACAGGTCCTTGGTAACGATTTCCCGTCCCCCCAGACCAAGGATATAGTTCAGCACGAAGGGATGCGATCCGGTGTTTCCCGCATTATGAAAGATGGCTGATTTGATATCAGAGCACAGAGGGCCCTGATACCCGTAGCTCAGCGCCTTTTCGAATACAATGATGCCGGCGCATTTCTTGAGAGCTTCTGCAATGGCTGCAGCCGGGAATGGCCGATACATCTGTACACTCATGACCCCGGCCTTGATTCCTTCACTCCTTAGGGTGTCCACCACATCACGAAGGTGGTAGGAGAGCGACCCCAGTGCCACGGCGATGTACCTGGCGTCGTCGCACTGGTAGGACTCGATGAAGGGACCGACTCCGCGGCCGAATATGTTTTTGAACCGGGTTTCCACCCGCACAAGCATGTCCATGGACCCACGCATGTCTTCCTGGAGCAGGTGGCGGATCTCCATGTATCCGTGCGCCATCTTCCCGTTTATATCAGCCCTGACGTCAGGGAGTGTGACCGTATTGAGGTTTGCAGGAGAGCCGGGATCGAGTGCATAGGCCGGTTTGTATGGCGGAAGGAAATCATCCACCCGGGATTGCTCAGGCACGTCAAAAGGCATGTACGTATGCGAGAGGAGGTATCCGTCGTAGCACACCATGACCGGGATCATCATCTCTTCTGCCAGGAGGAAGGCCTTGATCGTATAGTCTATGATCTGCTGATGGTCGTTGGCATAGAGCTGAATCCATCCGGTATCTCTCTGGGATATGGAGTCCTGATGATCATTCCAGACGGTCCAGGGTGCTCCCACACCCCTGTTTACCACACACATGACAATGGGAAGCCTGGCGCCTGCGGCCCAGTGGATCTGTTCATGCATATAGAGAAGGCCGTTTGCGCTGGTGGCTGTAAATGCACGTGCCCCGGCAGAACTTGCTGC
>DAISYU010000047.1:0-22918 GCA_036825155.1 Thermodesulfobacteriota bacterium | reverse complement strand
AGAATATAATATATTCCATCCAAGAGTTAAGGGGAGATTAATCAATGAAACGAATAAGCAGGTCTATGTTGTTGTAGATTTATATTTTTGTGACATCTTTAATAAAAGGTACAATCAGACTACTATTAGCGCAACAATAAACCAAAAAGAAAAACTGGAATTTGAGCAAATTTTAGAAGAGTCAGAATGGGAATACTCGAAAAACGCCCATCATGTTGACTTTGTTATTAAAAGGTTGATAGTCGGATGTAAACGAATAGAATAATCCCTCTGTCAATGTATGTTCTTGAATAAGCTCGATATTGTATATAGGTTCTTAAATGTTTTTTACAAGTTATGATGCCAGGGGAAGATCGTTTTGAATTTTCTCCCGAGCTATGAATTTCAGCACAGCAAAGGGGATCCCCTTAGAAGCCACCCTTCGGGTTCGCTCCGACGCGTACTTCTTAGTGGACCTCTTTGGGTACTGAATCCCATGGAGTAGGAGAAAAATGGAAAAGATCTCATTTTCTCCTAATGTTTTTTCACTTTATATCCGTATTGACATATAAGAAATAACAACGGTATATTAGAAAAACTAAATAACAGCTCATATTAATTATTAAAATACAGCATCTGAGAGAGCATACACCATTGAGCAAGATACATAGGTTTACCTTATTTAAACCATGCATAACCTTTCTAAAACTTAACGGCAGAGCTTCTTCTGCCGGAAAATTCTCTTGAGGAGGAAATATGAAGTATAGGTATTGGCTACTTGTTTGCGCATCTCTATTCTGTTTGCTTACCTTCGGGTGCAATGATGATGGCGACACCAATGTCACTGAGATCATGTCGGGAAACCAGACCGGAGAACTGGATGAGCCTGCGGGTGATGACGGGTCGTATGTCATCTCTATGAAAGGCGGTGAAGGCACAGGTGCATACGGCGGCGACGGCGGCGATGTGTATCTTGACTGCTATGCCAACGTGGGCATGTATGTAAAAACCAGGGATCTCGACACCAGCTTCACCGTGCCGACACCGGTCTATCCTGAAAGTCTGGGTGACAACGGTGTATCCATTTCGGAAGATACAGTGGTTGCCGTGGTAACCGAGGAACCTGCAGAAGGCGAGCTCTATATGGTTCTAGATAGTACAACAGAAGAAGATTATTACTACCTTTTTGTGTCAGACGGCGATGGCGTGCTTGCTGAGGCCGAGGAACGAGCAACCGGTCTGAAGGTGGATGCCGGGGCCACGCTTACCCTCGGACTGAACTACGACTGGAACACCAATGGTTCCATGGATGCCGCCTACGTGTGGCTTACTGACGATCTGGTGATCAACGGTACACTGGCCACTGCAGATCTTTCTGAAACAGGCGAACTACGGCACGACTTGGCAGCACTGGCTGGCGACAAGGGTTCATTGGTGCTGAATATCTCCGGCCGCATGACAATGGCCGAAGGCTCTGTACTCGACATCTCCGGTGATGCTGCTGCTGCTGAAAGTGGTGCACGCGGTGGCGACGGCGGACGTCTCTCGATCGATGCGGACAACGGCATCTATCTGGCCGGCATGATCGACGCCTCCGGCGGTAATGGTGACGGCATCGGTATCGGCGGCTGGGCAGGAGTATACAACAATAACTCTTCCTATGGTATAGAGATTGACTGCAATTACGGCACCCTGATCAACACCGGGGGCGTCGATACTTCAGGCGGCAACGGGTCCACCGGCGGCAATGCAGCCGATGTCGATTTCTATGCTGACAGCCAGATCTACAACTCCGGTGATCTTTATGCAACGGGCGGGACCGGTTCAACTGGAGCAGGTGGAATTGGCGACGATATTTATATGGATGCTTCCCTCTCACTGTTCAACTCCGGCGACATGGTTGCCCATGGTGGGGACGGCGCCACTGCAGGAGGAGACGCGGGTAGTATAACCTGTTATGGCGGCGACAATTATGCCGGTGACCTTATAAGCTCCGGGGCTCTGTATGCCGATGGCGGCGACTGTTCAGGCGAGCTTGGCAACGGCGGAGATGGTGGAGATATATATCTCGAAACCGGAGGTGGCGACCTTGTCAGTACGGGCGAGATCCATGCCATCGGCGGTGTCGGTGTCGGCGATAGCAGTTATGGTGGCTACGGTGGCGACCTCGAGTTCTACATGGACTACGGCTATGACGGCGGCTATGGCGACGAAGTAGCGGCCGGAGCGATTCAGGTGACCGGGGATATCTGCCTCGACGGCGGCAGCGGCTACTATGGCGGCAACGGCGGCTATTTTGATGTAACTAGCTACAATTACGATTATACCGTGTTCCCACCGGTGCAGCCAAGCGAGCTTCTCGGGTATGCCCAGATTGATGTGAGCGGAGGCGACGGCGCCACCGACGGCGGCGATGCAGGCGATGTGGATGCGTATACCGAAGACGCCTGGTACGGAGACGACTATACTGCCTACCCGGTGGGCGCCATTGCAAACCGCGTGGCTATCCTTGCCAAGGGCGGAACCGGCGTCACCGGTTACGGCGGTGATGGCGGATATCTGGATTGGGAAGCCGAGGGTGAGGCATACTTCGGCACCACCGAGGTGCTCAACTCCGGCGATATCGACGTCTCCGGCGGCAGTGGATTTAATGGTGGCGACAGCGGCGGTGTCTATTTCTACGGCCACGACTATGCAGAGAACACTGGCACGATCACGGCCCTGGGCGGTGAGGCAACAGGCGATGCCGGCGATGGCGAATCAGTCTATGCCGGATACGGCGCCGATGAGTACATTGAATTGTATTCTGCAGGCGACGTGCTCAACACCGGGGATGTGATCGCCACCGGCGGCGAGGCGACCGGCACGGCGACCGGAACCGGCACTGTCTCCGGCGGTTATTGCTATGATTTCTATATGTGGGCGGTGGATACGGCCACAGTGAGCGGCAGCCTGTACTTCAACGGCGGCGATTCCACCGATATTGCCGGCGATGGCGGTGATGTGGAAATTGTATCCATGAAGACAGCCTCGGCCATCACCAGCGAGTTGATTACCGTGGCTGCAGGCAGCGGCGCGACTGCAGGAGATGTAGGCTCTCTGTGGATTGACGGCTTCGACGTCACCCCTGTGGACGGCATCTTCGAGTAAGAATCATCAGCAGGAGCAAAAAAAGCTGGGGGCACAATGCCCCCGGCTTTTTATCAAGGAATATCCATGCAGAAATTCATTTTCCCACTGATTGGGTTAATTGTTCTGATCTTGATTGCCATCGGGATCAGGGTTATGCTGCCCGGTGCAAACATACGTGAAGACACAGCGGTTGAGACGGTGCAAGCGCTGGCTGAAGGCAACCGGATGAAGAACGCTGATCGAGCCGACTTTGCATATACCGACACGAACATCACCAATGAGAAAAAACTGTCGGCCGGGACTGAGTCTGAACAGGAGACTACTGACATCACCAGTTCCGGAATACCGGCATCATCTTCTGCCGGATCACGTTTCTCCGGCAGTGAAGCCAAACGCCCTTCCGATGATGATATCAAGCGTTACATAGAGATGAAAAAAGAAACGCTGGCCATGCAGAAGGGACCTGAAGCCCTCGAACATTACTATGACCTGAAGCAGGAACGCGAGCAGAAGACCCTTGCCCGCGAGGAATATAGAACACAGCGCCGGGAGTATGATGCACAGCGCCGGGAATGGAAGCTCAAGCTGGATAAAGCCGAGGAACAGGCACGGATGACTGGCGATTATGCTCAGGTGGATGAATTAAAACAGCTGGAACCGGTCAGGCCGAAAAGACATCCGGACAAACCTGTTGAATCCGAGCAAGAGTAGCTTCGAATTGACTCTGGTCATCCATAACCTTTCTGTGGGCGCGTCCTTCGGCGCGTTTAATTTTGCCATCCATGCAAAATTGTCATTCGCACAAGCAAAGAAAGTAACATACCGTGTGTTCAAATGTGAAACCGATTACACAAAAATTGTACATTTTTTCTTCTGTTCCTTGTGCAGAGGAATAAGTGATTTTGCTAGTGCTCTGAATTTATGAGCATTGTTGAATTGAGATATGATTGCATGTTTCTTGCATTCCATTTTGCAATGAAATAGCAGTGCAAAAGGAGAACCTATGACGAAACGAACAACCATGAATGTCCTCATCATGATATTCCTGGCGGTCTGCATGATGATCCAGGCCTGTAGCAACAGTTCCTCTTCAACCCAGACAGGGACATTATCTGTTGGGCTTACCGATGCGGCATCCGATGACTACAATGCCATATACGTAACCATAGACGAGGTGCAGGTTCACATAGGAGATGATCAGGACGGCACGTGGCTTGTTGTCGGTACACCGGAGACGACCTTCAATCTTCTGGAACTGGTAAACGGGGTGATTGAACAGCTTGGTGTAACAACACTTGAGACCGGGCAGTACACCCAGGTGCGCCTCATTGTCGGTGAACAACCTGATGAAGAACTCAACATCCTGAGTGAAAACCACCCGTTTGCGAACTATATTATTGACAGCGAAAACAACTATCACGAGTTAAAGATACCGAGCGGCTACAAAACAGGCATCAAGCTGGTCCATGCCTTTGACGTCACTGCAGGCCTGACCACCGAACTGGTTCTCGACTTTGACGCAGACCAATCAGTAGTCAAAGCCGGCACCAGCGGGAACTGGCTTTTGAAACCAACCATCAAGGTGATCGACACTATTGAAAATGCCATCGTAGACGGGGTGGTCACCGATGATGAGAGTTCGCCTTTGAGCGGCGTCCTAATCAGCGCTCAGGTCTATGATCCGGAGACAGGCAGGATCACGGTACATACCTCGACCCTTACCGATGAATATGGAGAGTATCTCATGTACCTGGAACCCGGAGAGTACAGCATCGTTGCGTACAAGGACGGGTTCGTTCCAGTCTGTTCAGCTGTTGCTGCGGCAAACAACGAGGATTACGAGATCTCCTTTACACTGAGCGATGCAACCATGGGCAGTATCACGTGCAATGTGACCACGAACGAAGAGGCCGTCACGATACAGTTCCTGCAGGAATCCCCGTGCGAAGCCGGGAAGCTGATTGCTATCAAGACTGTCCAGGTCGCCCCGGGAGGATCGTACGAGATCGCCCTGCCTGAAGGATCCTACCGCATCGTTGCTTTTGACGGGGTTGCGAGAATGGAAATACCGCCCGCTGCCACCGGAACTACCGTGAACCTTGACTTTTAGATCGGATTAAGAACGGTTGAACCCATCGGCTGCGATCCGTGCCTGGAACTGGGAAGATTCCCGCGGAACCGCAGCCGGAAAGACACTCCTGAAAACAGAAAGGGGCCTTTACCGTGATTTCGTCTCGAGCCCCTTGATGATGGCCGTGATCACGTCGTTTACCGGAGTGGGAACTCCCAAATCTTTTCCATAGCGGGAGATCGCCCCGTTCAAGGCATCGATCTCGGTTCGCCGTCCCAGCTCCATGTCCTGCAGCATGGAGGCCCGGTGCTCCGCAGTAGGCGGGATCTGTTCCTCGACGAGAAAACGGTAGTAGTCATCAGGTCCCTCATAGCCCAGGTTCAAACCCTTTGCCTGTGCAACGGCAAAGATCTCCTCGATGATGCGGCGCATGACATCGAGCACCTCCGGGACATCGCGCAGGCGGCCGTAGGGCACATTCAGGATGGCTCCCAGGGGATTCAACGAACTGTTGTAGAGGATCTTTCCCCACAGGGAGGCCGCTATCTCTTTGCTGACGGCCGAGGGGATGCCCGCCGCATTGAAGTCGTCACAGACCTCTCTGATCATGTCTTCAGGCGCATCACCCGTGGGGCTCCCGAGCAGTACCTTGTCTGCATAGACCGTGACACGAGCAGTACCGGGCTCCACGATCTCCGCACCAAAGATGACCCGTGCGCCCACGGTGCGGTTCCATCCCACCACCTCTGCTATGGCTTCCCAGTTGCCCAGGCCGTTCTGGATGGAAAAAACCAGGGTTTTCTCGGTCATGAACGGCAGCGTCTGCCTGATCACGTCAGCGGTAAAGTAGGATTTTACACTCAGGAGCACCACATCAAACGTGCCTGAGAGTTCTGCTGTTCCGTAGTATGCGCAAACATCGTTAATAGTATGGTCGCCCCAGATGCCGGTGACTTTAAGCCCTTTGCTCTTCATGGCCTTGAGGTGGTCATCGAGGCCCACAAAGGTGACATCATGGCCTTTTTCCGCAAGCAGGCCGCCGAATACACTGCCCAGGGCACCAGCCCCCATCACGAGATACTTCATAAGAATCCTTCTTTTCGAGTTTTTACAGCGCCTCTGCTCTGCAGTGATCGGAGGAAGCATCGTCTTGCACGCAGTGATTCATCCGCCACTTGAGGACGCCGCTGATGGATTCTATCGCATCCTGGGGGGTGCTGTAAACAGCAAGACCGGCCTTTCTGAATATGGAGGCGAGCCGGATACGTACCTCTTCGATCTCCACCATATTTTCGGTGAATCGCGAGAGGATGGGGATAATGGGCTTATCAATCTTTTGTGCGGCCTCTACAATGATATGAGGCCCGCTTTCGATCTGGTCTCTCTGGAACGACGTGATGAAATCGAGGGAAAAATAGGGGATGATGACATCAATGGCATCATCATCGGCCATTGCCTGGATGGTGTGTGCCATGATGCCGAAGTCAAAGCCGTAAAACCCGAGGTCCACCGGATTTGTCGTGCTCGTATTGACATCGCTGATCTTTTCGCTGATCATCTGTTGTGCCTCATGGCTGAGCTCCGGCAACGACATGCCCCTCTTGGCTGCAAGATCGGTAAACAGGACGGATGTGCCCCCTCCTGCACCGAGAAACCCGAGGCGTGGTCCCTGGGGCAGATAATCGGCCACCCCCATCATGACCAGGTCCATCATGTGCTCGAAGTTCTGTGCCTCGATGCACCCGTATTGCCGCATGATGGCGGTCCAGAGGTCTGACCGGGCGGCCATTGCACCGGTATGGGACGCTGCCGCCTTTGCCCCCTGCTCGGTGGAACCCCCTTTGAGGATGATCACCGGCTTGATCGGTGTAGTCTTTTTCAGGGCCTCGATGAAGGCCCCGGGATTTTTGATATCCTCGATATACGCGGCAATGACCTTTACGCCCTCATCTGCGGCTAGATACTCCATATAGTCTTCGACCTTGAGGTCGATCTGGTTTCCATACGATACGATCTTGTTGAGCCCCAGATACCGGGAGTGTGCCATGCGCATGAAATTATTGGTCATACCTCCTGATTGGCCAAGGAAGGCAACATTGCCCACCTCCGTGATTGGCGATTGGGGGATATCACAGGTGATCTTGGATTCCGTGCAGTGTACGCCCATACAGTTCGGGCCGATGATCCGTATCCCGGTCTTTTTCGCAATCTTGACCAGGGCCTCTTCGAGTTCGAAGTTTCCCACCTCTGAAAAACCCGAGGTAAAGAAATGTATGAATTTCGCCTTGTTTCTCGCTGCAGCCTCCATGGTTTCAATGGCATATTGTGCGGAAACCGATACAATCACAAAATCTACAGGTTCGGGGAGTTCGTCGAGGGAATGGTATACCTTTGCTCCATCGATCTCGTCATATTTGGGATTAACCGGATATAGCCTTCCGGTGTATCCGGCCCAGGTTATCACCTGATAGTAAGGGAATTTCCCTCCCCCTTTGAGGGACGGTGATGCCCCGATCACTGCAATGCTTTGTGGATAGAAAAGCCGATCAAGATCCATATGGTCCACCCCTTCTTTGTTGCACAGTATGTGTTATCAGCATATCATAATACAAATCAAACTGGCAAATTGTTTTCTGTGTATAACATGGCGAAATGACTTTACATGTTTCAATTGATTATCATATGAATCACCCGAAAATCCTCGTATGGAAAAGATCTTATTGAATCTTTTCATGATTCCTTTTAGATCTATGAAGATGTGTGAGAAGACCAGGCCGGTATTTTTCCCGTCCATTATCGTGCCCGTGCCGATCAGGGCGATTTATGCCAGGCTCGGCTACAGGAGAGACCGCACGCAAATCCCTCCTGATAAGGAGGGACTGGTGGAGGATTGCATCGATCATGCCATGGGGCTCATCGAGCTCAAGGGGGCTGCAAAGGTCCTGGGCATAGAGGCAATCGAAGGGGCATCCATCCACCTGGAGGGGGGGTGTTCTCTGAGGAGTTCCGGGCTCGCCCGTATGATGGGTGGGTGCACCGGGGCCCTTGTGATGGGGGCCACGGCAGGGAGCAGGATTATGGAAGAGATACACTCCGATGTCATGGGGGACAACATGACCCGGGGGGTTATCCTCGATGCGGTTGCAAGCGAGATAACGGATGCGGCCTTGGATTGGATCATGGGATATGTTAATCAGGATCTCAGACGCAGGGCAAGGCGGCTCACCAGCAGGCGGTATTCAGCCGGGTATGGTGATTTTGCCCTGGACAATCAGAAGATCATGTATGATCTTCTGATGATGCACGAACTCGGGGTGGATATCACCCGGGATTTTGTGCTGGTCCCGGAAAAGTCTGTGACTGCCGTTGCCGGCATACATACTTCCGGGCAGTGAATTGAATATACAAGCGAGGTTTTCGTGAAGACAAAACAGGAGATTCTCCACAAGTTTCGCGGTCGAATCATCATCTTGGACGGTGCTACGGGCACTGAGCTGCAGGCCCGGGGCATGCCTGAGGGGGTGTGTCCGGAGCTATGGTGCCTTGACAATACAGGGTGTCTTGCATCGGTGCATGAGGACTACCTCTTGGCCGGAGCCGATATTATCTATACCTCCACCTTCGGTGCAAACCGGTTCAAACTCTCCCAGTACGGGGCAGAAGACGTGGCCGGGATCAATCGCGACCTTGCCTCGCTGGCGAGGTCGATCGCAGGAGAAGACCGGCTCGTAGCCGGTGATATCGGCCCCACGGGAAGGTTTATCGAACCATTTGGAGAGGTGGGCTTTGAGGAGGCGGTTGCCGTATTCAAAGAGCAGGTCAACGGGCTCATCGCCGGCGGAGCGGACCTCATAGTCATCGAAACCATGATAGATATTCAGGAGGCCCGTGCCGCGCTTATCGCGGTCAAGGAGATCGCGGACATCTTCACCATCGTGACCATGACGTATGAAGCAGCAGGCAGGACCTTGAACGGAACAGACCCTGTTTCGGCCCTGATCACCCTGCAGTCGCTGGGTGCCGATGCCGTGGGCTGCAACTGTTCTGCCGGGCCTGACGGCTTGATCCCCCTGATAGGGGCCATGAAACCCTACGCCACGATACCGCTTGTGGCAAAACCCAATGCCGGCCTGCCGAAGCTCAGGCAGGGAAAAACCTTCTTTGATATGGGTCCGGGTGATTTCTCCGCGTTTGCAGGGGAGTTCGTTTCCGCAGGGGTGCACCTGTTGGGCGGGTGTTGCGGGACAACGCCTGCACATATCAGGGAACTCAAGTCTCAGACAGCGGGACTTGTGCCGGCCGAACCGGCCGTGAAATCCGTCTCAGCAGTGAGTTCTGCGCGCAGGACGGTCGTCTTTACTGAAGGCTCCCCGCTTACTATCATCGGCGAGCGGATCAATCCGACGGGCAAGAAGGATCTGCAGGCCGAACTGCTCGAAGGCAAGACAACGCTGGCAAGGCAGTACGCACGGGAACAGAGCCACAAGGGAGCAGACCTCCTCGATGTCAATGCAGGTATGCCCGGCATTGACGAGGTTGCGACCATTACCCGGGTGGTGCGTGATCTTTCATGCAGCACGGATACCCCGCTCTGCATCGATTCGTCCCTGCCGGAGGCCATCGAGGCGGCACTCAGGATCTATCCCGGCAGGGCACTGATAAACTCCATTTCTGCAGAAGAGAACAAGCTCGATGTCCTTTTGAAGATTGCGAAAACCTACGGGGCCATGTTCATTCTCCTGCCGCTCGGCGGAAAGAAACTGCCCAGGACCGCTCAGGAACGCATCCCCCTTATTGAGGAGATCTTTTCAGCTGCGCAGAAATACGGGTTTACCAGAGAGGATATCATCGTAGATGCCCTTACCATGGCGGTATCGGCTGATCCGCAAGCACCTCTCGAGACGCTCAAGACCATCAGCTGGTGTGCCTCTACGTTTGGATGTCGAACCGTCCTTGGCCTTTCCAATGTCTCGTTCGGTCTTCCCGAGAGGACATGGATCAATGCTGCCTTCCTTTCTATGGCCTGTACGAACGGGCTTACCCATGCCATCGCAAACCCCGGCAGCGAGGAATTCATGAACATCAAGCGGGCATCGGATGTCCTGATGCAGCGGGACAGTCAGGCCAAAACCTACATCAGCCATTTCACCGTGTCTGCACAGGGTGCACAGGATTCTTCAAAAGGCCGGAAGGTGACGGAAGAGGTCTCGCCGGTTCAGCGGGTATACAAGACCGTCATCGAGGGCAATAAGGACGAGGTTGTCACGGTCCTGGATACTGCCCTTAAAGCAGGAATCTCTCCGCAGGCACTCGTGAATGAGCATATGATCCCGGCCATCCGGGAGGTGGGGGATCTCTACGACCGGAAGGTCTATTTCCTGCCCCAGCTCATCTCCAGTGCAGAGACCATGAAACGCGGCGTCGAATACCTCGAGCCGCGCATGCAGGAACAGGAGCGTCTCTCCACCAAAAAGGGCCGGATCATCCTTGCCACCGTCAAGGGAGACATTCATGACATCGGCAAAAACATCGTAGCCCTCATGCTGAAGAACTACGGGTTCGAGGTGATCGATCTCGGCAAAGACGTTCCTCAAGAGCGAATAATCGAGGCGATCGTGAACCATCAGCCCCATATCGTGGGACTTTCCGCTCTCATGACCACCACGATGGTGAACATGAAAGAGACAATAGAGCATGCGCGGGCCGAAGGCCTTCTCTGCAGCTTCATGGTCGGCGGGGCTGTTGTGACCAGGGCATATGCGGATTCTATCGGGGCTCACTATGCCAAGGATGGTGTGGATGCTGTGCGCCTGGCTGAAACCCTGGTAATGTAGGGCCTACTTCGGGGCCCCCAGCTCCTTCTCCAGCATGTCACTCAGCGTTCTGCATGCCAGGCACAGGATCGTGCCTTTTTTGTCCACCAGCACCTTTGTGGGTACACCCCTGACGCCGTAGGTCTGGGCAACTGTTCCTTCCGTATCGAGGAGTACTGTATAGGGCAGATCGTATTTTTTTACAAACGAGGCTACCTTCTTGTCACTTTCCTGGATATACACGGCGATAAGTTCGAAGTCCTTATCCTTGTAGTCGTTATACGTCTTCTTGAGCCTGGGGATGTCTTTTATACAGTAGGGACACCAGGTGGTGGTGAAGGTCAGTAATACGGTTTTTCCTCTGTAATCACTCAGGAAGTGGGTCTTTCCTGCAAGGTCTTTCAGGTTGAAATCCGGGGCGGGTACTTCAATGGACTCTTTCTTGATGTCATACGAACCCTTGGATTTCTCTCCTTCATCGCATGATGCTAAGGATGTGAAGGCAAAGAGCAGGACAACCGATAAGGCAACGAGTTTTTTTATCATGAGATACTCTCCTTTTTGTTAAATCATGAACGTTCCGGCCTTTATGAGGAAGTATTCGCCCAAGGCAAGAAGCCCCCAGCCAAAAGCCTTCTGGATCTTCACCATCCATGCGCCTGCCTTAGGGATGGAGGTGAGCAGACCGGTAAAGGTCCCCAGGATGATGAGCAGTGTCCCCATGCCGAAGGCGAATACAAACAGCAGGCTCGTACCGTAGATGACATTCTCCTTTGATGCCACGTATCCCAGCAGCACAGAGAGGATCGGAACGGTACAGGGTCCGAGAATGAGCCCGGAGGCCCCACCCAGGAGAAAACTGCCCACGAACCCTTTTTTCCGGGGTGAACGGGAGGTGGAGAGAAATTGGGGAAGCGGGAGTGTGAATACGTCGAGCATGGAAAGGCCCAGGAGGATACAGATATTCGCTACGATGAAGTATGTCCACGGACTTGACTGAAACTGGCCGAAAAGCTGGCCGGAAAGGGCTGCGAAACTCCCGAGCACAGTGTAGGTAACCGAAGTCCCGAGCACGTAGATGATGGAAAGAAAGAACCCTTTGGTCTTTGATCCGCGGCTTTGAGATCCGATATATGCAACGGTAATGGGGATGACAGGGTAGATGCACGGGGTAAAGCTCGCCAGCACGCCGCCGATGTACACGGCGATGTAGGAGAATACCACGGATGCCTGAAGATACGTATCTAATCCACTGAGAAACTGGTCAATCATACGAGCGTGTCAAGTCCCTTACGGAGTTCTGTGTCCGTAATCGTTCCGCTCAAACGGTTCACCTCCGAGCCGTTCTTGAAGAAGATGACCGTCGGTATGGAAAATACCTGAAATTGAGCCGGAGTATTCGGGCTGGTGCTGATATCCATTGTCCCGAAGGTGATGGCACCGTAGGCCTGCTCCATACCCTCGGCATGTGCGAGAACCTTTTTGCATGCAGCACACCAGGGAGATGAAAACGAGAGAACAGCTACGGGATGCCGGATAAAGTCCGGAAAGGTTTCGTCGGTTACGTTCTGCGACATTCTTACTCCTGATTTAAAAATCTACCATAAACTACCATGAGGAACAAATGCTATATGCTTAGCATAAGGTCGACCACTGATGGTATCAAGGATAGATTCGGTTTTTTGAAAAACAGGGAGGGTGTAAGAAAGATAAGACCGCAGCCCGCAGCGTATCGATTGCCCTGAGGCAGGGGCGGCATGTCATGAGTTTTCTTGACAAAATTACTGATTAATGAGAACGAAAGGTTATTCAGCAACAGTAATATTGTGCGTATTATGGGGAAAGGAGATATTGATGAAGATTTTGGTTACCTATTACAGCAAGACAGGAAACACGAAGGCGGTTGCCCAGGCCATTTATGACGCACTCGATCTCAAGGCCCTCGGCCTGGAAGATAAAGAGATCGTGCCGGTACGTGAGATTGATGATACGAAAGAATATTCTTTGATCTTCTGTGGTTTTCCGGTCCATGCACACAGTGTTCCTGTTCCTGTGCAGAATTTTATCAAGACATTAAAACCCGGCACCAAGCTCGCACTTTTTTCCACTCACGGGTCCAAAACAGACGGGCAGATGCCGAAAGAGGCCATCCATCACGCCATCGGTCTTGCCAAAGGAGTCAATGTCCTGGGCTCGTTTACCTGCAGGGGAAAGGTGCAACAGGATATCATTGACGACCTGATGAACAAGCCTGAACACAGGGCATGGGCACAGGAGGCTCAGTCGGCCCAGGATCATCCCGATCAGGCCGATCTGGATGATGCCCATGTGTTTGCCCGGAGCACGCTCAAAAAAGCCATAGAATTTAAAGACTTCACCAAGAAATAGGATATCACGTATTTCCGCGGACGGACCTGACTGAAGAGTTATCGGGCCGTCCGCAGTCGATCTCGACACGTATCAGCTGTAAAATGAAATGAATTTACTGAGGGGGATTGACTTTTCTTCTCTTATCAGTAATAGTTACTATTATCGAACCAAACGCTGCCGTGTGTCGTATAGCCACGGACAGGGGCAAGGTATGAGTTTGACAAGGATGAGAATGACAAAGCAGAGGAAGCTGATCCTTGAGGAATTGAGAAAGGTACAGGATCATCCCACGGCATATGAGGTCTATGAACGGGTGAAAGACCGTCTCCCGCAAATCTCTCTCGGCACGGTGTACCGGAACCTGGAAATACTTTCCGCAAGCGGTGTCATCACCAGGCTGGAAATGGCGCATGGACAACGAAGGTTTGACGGCAACACAGACGGGCACGATCATATCCGGTGTGTTTCCTGCGGACGCCTGGATGATATCCCCTTGAACACGTTCTATGACATGGCTACTATTATGGGTATTGTCAGCGAAGCATCGGGGTACGAGGTCTTCGGCTGTGGCATGGATTTCCATGGGATATGTCCTGAGTGCCAAAAACAGGGTAAAACCGCCCAATCCACACGAGAGAACTGACCTGGGATTGGTGAGTTGAAAATTTAAGCAATAAGGAGGAAAGAAATGGGGAAATTAAAGGGCACGCAAACTGAAAAAAATCTTCTCGCATCTTTTGCCGGGGAGTCGCAGGCGCGCAACAGGTATAACTATTTTGCAAGCCAGGCCCGCAAGGAGGGATATGTCCAGATTGCAGATATCTTTGAAGAAACAGCGAATCAGGAAAAAGAACATGCAAAACGGTTCTTCAAGTTCCTCGAAGGCGGTGAGGTCGAGATCACTGCCTCCTTCCCGGCAGGTGTAATCGGGACAACGCTGGATAACCTCAAGGCGGCAGCAGGCGGGGAGCACCATGAGTGGTCCGATATGTATCCCGGGTTTGCCAAGGTGGCACGCGAAGAGGGATTCGAGGTGATCGCAAAGGTGTGGGAGGCTGTCTCGGTAGCGGAAAAACAGCATGAGAAACGATACAGGGATCTGGCTGCAAATATCGAGGCAGGCCGGGTCTTCAAGCGCGACACGACTCAGGTATGGCGATGCCGCAACTGCGGATACCTGCACGAAGGCACCGAAGCACCGGCATCGTGTCCTGCATGTGCACACCCCACGGATTACTTCGAACTGCTTGGAGAGAACTGGTAGAGGGCAGGGTGATAACCCACAATGCTCATCCATGTGGTGAGAGCGCTGCGTGGATGAGCAACACATACCGGAGTAATCTTATGCAGCTAAAAATACAGTATGTATCTGTTATCGTTTGTATCTTCCTGGCTACGGGTGCAGCATGGGCTGCTTCAGACACCGACAAAGACTACAGAGAGGAACTTAAAAACCTTAAGATCTTCGTCCCGGAGGATGCACAGGACAGAGCATATCTCGGTATCAAGGAAAAGAGCGGACAGATACCCCTGGAGAATATCAAGGCGGATATACTGATCATCGAGATCTTCAGCATGTACTGCCCTCACTGCCAGAAGCATGCACCGGTAGCCAACGAGCTTTATCAGGCCATTGAGGGCAATAAAGGACTGAAAGACAGGATCAGGATGATCGGGATCGGGGTGGGGAATTCTCCCTATGAGGTCGCTATCTTCAAGGAGAAATACTCACCGCCCTTCCCCCTGTTCGATGACCGGAATTCAGCAGTTGTGAATGCGTTCGGCGGGATCCTCACGCCTTACTACTTTGCCTTGAAGATGAACAAAGGATCCGCCTTTGAGGTGTTCTATTCAAAAGCCGGGGGGTATACTGATGCAGGAGAATTTTTGAATATGATCGTGAAATCATCAGGGATCAAATGAGGAGGGTCCGATGAAGAGGATGATCCAGGTAGCAACTCTCTGTTTTGTCTGTATACTGCTTATGGGCCAGAACGCATCTGCTGTTTCACAGAGTATGAGCTCTGCGGTCTATGATGTGGGTACACTCAAGCCCATCGATTCCATACTGAATGTGAAAGTGGGAGAAAAGGCCCCGGATTTCACCCTGAACGCCGTTTCAGGAGGCGTTGTCTCGCTCAGCGACTACCGAGGCAAACAAAACGTGGTGATCTCCTTTGTACCGGCAGCGTGGACGCCGGTTTGCTCGGACCAGTGGCCGGGCTACAATATCGCCCAGGAGTTGTTTAAGAAGAACAATGCTGTGTTGCTGGGAATCAGTGTAGACAATATCCCGACGCTGTATGCATGGACACAGCAGATGGGCACGCTGTGGTTCCCGGTGCTCTCGGACTTCTGGCCCCATGGGAGCGTTGCAAAGAAATTCGGGGTGCTCCGCTCCAACGGAACGTCTGAGCGGGCCATTTTTATCATCGATAAGAAGGGCATCATCCGCTATATCGATGTTCACAACATCAACAAAAGACCGCCGTTGGAAGAGATCATAAAAGAACTCGAGAAGATCAGATAAACCCTGATACTATCTCCTTGCAGGCAGGGCAGAGGGGAACACGGACTACTCTGCCCCGCACGTGCTTATCATCCTATGTGTCAGATCACTAAATCCAGCCCAGGATTCCTGCAAACACCACAAGAGACAGGGCATTGATCACGAACAGGCTGGAGATAAAGAGGATCTGTGCCTTTGGCTTCCAGTCGTGAACGAAAAAGGCTGCAGCAAAGAAGGGGATGTACACGGTTATGAATACCGGGAATGCCCCCCACCACGGGTATACCCAGACAAAGGTCGGGGTCTTCACGAGAAAGATCTCGAATATGGAGAAAAAGGCTGCATTCCCGATGGCAAAGAGCAGACGGTTGTTGATCCCGAAAATCTTCATGCCGGGATCTTCAGGCAGAAGCTTGCTGAAGATCAGCCCTGCGACGGAGAACATAAAGGAGAGTTCCACGCCAACACCTATGAGCAGCAGGAATGCCGTGCCTGTAGGAACGGTCCACAGTGCATGACCGGAGAAGTGCTGTATCAGGGCATTAATGATCTCCGCCAGCCAGTGCACCATGTACAGGGAGAGCCCAGCGGCGATGCCCCTCCAGTTTTTTTTCGCTATCTCGTTGACATAGACATAGACCGTGAGGGCCAGCAGTGTGATAACATACCACTGAAACGGATCTCCTGAGCGGAGCAGGGCAAGGGCCATATCGGTTGCCTGGGGATTGTTCATGTGATCCTCCTCTTATATGAAATGGTTATAAAAAACAGGATACGTTCATTCAGGATCGAGCCTTATGAGCGTATCCCTGTACTTCGACACAAGATCGACATACATCTGTTTTCCAAGGAGCATGATCTCTTTGTAACGCTCATCGATGTCTCCCTTTTCAATCGCCGGGCATCCTCCATACAGCTTGTAATCAGGAATGATCTGGTTTTTCTTGACGAGTGAGTGCTCGGCAACGATGGCCCAGCTGCCAACCGCGGTGTTGTCCCCCAGCGTGGAGTTCATGCCGACCACCGCATAGTCCATGATGCGTTTCCCGTGTATCATGGCCATGTGGCCGATGGTGACGAAATTGCCGATCTCCAAACGCTTAGGGGTGTGGATGACGACACCATCTTCTATTGCAGTGTCATCACCGATGATTATGGAACCGAAATCACCCCTGAGGACTGCATTCGGACCGATCCAGCAGCGCTCCCCGATCCTCACGTCACCGATAATCTCCGCGCTTTTCGCTATCCAGCTCGATCTGTCCAGTTGCGGTTTCTTGCCGTTGAATTCGTAGAGTGCCATGTTCCCTCCATTCAATATATGCTGCCATCTCAAGCCCATGCGTCATTATGTAAGAACACGTTCGGTCCTGCTGCGGACGATCTTCTTTTTACGTTAAACCATATTTCTCTCTGAGTGAAAAGAGAAACGCACAAACAATGCTGTGAAACCAGATAGGTGCAGCATTCTCCGGACCAAACGCGATGCCTTTTCTATCAAGCGGGTAGGGGCGAATACCCGTTCTCTTCTACATCCTGTATTCTTTTATAAGCGTGGGTACAAAGGTGTTCACGTCTTCAACGATGCAGTAGGTTGCGTATCTGAATATTGCTGCATACGGGTCTGTATTGATGGCGATAATCACCCCCGAGTTACACATGCCGGATATGTGCTGGATTGCCCCTGATATGCCGCAGGCGATATACACTTTCGGGGAAACAGAGGTTCCGGTGGACCCGATCTGGTGTCGGTAGCTCATCCATCCGAGATCGCATACCGCTCTGGTAGCACCGATGGCGGACTTGGGGAACAGCGCTGCGAGATCCTTTATGTGCGACAGGTTCTGCGGATGGCCGATCCCTCTGCCCGCAGAGACAATCACGTCCGCATCTGCAAAAGAGATATCTGCCGGGCTGGAGGCCTTCAGGCCATGAGCCCTGGTTGAAACCGGGGGTTTGTCCGCGTATACGATTGTTACCCTGGTTTTTGAAGATGATTCCCCGGTATAAGGCTTCCATGCACCCGGCAGCACCGTCAGGAAAACCGAAGGGGTATTCGGCCTGATGTGAGCCTTGATCTTCCCGGAAAACATGGCCCGTACAAACGCCCCCTCGTGCACGTCCTCGACAGAGGTGATACATGATGCATGCATTGCTGCGGCAAGGCCCGGTGCAAAATCATACCCCATTGCAATGTGGGGTATGCACAGCGTCAGGGGGACTGAAGATCCGAGAATCTCTTTCAGGATGGCTGTATATGATTCGGCACAGTAGTGTTCTAGATACTCACCAGCAACGCCAAGCACATCGATCCCTGTGCGCTCGGCAAGTTCTCGAGTCAGGCCGGGTAGTACCTGCTCGGTTCCAAGGACTATTATTGTTTTTTGAGACGAGGCTAATTCCCGGGCGAAAGAAACCACCTCGTAGGTCTCGGGGAAAATCTTCCCTCGCGCATGCAATGCCATGATGTAGATGGGGGTACTCATCACCTGTGCCTCTTATAAAACCGAACGTTCATGGAGGAGCCTGATCAGTTCGCGGGCCTTGTCTGCGGATGTGCCCTCGAGGAATGTTCCGGTGGCCCCTGCATCTGGATAGCTGAGCGCAGTCATGGTCTGAACGGCCCTGGCTTCTCGGGCAGGATTAACTGTTTCGAGTTCCAGGGTCCGTGCCCTGAGCACATTGGAGAGCGAGGGGTATCTTGGTCTGTTGATGCCGGATTGAATGCTCAGCACTGCCGGGAGTGATATGGTGAGACCTTCGCGGGCACCGCCTTCGATCTCCCGCTCAATGTAGACCGATCTCTTCTCCAGGTCGATCTCCTGGTGCATGACCGATGTTGCACACGGCCAGGAAAGGAGTGCGGCAAGGATCTGCCCTACCTGGCACTCCATATCGTCCTCGGCCATAACCCCTGTCAGAATGAGGTCATAGCCGTTGTCTCGTGCATGCTCTTCGATGAGCGATGCCCGCGCGGCCGGATCGAGATAATCAACTGATTCCTCAGGAATGTGAATGCCATGATCCACCCCCATCTCAAGTGCCTTATAGATGGTCTTCCTCACGCGGTCCGGCCCCACAGAGAGCGCATCAACGGTGGACCCGGAGAAACGCTCCCTGATGCGCAACGCCTCTTCAAGGGCAAACTCGTCGTAGCGGTTCATTCTGAAGACACAGGATTCCTTGTATATGATGTTCTCCGCTGCGGCATCGATACAGATCGTTTCCGCAGAGTCAGGAACCTGTTTTACGCATACGAGGATCTTCATCGTCCCGTCTCCGAGTTTTCTGTTCCACCTACAGGTATACATAAATGAGAGGTGAGCATTTTGCAAGAATAAAACGAACGTTCGCTCGATTATTGCTTGACACGGGTTCCCTTCCCCGGTATCGTACGGGCATGAGCGATTTATATCTGATCCGGCACGGCCAGGCATCCTTCGGCAAGGACAATTACGACAGGCTCTCACCGCTGGGTATCCGGCAGGCCCGGATTCTCGGTGAATATCTTGTGAGCATCTCCCTGAGATTCGATGCGGCTTATTGTGGCACCATGGACCGACAGCTTGCAACGGCCAGGGAGGCCTTTGGGTGTTATACGAACGCCGGGGTGAGTGTCCCTGACCTGGTGCAGCTCGAGGGGCTGAACGAGTATGATACGACCGCCGTGGTATCGGCTCAGGTGCCAGACATGATGGCTGCCGATCCAACGCTTCAGGATGACCTGGACAAGATGTACACGGACAAGGAATCCTTTAAAAGGATCTTCGAGGGGGCAATGCTGCGGTGGGTGTCCGGCAACCATGATAATGCAGGCTCTGAGAACTGGACGCAGTTCACCTCCCGGGTGTCAGCGGCACTGCAAAACATCATGAAAAGGCACGGCCGGGGAGCCGCCGTTGCGGTGTTCACTTCGGGAGGGCCCATCTGTGCAGCACTCAAGTGGGTTCTGAACCTGACCGGTGAGCGCGCGATACGGCTGAACTGGCAGGTGGTCAACACCTCGTATTCCCGCTTCATGTACAATGACGAACGCATTACGCTGGCGGGTTTTAACAGCATCTCGCACCTTGAGCTGTACAATGACAGATCGCTGATAACATACCGCTGAGCAACACCAATCAATGCAAGATGTAAAAGGAGGGCTGTATGGATTTTGAAAAACCTGAAAAGATCAAGATCATAACGGACATGATGGATGAATTTGTCGACAAGGAGCTCATCCCTTTGGAGGCGGAATTCCTCCACAAGGACTTCAAGAGCATGGTCCCTGTCCTTGAAGAAAAGCGGCAGATGGTCAAGCAGATGGAGCTGTGGGCACCGAACCATCCAAAGGAATACGGCGGGATGGGGCTCAACCTTGTTGAGCACGGCTTTGTCTCCGAATCGCTCGGCAGATCGCCGCTGGGACACTATGTGTTCGGGTGCCAGGCACCAGATGCCGGCAATATCGAAATCCTGCACCTCCACGGCACCCCGCAGCAGAAGGAAACCTACCTGAAGCCGCTGGTGGATGGAAAAATCCGGAGTTGCTTCTCCATGACCGAGGTGGAGATGCCCGGATCGAATCCCGTTATGATGGAGACGACCGCTGTCAAGGACGGCGATGATTACGTGATCAACGGTCAGAAATGGTACTCGTCATCGTCAGACGGCGCGGCCTTTGCCATTGTGATGGCGGTCACCAATCCGGAAGCGCCGCCCTACCTCCAGGCCAGCATGATCATCGTGCCCACCGACAACCCGGGATTCAACCAGATCAGGAATATCCCGGTCATGGGCGAGGCAGGCTCGGACTATGCCGGCCACGGAGAGATCCTCTACCAGAACTGCCGGGTGCCCCAGACGAACCTCCTGGGACAGGAGGGGCTCGGCTTTGTAATCGCGCAGGAGCGGCTCGGACCAGGCAGGATCCATCACTGCATGCGGTGGATCGGTATCTGCAACCGGTGCTTCGACCTCATGTGCTCCAGGGCATCAAAAAGGCTTATTTCCCCGAACGGCAAAACCCTGGCAACAAAACAGATCATCCAGGCCTGGATTGCGGAATGCGCGGCAGAGATCCAGGCCGCGCGGCTCATGACGCTCCACTCAGCATGGAAGATCGAGAAGTTCGGGGTCAAAGAGGCCAGAGAAGACATCTCTCTCATCAAATTCTATGTGGCCGGTGTCCTGCAGAATGTTATCGACAAGGCCCTGCAGGTGCACGGCGGTCTGGGGATGACCGACGATGTCATCATTCCCTGGTACTACAGGCATGAACGCGCTGCCCGGATCTACGACGGGGCGGACGAGGTACACAAGATGTCGGTCTCCAAGAGGATTCTGAGGGGCTATGAAGGCAGAGACATCCGTTAATCCTGTGCCGGGAGATTGCTTGTGAAGTTTGAGTCGTTCAAGAACCGGATTCAGCTGTCAAAGGAAGATATCTGCCGGGAGCTGTTCGTTGAGAATCGCGACAGGATCAAGATCAAAAAAGAGGCAGTTGCGGTGAAAAACCTGGTGAAAATCTTTGATGCCGCCCTGTCCATCAGCAACAACAAGGGCTTTTCCGCCATGAGCCTGAGGGATTTGAGCAAGGAAACAGGGTTGAGCATGGGGGCGCTGTATTCGTACATATCCAGCAAGGACGATCTCCTCAACATGCTCCTGGAGCAGGGCAGGTCTGTCATCATGAATGTCCTTCTGGAGCACCTTGCTGGCGTTGAAGATCCGAAGGATAAACTCAAAAGGGCCCTACAGAGCCATCTGTATCTCAGCGAGGTCATGCAGCCCTGGTTCTACTTTTTTTACATGGAGACAAAGAATCTCAACAAGGCTCTGCACAGAAAGGCCATAGAAGCGGAGCTGTTCACCGAGAAGATATTCATTGATATTATTGAGGCAGGTATTTCTACCGGAATGTTTCGATCCGTGGATTCATTGCTGACGGCAGCGGTTTTGAAGGCCATGCTGCAGGACTGGTATCTCAAACGCTGGAAATATGAAAGTCGCAGAATCACTGTAGAAAACTATGCCCGGTTTCTGATGGACTTCATGGCAACATATCTTTTCCAATGAAGGGATAAAGCGAGGAGGGTAAGCAATGGATTTAACGGACAAGGCGGTACAGATCAGGGAGGGAGAGGACCTGGATATCCCGAAAATAGAAGAGTATCTGAAAGACAATATAGAGGGGCTGGATGGAAAACTCGTGATAGAGCAATTCCCTAGCGGATATTCCAACCTGACGTATCTGATTAAAGTAGGGCAGATGGAACTCGTTCTCAGAAGACCCCCTTTCGGGCGCAAGGCGAAATCAGCCCATGATATGGGAAGGGAATACAAGATACTTACCGCCTTGAATCCGGTTTTCCCCTATTGCCCCAGGCCACTATTGTATACCGAGGATGAAACAGTCATGGGATGTCCTTTTTACGTCATGGAACGCATCAGGGGCATAATCCTCAGGAAGAACCTTCCAAAAGGTCTTGCATTCGGACCTGAACAGATGAGAAAGTTGTGCGAAAACCTCCTGGATATACAGTTCGAGCTCCATTCCATCGACTACAAGGCCATAGGTCTGGAAGGATTCGGAAAGCCCCAGGGCTACGTGAAACGACAGGTGGAAGGCTGGTCTGAACGGTACAAGGCGGCCTGGACCCCGGATGCCCCTACCTTTGAGTATATCATGCAGTGGCTCCACGAAAAGATGCCTCCGGATTTCGAGCGGCCCGGCATCATCCACAATGACTACAAGTTTGACAACGTGGTGCTGAACCCGGAAAATCCGTTGGAGATTATCGGTGTTCTTGACTGGGAGATGGCAACCATCGGGGACCCGCTCATGGATTTGGGAAGTTCTCTCGGGTACTGGGTACAGGCAGATGACCCGGATGATTTTCTGGCTGCCAGGATGATGCCCACCAACCTGCCGGGAGCGCTCACCCGGGAAGAAATGGTCGAAAGGTATGCCAGAAAGGCCGGCATTACCATCGACAACTTCGATTTCTATCTCTGCTTCGGGCTCTTTCGCCTGGCAGTAATCGCACAACAGATCTACTA
>DAISYU010000046.1:0-23096 GCA_036825155.1 Thermodesulfobacteriota bacterium | reverse complement strand
TCCCCCCCGTAGCGGGCGAGGATGTCGCAGTTTCTCGTATTATGTCTGAAGACATGGGCAAGCCGCATGAGCAGTTCATTGCCCTCTTCATGTCCTTTCGTGTCGTTATACCCTTTGAAATTATCGATGTCGATCATGGCCAGGGACATGGTTCTGTTATACCGCAGATGTCTGGTGACCTCAGTGCTCAACATGAATATAAGGTGGCGGAAGTTGAAGAGCCCGGTAAGTTCGTCCGTTCGCGAGAGGTTCTTGTAGTATGTCGCGAGTTCGGCCTCTTCCTTCAACCTGGATTCCTCGAGGATTCTGCTGATGGTGAGATGCAGGTGGTCCAGGAGGATCGGTTTTGTTATGAAATCGGAGGCGCCGAGTTTCATGCACTCCACTGCATCCCTGATGGTTCCATATCCCGTAATCATAATGACCTGAATGTGAGGACGTATCTTCTTGATTTCCTTCAGCAGTTCGGCCCCTGTCATCCCGGGGAGGTGGAGATCGACGATTGCGATCTGAAAACCGTTTCGTTCCACCAGGTTCACCGCCTGCTCACCGTTCGTCGAGGTGGTGAGAGCCAGTCCCTTACCCACCAGGTAATCGCTGATGAGGTCGAGCGTTTCAACCTCATCGTCCACCAGGAGTATCTTTGTCTTCGTATTCAGAATCTTCTCAGCCATAGTTGCGTTATTTTCTCCTCATATAAACCCTCACGGAGAACTACATCCTTCATACACTATAGTTATTATAACGGAAGATCGTATAAATTTCATGAGGAGAAAATGCATTTTTTTCACATGGTCAGCACCCCGGTTGAAACTCTCCATCTGATTTGATTTTGCATGCCGGAGATGGGGGGAATTACCCTGTTTGATAAATAAAGAGTATGCGGGAGTTCTTTTCGTCAGGTTCTGTCATAAAAGATTGAAAGCACTTAAGTTGTCCTTATGAATAACCGTTATAGGATGATTATGGGATTGAGCACTACGCCGTTTTGCATAGAAAAGAATATCGAGAACATTCCAACCCTGGAATCCAGCAAAATGAGACTGTTCAATATTCTACAAGACGAATATACCAATGCTGAGCAGGTGGAAAGGGTCCTGTCAAGCGATCCGGCCATGGCGGCCAAGGTCATCAAGCTGGCAAATTCACCGTTTTACCGCCATTCTCAGCAAACCCTCGGTATACATCAGTCCCTGCTGACCATCGGTCTCGATATGGTGAAGTGTATCGTGTTGTCAATGGCTGTTATGGAATCGTTCGGCACGAACAGGAAACATGCCGTACAGCTCTGGCAGCATTCGTATGCAACAGCACTCATGGCCTTGTCACTCTCGACGGATGCAAAGGAAAAAGAATGTCTGTTCACCGGGGCGCTGCTGCATGATCTCGGGAGAATGGTCCTGTTGTTCAAGGTGCCGGACGAATATATCCAGCTGTTCGATGTTGAGGGATATTGGCCTGATACCGATTTGGAGCAGGATGTGTTCATGACGGACCACACGATCATCGGTGAAGCCGTTGCCAACAGATGGCATTTCCCCCCTGAGATAGTCAGTGTCATCAGGTATCATCATGCTCCCCGGGACAGGGTTTCAGCGCTCGTTTTCCTGATAAATCACATCATCCTGCAGCTCGAAAGAGGCCTGCCTCCGGATGTCTCGGAACATTCGCACCTGCTTGCTAATTTTCTTGGTAAGGGGTACAATGATCTTGTCAACATCATTATGCAGCGGTATAAAATAAACACTGTCATCATCGAAAATTTGTTTTAAGGGGCAAGGTCAAAACAGTGAAGAGTCGGTGGTCGGAACTAGAGGATATCTCTGGTTTTTCAAGCGATAGAGAGCGGATACTGCTCGATCTGCTGAAAAAGGCCACTGACTTCTACGAAGACACCATCGGCATCCTGTCCGGTATTTTCGAACTTACCGAGCGCGTTTCCAAGGGATCCCCCGAAGAGGACTTTTATGCATATATTGCCGATGTCCTCATAGAAGAATCCAAATGTGAGAATGCCTCCGTGTTCATTGAGGACAATGGTCGTGTCGTATTGAAGGCAGCGTCGGGTTCCAATATGCAGGAGGTAAACCATGAGGTCTGCATGGACCTGGGAGAAGGGGTAGCAGGAAGGTGTGCGCTGGAGGGAAAGCCTGTCCTGATATCTGACGTCTCACAGTGTGACTTCTTTAAAGACATGCCATCCACCCGGGTTCCGCTCGGATCGATTCTCTGTGTGCCCATCAAGGAGGGCGACAGAACCTTTGGGGTGCTGAATCTCTCTCATTCCCAAAGAGATTTTTTTAACACAAATTATGTGCGTGTGTTCGAGCTCTTAGGCCTTCTCGTCGGCCAGATGCTTACGCTGGTGCACCTGCACCAGATCTTTCATCGCAGGCACTCCGATCTTCGAGAACTCCTCGAACAGAAGGACGAGAGCCTGCGGGACATCTCTGCGAGGTACAAGGCCGTTGTGGATGCGTCGGAAGACGTAGTCTTTCTGCTTGACCCGGATGAGACCGTAACATTTTACAACCAGAGGCTGTATCATATGCTGGGCGGTCTTCCCAGGACCATTTACGACATCTTCGATGCTGAATCGGCATTCGCACTGCATGCGCGGGCAACCCAGATACCAACCGGGCAGTCCGTAGACCTTGAGATGACCGTATCCGTGGGACCTTCAAACGGGGTGATCGGCCAGTTCTTTATCAAGCGCATCAAAGAGAACCAGATCCTTGTGGTGATGAAAGACATCACCGTGAAGAAACGCATGGAAATGAGAACCATGCAGACGGAAAAACTCACCTCACTGGGTCTGCTCACCTCGGGGATCGCTCATGAACTCAACAACAAACTTACCCCCATTCTGGGCTTTGCCGACCTTATCGACGCTCATAGATTGAGCCAACAGGATCAGAAGAGGCTTTCCGTCATCATCAATTCTGCAGATTCTGCAAAGTCCATTGTGGAGTCGCTGCTGAAATTTTCCCGGAACAAACCGCCGGAAAAGGTCATCTTCGATATGCGTGAGATCATGAAGCGGACCGTGAACCTCTACACTCCCATTATCAAGAAACGGGGAATCAGGATCATTCACGAGGATTCAGGGAAGCCCCTTTTCGTCAAGGCGGACATGAACTGCCTGGAGCAGGTGCTGGTTAATTTCATCAATAACGCTATAGATGCCATAGACGATCAACCGGGCAGTATCTGGCTCAGGTCATCCCTTGTGGATAATTATGTGGACATAGCCATCGAGGACACGGGTCCCGGCATTCCTGAGGAACACATGTCCAAGATCTTCGACCCGTTCTTCACCACAAAGCCGAAGGACAAGGGGACCGGGCTGGGGTTGAGTATATGCTATGGCATTGTCTCGGATCACAAGGGGGAGATCTCACTGGAAAATACCGGCAGTGGTGCCATAGCCCGTCTCAGGATCCCTGCAATGATGCAGGGGATTGAATCCGAGGTGAGCCGGGAATGGACCGAGGAGATTCTCCCGGTGGCTGTCAAAGGTGAGGATCGACGATCGACGATTATGGTTGTCGAAGACGAGGAGGATCTCCTGGACCTCATGGTGGATACCCTGAGCCCGTACTATGATGTCAAGACCTTCAATAACGGCAAGAAGGCCTTTGACCATCTGGACGAACACGCCTGGGAGCTCATTATCTCCGATCTGAGAATGCCCGTGATGGACGGCATGGAACTGTATCATGAGGTGGTGAAGAGATATCCCGTGTTGAAGAATCGATTCATGTTCATAACCGGGGACACGTATGATTTCGAGGTAAAGGAGTTCCTTGAGAATACCGGGGTGGTCTTTTTACGGAAACCCTTCAGGATCAGAGAACTGAAGGATGTTGTCAGCAAACAGATAAACATCCGTTAGATAATTCGAGGCATATACGCAGTGGAAAAGAAAAGAATTCTTGTGGTTGATGATGAAGAGATCGTTCGATATTCACTCGTGAATATTCTCAGGAACAGTGGATATGAGGTTGAAGACGTGCCTTCTGCCGAGGAGGCGCTCAAGCTTATCTACGAAAAGCAGTATCATCTCGTTCTCACCGACCTCGTGCTGGAAGGCATGGGGGGACTTGAACTCCTGGAAAATGTAAAGGTCATCTCGCCGAGAACTCTCGTGATCGTCATTACCGGGTATGGGTCGATAAAGACTGCAGTGACAGCGCTGAGGCTCGGTGTGTATGATTATCTCCTGAAACCCTGCGACGAGAACGAACTGCTCTTGAGGGTGCGCAGGGCCCTGGAAATGCAGAATTATGGAGAAGAGCAGAAACGTATTCATGAGGTCGGCGCGATTGTCAAGACAACCGTGACCCTTTCTGACAAGATCAACACTCCGCTCAATATTATACTCGGCAATATAGAGATGCTGCAGATATTGCCGGAGCTGGAGAAGAATCAAAAGGTGCAGCACACCTTTTCCATCATTGAGACCCAGGTATTCAAGATCAAAGATGTCCTGGACAAGCTCGCGAAACTCACCTCGGCCGAGACAAAGAAATATACCGGCTTGAGAGATTATGAGATTATTGATTTGACAGAAAACAAGGGCAATGAATAATAGCAGGAATGTTCTCGTCGTAGACGACTCAGATGAACTGACGCATGTGATTTCCGAGTTCCTGAGCATGCACGGTTACAAGGTGTTTACCGCCAGTGACGGAATCGATGCGCTGGCATGGATGGAGAGAGAGTCTATGGACATCGTAGTGAGCGATATCCATATGCCGAAGATGGACGGGTTTACCCTGATGACGGAAATCAGGAACAAATACCCGGATCTTCCCATTATCCTGATAACCGGATTCGGGGTGAGCGAAGCACGAAAGCTGGCCTTTGAAAAGGGTGCCGATGCATTTGTTGCAAAGCCGTTTCGCCTCAAGGAGTTGAAGCGTGTAATAGATTCGGTGGTTCACCATTGAAATAGCAAACCCTACACACAACAGGAGGAGGATTCTTATGAAGAAGCAAGCAGTGGAAAAACCCAAGAGAGTGCTTTGTTACCTGGACTTCAGCAAAAACAGCTATTACCTCGTGGATTATGCCTATCAGCTCTCCAGGCTCATCGATGCCGAATTGTTCGTTTTGCACACGGTCACCGACATAAAGCGGGCAGCCGGGTTCTACGTGCCCCATATCAATACGGACAAGCTTGAAGAAGAAGTGATCAAGGCCGCCAAAGACAAGTTGTACGGTATATGCAGCCAGGTCCTGGGCGACAAGATAGACTCTTCCCACAGGTTGATCATGCGGGGCAGCCCCCTGGAAGTGATCAATGAGGTGATCGAGGACAAGAAGATCGAACTGCTCATTCTCACCCATGAATTGGGCAAAGGAACGCTGTCGGGATTCAGGAGTGATTACGCGGAAAAGTTCATGAAGCAGGCGACGATTCCGTTTTTGGTACTGCCGTTTAACTAGACTTGACAGAAGCCATAATACTCACGGCCAGGACCTCGTCCATGTATCCGTTGAACGTAAAGATGACGATTTCCTGGCCTGAAAATATCAGCCCCATAAACTGCGATTGCGTATAGAAGAGCAGGGCCTCCCTGTCTTGCGGGATTAAGATCCTGGCCTGCTTGTTGTTCTTCATCCAGGGTGGAATAAGCTTTGCCTTGACGCCCATGAGCGTCGGGTTGTACCTGTGTTCAAGGATCCTTTTCATGAGCTCGAAGGTGTCCATACCCTCCACGTCCCCGATGAACTGCTTTATCAACGGCTTGTGCAGTGATTCCCTCCATGGTTTCTCCTGGGGGAGTTCATCCACGACCTGGATGGTTCCTCTGATCCTGGTCTGTGCAGAGAAGACCTCGAGACCGGCATCACTCTCGGTATAAGAGAGATCGGACGGTATGCACAGGGTATAGTCATCAACCGATGCCGCCTCGCACGGATATCCCATGGTCCCAATGGTCTCGGGTATGATGAAGAGTTCCGGAGAGTTCTTCTTGGCGATACTGATGTAGAAGACGTATATTGAGACGGCAATTATGCAGATGCCGACGATGAAACGAATTCCCTGATTGGTGGGCCTGGGTTCTAGAACCATCTCGGGTTTATCGGCTTGTTAGAGACAGGCGTTCTGTCATGATCTTCGAACCCCCTTCTGACCTGGTGGTGTTCTTCCATATATTCCGTCAAATCCATCCCGGTATCTGCCGGCTCGCTTTCGTCCGGCTTCTTGTCCGCATTCTTGCTGCCTAAGGTGTACTGTCCGATGAATTTGAGCACAGAGGGGAGCACAATAAACAGGACAAGCAGTATCAGGATAGAGGTAAACGAATTATCACCCATGGGGAGATACTAGCATAAAATTATATTGTGTACATAGATATTTTTATCCCGGATGCTGTGGTCGGGCGCATCCGGAGGTGCTCATGGCCGGAACCTGGACAGATCAATCCCGGCTCAGATCAGAGGTGTTCCACGATGGACTGCCAGATAGCGTCGATTCCTTCCCGGCTGAGAACGGAGCTCAACACCGGCTGAATGCCACAGTGCCTCTTGATCTCCGCAGTGCGCTGCTGCTGCTTGTTCCGGCTGAGTTTGTCCGCTTTCGTGGCCACGAGGAGAATCTCGCATCCGGAATTCTTTGCCAGATCAAACACCATGAGTTCCTCGTCCTTGAGATCCCTTCGAATATCAACGAGGAGTATGATGAGTTTAAGGTTCCTGTTTTCATGAAAATACTTCTCGGCGAGCCTGCCCCAGGAATCTTTCATGTCAAGCGAGACCTTGGCATAGCCGTACCCCGGCAGATCCACCATATGGATGGACGGCAGATCCACCAGGTCCACGGTAAAGTAGTTGACGTTTCTTGTCTTGCCGGGCTGTTTGCTGGTCCTCACAAGGGATTTGCGGTTGAGGAGCAGATTGATCAGGGATGACTTCCCCACGTTCGACCGTCCTGCAAAGGCGATCTCAGGCAGGTCGTCAAGCTTGTCATAGAGGGTCCCGGCATACCGGGCATCTTTTATCTTGATGGTCATAGGCTCTTGATATACTCGGCTACCCTGTCAATACCGGCTATGATGTTCTCCTCGGAATTGGCATAGGAGAACCGTATATAGGTTGCCGCACCGGGTCCGAAATCGATCCCCGGTGTTACCCCGACCCCGGTATGATCGAGAATATCCATGGCAAGGCCGTATGAATCATCCGAGACGTCTTTCATGTTCACGAGAACATAGAACGCCCCGGTTGGCTCCACTTCCACTGCGAAGCCGTGCTTTGCCATGGTCTCGAGCATGACTTTCCTGCGCCTGGAGAAAATCTGATGCATTCTCCTCACATCATCCCCGGCCTGGGTAAGTGCGGCAATCCCACCCCACTGAGCAATTGATGGTGCACATATCATCAGATTCTGCTGGAGTATCTGAGCGGTTCGTATGAGTGCTTTCGGAAAAATCGCCCATCCGAGACGCCATCCGGTCATTGCATATGCCTTTGAGAACCCGTTTATGACAATAGCATTGTCCGTGTACTCGAGGATCGTATGCTGCTGGGAATCGTATACAAGACCGTGATAGATCTCATCCGAGATAATTGGCAGCCCGAGGGATGAGAGTTCTTCCAGGTGGTCGTTGTCCAGGCAGATGCCTGTCGGGTTTGCCGGCGAGTTGATCAGAATGGCCTTTGCCTTCGGGCTCATGGCCTCTTTGACCTTTGCCGGATTGAGCTGAAAGCCGTCGTCACTGCCTGTGCGGATACACCGCGGGACAGCGCTGATGAGCTTTATGAAGTTCGGGTAGCAGGCATAGTACGGATCCGTCATGATGATTTCGTCATGCTTGTCCGCCAGGCAGGAGACCGCTATCAGGAGCCCGGGTGATGATCCGGCGGTTACCATGACCTGTTCCGCCTCGACATCAACAGAGTAGGTCTTTTTGTAGTGGTCAGCGATGGCCGATCTCAGTTCGGGAATGCCGAGTGAGTCCGTGTAGTGGGTCTTTCCTCTTTCCATGGCCTCCTGTGCGGCCTTGCGGATGCACGCGGGGGTGTCGAAGTCCGGCTCTCCCACTTCCATGTGGATCACATCCCTGCCCTGGGCCGACAAGGTATTGGCCCGTTCCATGACGTCCATAACGAGAAATGGCGTTAACGTTTGTGCTTGATCTGAGATGTTCATAAGCCTCCTATAACAGACCACAATTATGAGGGTCAATCACCGAAGTGGCCTGTTTTTGTTGTCGGTCTAGTCGTTGGGTTCCTCGTTTTCTATGTCTTGAAGTATCTTGGTAATTTCCGCTTCAGTGGACTTGAGTCTCCGGCGGAGGAACGTTATCTTTTCTGCAGCGGCCTTGACCTCAGCCTCGAGATTGTCGATGGAGATCTCCCCCCGGTTCATCTTCTCCAATGTTTCTTCGAGCTCCTGTAATACCTGGGAATAATTCTTTGCCTTTTTCATGAAGACTCCTTGTCATAGACTGTGCTCAAGATGGTGCCTTTTCGCACATGGGTGGTAATGGATTCTCCCGCTTCCACGTCATTGGGGTCTGTTACGGGCAGCCCGGAGCTGCCGATCGTTATGCTGTAGCCCCGTCTGAGGGTTTCAAGGGGGTGCATGAGCCTCACTACGTATTCCTGCTGATCCAGGAACTGTGAAGTTGAGCTCAAGGTCTGCAGGCTCGTTTTCGTAAGGGATGACAGGGTGGAGAGTATATCCCTTGAGCCGGCATCCAGTATGGTCTGCGAGATGTGCCGGCAGCGATCACGCTGCATGTGTATTGTTCGGCGTTCACTCTCGATGGCGAGTGCCAACCGGCCCTTGAGGTTCATGGTGATGCCGGTCAGGGTTTTCTCGCGTGCTGAGAGTCCCTGCATAACCTTTGCGTGGATGGCGTATGCCAGGCCTCTCATGCGGGAGTATGCTTCAATGACCCACCGCCTGGTGATATGTTCGAGCAGTGCTGCGTTGGACTCCATGCGCTGGTGTGCCGCCCTGATAACCTGCTCGCAGGTCAGTGACAGCGTCCGGCCGGCCCGGGTCAGGTATTCCCAGAGTTCATCCGCCCGCGATACAAGAAAGCGGGCCACGTCAGTGGGAGTGACGCGATAGGTGTGCGCAACCAGGTCTGCGACGCTGATGTCGATCTCGTGGCCTATGCCCGTGATCACGGGTTTTTCACACAGGGCTATTGCCGTGCAGAGGTCAAGGTCGTCGAAGGGAAACAGGTCGGTCTTTGCCCCGCCGCCGCGGATGATGACGATCGCATCCACCGCTGGATGCCTCTGGAGGGTCCGGATACCTGTCATGACCTCCGGTACGGTATTCTCTCCCTGCATGTGCGCATCAAAGAGGGTGATGGCAAATGAGTAGTCGCTTAATGAAATGATACTCATGAAGTCGTTGTATGCTGCCGAGTCATGGGAGGTTATCAGGCCGATATTCAGCCCAATAGGCGGCAGGACAAGTTTCTTGTTCCGTTCCATGAGGCCGGCTTCTTTGAGCTGTTCGATGGTCTGAGCACGCTTTTTTGCGATTGCCCCGAAGGTGTAGCTCGGATCGATCTCTGAGACGATCAGCTGGTACCTGCCCTCTTTCACAAAGAGGTCAACCCGGGCCTTGAGCTTGATTTCAAGACCGGAACTCAGCTCGAAACGGCCCAGTCCTAAAGGGGTTATGCTGTTCTGCCACTTGACAAAGGCGCCCCTGAAAAAAGCGCAACTCACCTTGGCAATATAGGCATCGCCCCTGCCGGAAGGCTTTTCCACCAGGTCGAAGTACATGTGCCCGGATTTCGCATGCACCTTCAGTCCGTGGATCTCACCCTTGACCCACACCTCCGGGCCGAAACACTCGTTCAGAGCATTCCGTGCCATTTCGTTCAACTGGCTTACGAGCAAACACGACACGATCAAAGCATTATCAGAAAGCATGCAGCCTGTGCAAGTATTCGAAGCATTGACAGTATCTGTGCATAAATGTACAAGCATAACAACATCCCTCTCAGGAGAAGCTTATGGATTACCAGTTCATAAAGGTTGATATTGATGGTGAGATAGCCCTCATCGAGATGGACCGCAAACACGAACTCAACGCACTTTCCAAGGGAATGCTCACAGAGATTCATCACGTTTTTTCATCGTTTTTGAGCCAAGACAATGACATCAGGCTTGTCATCTTTACCGGCGGCGATGAATGTTTCTCTGCAGGCATAGACCTGAAAGAGGCCCCGTACTATACCGGCCAGGAGGCGGCAAGCTATTTCAGCCTTGCCGTGGATATCTACTCGATGCTCCTGGACTATGACAAGATTCTCATCACTGCAGTGAGCGGGATAGCCTTTGGAGGCGGATTCAATCTTGCACTCATGGGAGACATCATCCTTGCATCGGAGAGTGCGATTTTCGGACATCCTGAGATAAAGTACGGGTTCAATCCCCTGCTGACTCCCCTTGTGTCCCGGATAGGCATGGCGCGGAGCAAGGAGCTCACCCTGCGGGGAGAGCCCATCGGTGCCCAGGAAGCATTTAATATCGGCTTGGTAAATCGTGTAGTGGCTCCCGAAAAATTCAACGATGAGGTCAATGCATGGGCCCGTCAGCTGGTAAACAGGGCTCCTGAGGTGGTCAGGGCCATGAAAAGGAGCTTTGACGTGGTAAGCCGCCTCGATGCAAAAGCAGCCCTGGAATACGAGTTTGAAAAGACCGCCATGTTGTTCAACATTCGTGGAGATATACGGGAGACCATGAAGAATGTCATCATACACAAGGACCACGGCTGGAAAAAGGAGTAGCCCGGATAGCTTCGATCCGCAAGCCTTATATGACACGCTGTCCTCGTGGTACGGCCCGTCTGGGTGGTGGCCGGGAGACAGCCCCCTTGAAATAGCTCTCGGAGCAGTGCTCACCCAGAATACGGCCTGGACCAATGTGGAAAAGGCCATTTATAATCTCAAGGCAGCGGACATGCTCGACCTGTCCAGGATACATGAAGCCGAAGCGGATCTCATTGCCTCGCTCATCAGACCATCGGGATACTACAATATCAAGACGAAGCGGCTGAAAAACCTCATTTCTTTCATCGTGGATTCTTACTCGGGAGATCTGGCGGCGTTCTTTGCCCAGGACCTGGACACACTGAGGTGTGCCCTGCTCGGGATAAACGGAATCGGGAAGGAGACCGCCGACAGTATCTGCTGCTATGCCGCTGATAAAGAGATCTTTGTCGTGGACGCCTACACAAAAAGGATACTCCTGCGCCATGGTATCATCGATCCTGACTGGGGCTACGACGACATGCAGCAGCTCTTTGAGCAGAGACTGCAAAGAAGGCTCGACGTGTACAAGGACCTCCACGCCTACATCGTGTTCCTCGGCAAGGAGTACTGCCAAGCACGGAAGCCGCAGTGCGATGCCTGTCCGCTGAACGGTTGGATCTCTCCTCAGGTGATATCTCCCTGAGGCTAGGTGTTCTTCAAGGTTACCCCTGGTTCACGTTCTTACAGGATCGTCTTCTTTTCAATCTTGAAAGACAGACTCACCCGGGCACGGTAGGCCACCACCTTGCCGTCTTCAATCTTGAGGTCCAGCTTGGTTATCTCCGCGACCCGCAATTCCTTGAGGCTCTTGCTGGCGATTTCCACCGCTGTCTTGGCTGCATCCTCCCAGGATGTTGCACTTGTCCCTACCAGTTCGATCACCTTGTATACGCTGTCAGGCATGTTTCATCCCCCCTCTTGTGCACATTTCCGGACGGATCCGGCGAAGCAGGATTGCATAGCAGTAGAGTGTAAAGCCATCACATACAGACAGGACATGCAAAGACCAGGATGCAAGATTCGTCCGATACACAAAAAGATAGCAGCACATCAATCCAAGTCAAGGGAACATACCGGGCTGACATGAATATCCGGTATTGTGTGCTTGAAAAGCAGACGGTTTTGCCATACAGGAGAATGCATGGAAGCATTTGACATCATCGTTGTCGGCGGCGGTCATGCCGGGGCTGAAGCGGCACATGCCGCCAGCAGGCTCGGCCTCGATGTCGCGCTGTTCACCATAAACATGGATACTATCGGCAGGATGCCCTGCAGCCCGTCTATCGGCGGTCTGGCAAAGTCTCATCTGGTAAAGGAGATCGATGCCTTAGGCGGCATCATGGCGAAGGCCGCTGACGAGACCGCCATCCAGTACCGGGTCCTGAATACCAAGAAGGGCCCCGCGGTGCGGGCAACCAGGACCCAGAACGACAGACGGCTCTATGAGTCTGCAATAAAATCAATGATCGAAAACACCTCAATTCACATCCGCCAGGCACGCGTGGACACCATCGAGGTAGACGGTTCCCGTGTGTGCGGCGTCACCGATCATACCGGGATGGTGTATGCTGCAAAGGCCGTAATCATCACTGCCGGGACATTCCTGTCCGGCACCATCCATATCGGTGATCGGAGAATTCCTGCAGGAAGGGCAGGTGAAGAGGGGTCGTACGAACTGGCCTCCTCACTGAAAGGACTGGGGTTTGTCATGGGCAGGCACAAGACGGGAACACCGCCGAGGCTGCATGCGGACAGCATCGATCTGAGCTGTCTGAACCGGCAGGACCCCGGAGAAGGATACATGCCGTTCTCCTTCGAATCATCCGGGTCCAAGCTGCCCCAGCTCCCCTGCTACATGTCTAGGACCTCGGGGCTTACTCATGACATTATCAGGGACAATATTCACTTCAGTGCGCTGTATTCAGGTGCGATAACAGGGAAGCCGGCACGGTACTGCCCTTCTTTGGAAGACAAGGTGATGAGATTCGGTGACCGGGGAGGTCATCAGGTCATTATCGAACCCGAAGGGATCAGCACCAGGGAGGTCTACGCATCGGGTCTGGGGAATTCGCTGCCCATAGAGCTCCAGTGGAAGATCGTCCAATCGGTACCCGGTCTCGAGAAGGCCGAGATACTCCGTCCGGCCTATGCCATTGAATACGATTACGTGCTTCCCACACAGCTTGAGAGGACCCTGGAGACCAAGCGCGTGCAGGGCCTGTATCTTGCAGGCCAGGTCAACGGGACCTCGGGGTATGAGGAAGCGGCGGCGCAGGGCCTCATGGCCGCGATCAATGCATCGCTCAAGATAAAGGGGAGCCCCCCGTGTATCCTTGACAGGTCTCAGGCGTACATTGCCGTCATGATCGACGATCTTGTCACCAGGGGAACGAGCGAGCCCTACCGGATGTTCACCTCGAGGGCGGAGTACCGCCTCATGCTCCGGGAGACGAATGCCCTGTTCAGGCTCTCTGATACGGCGCACGAGCTGGGCCTCATCTCGGCTGAGAGACTCTCACGGGTCAGGGAAATCCTCGATGAGATCTCTGCGATGCGGGAACACATGGAAAAGACCTCGGTGCTCATCCCGGATGACATGCCGGAAGTACAGCCCACCAGGGGCACCGAGCACGAACGGGTCAGCCTGGCACATCTGCTCAAACGGCCTGAAGTGAGCATGGAGAACTTCAGAAAACACGGACTGGTACCACACTTCCGGGAACTGAGCACTATGGAGGTGGAGGTGGACATCAAGTACGAAGGGTACATCGACCGGCAGATCAGGGAGATCGAGCGCATGAAGGAGCTGGAGAAGATGACGATCCCTGAGAACATTGATTTTTACACCATCGAGGGTCTCTCGAACGAGCTCAAGGCACGGTTGTCTCAGATACGGCCGAAAACCCTGGGTCAGGCCTCACTGCTTGAAGGCATGACACCAGCCGGCCTCCAGGCGATACAGCTCGGGATCAGATTGTCAGGTTTCTGATAGCTGCCAGGATCCCGGCCTGCCTCTTGTATACGTAGTGCTGAAGATACTGGAGGTCTGCGGGATGAAGGTCGAGTTCCATCCCGTAATTGAAGCCCTTGCCGTCAGCAGGGACCTTGAACATGACCCTGGCGTTTCCGAGGATGACCTGATTCTTCGGCAAAACGAGGGCCACCGGATATGTGGTACCTTTTTCCAGATCCTGGTATTCGGTGATCATGCCGACCCCGCCTTCGCTCACATCGCGGGCAGTAACAGAGATGGTACGCTCCCCCTCAGGGTGTATGTGGAGGGTGACCGGGTCTTTTGGATCGGGCTCCACACGGAAAAACTTCCGTTTCTGTTCGTACACCGCCTCCGGCAGGAATACCGTGATCTTTCCCATGCGGGCGCTGTTCACCTCCAGGTCGAATCCGAAGGTTTCATCGCCTTGCGTGATAAAGCCTGAAAGCGGTTTGTCTTTGCCCAGCTGATTATACAGGACAATGAATTCTTCCGGGTTGAAATTATCCAGCACGAGCTTGGTCTCGATCTCTCCCACCATCTGTATGATGTCGCAGGTAACCGTGAGTGTCGGCAGATTATCCTTGAACTGGCACGTGAGCAGCATCTTCGACCGCCTTCGCAGCATTTTCTTGAACAGGGATCTGATCTCCTTTGAATCCTGTGAAGGTTTCGGATGCGCCCTGGCCGGGGTCTTCTCAGGCTGGTCGGTGACTGAGCTCATTTCCTGCTGTTTCTGCAGGAACGTTATAAACCCTACTACCATTGGCTGGGTAAAACGGGAGGAATCAAGGAAGATTACTCCCTGGGCAGCATAGTCCAGGAGGTTCATCGGTACGATCTCGGCGTTTGTGTAGATGATGATGGGTCCTTTTATGCCCCTGTCACGGATATGTTCTACCACCTCGGCAAACGTCCTGAAAAAAGGGAGCACAATGATATCTCTGGGAGATCCTGTCTTGAGGATCTCATATATCAGTGTCTTGATATCGAGGATGGTGCAGGGGAATTCATCCCCTTTTAGACCGAGATCCTTTGCGTCCTGTTGAGTAATCCATACTCTGGGATGTTGATTCATGCCTATTTTTTCTCTAATGCCTCTGGAAGTGTCTGCAGGGTCTTTTCGGCCATGGCTCCCATGAGACCGTTCGGATCAAGGCGGATAACCTCTCTGAGGTGAACAATACCCTCGTCGGTTTTGCCATGGCGAAGATAGAGCTGTGCAAGTTCATAGTGCGCCTCGGTAAATCCCGGGAATTCAAGTACTGCTTTTTTGAGTGCCTCGATCGCCTGGGCGTCTTTACCCTGTTCCATGAACAGTCTCCCGAGCAGCTCCCAGGAGGGTGCGTAGTGGGCATTGTACTCCAGTGCCCGGGTTGCCGCTTCGCGAGCCTTGTCATACTGTTTGTCTGCGAGGTAGATGGAGGCCATATTATGGAGCGGATATTCCGGTGTTGCGTAGAGTTCATCCTTCAGAGCTGCCTCGAATGCCGGAATCGCCTCTTTTTTGGACCCCATGCTGCTCAGGATGATCCCCTTGAGATTGTACGCCTCGCTCTTGAGGCCCGGGTGTTCCAGCCCCAGCTTGTCCCCCAGGGCTATGGCCTTGTCAACATTCTCCAATGCCTTATCCGACTTGTCCGACTTCCAGTAGGCAAGGGCAAGGCCGTAGTATACTTCAGGATCATCCGGGTTGGCCTTTTGAGCCTTTCTCAATTCGATCAGTGCACCCTGGATGTCATCCTGGTACAACTTTCCCATGGCAAGGGAGACCCTGGGCCGTGAGATTTCACGCTGTTCTTTGAAAGAGGCTGCACACCCTGTGATCAACACTAGTATTAACGGGAAAATGATAGCTCTTCTCATTGATTATGCCTCATACTTGGGTTTATTTTGTATATCGTCTCCTGCTGCGGAAATATCAAATTTTCATCTTAAAAATATCGGGGCTCATGATCCCCCGGTGGAATACCGGCACACACGGTTACCTGGTGATCTTTTCGATCACAAACCACTCGTCTTCCAGATCCGATGCCGTATCCACGATGAGGTGGACGATAGAGAGTGAAGGATACAGGGCCTTGAGATCATCGAGATCAACCGGTTCGAACTTCTTCTTGTTGTTCAGGTATGCCTGCTCGGTCAGGGCGTTTGACTCGTAGTTCTCCTTCGATCTCTTGGAAATCTTGTCCAGGGAATATTCCTGCGGGCAGCTGGTCTGCTGGATGATGAAGGTCCTGTTGTTCCTGGCAGCCACCTCGGCAGCCCTTCTCCTGAGCGCCTGGGTAATGAAGGTTGCATCGAGGATGACCCCTTTCCCCTGAGATGCGAGATCGCTGGCAACAGAGAACATTTTGTCATAGACGAGTTTTCTCTTGTCCATGTTGGAGGCCACCTTCTCATCAAAGATGTCTTCGCCCTTGAGCACCTCTTTGCGTATGATATCTGTTCTGAGCATCTCATAGCCTTTGCGCCTGGCTATGACCTCTGTTGTTTCCGTCTTGTTCGTTGCAGGAAGACCGCAGGCAATGAGAACTGCATCGCCGGTGATCTCCTTGTCGATAAAGGCCTTGAACGGTTCTCTCATACCACACTCCTTGTATCTTGACTGACACCTTCTGCCGGGCGCCTTTTTATGTAACTATATCAGCAAATAGCAATTTTTCCTAGAAACCAAACTGCCGGGCAACGAAGTCCGGCACATCCACACTGCCTAAGATGGGCGGGCTCTGATGGCAGTCCGATCCCCCGGTGGTCATGAGGGCATGTTCTCTGGCAAAGCGCAGGTAGGATTCCATGGTGGCCCGGTCATGCCGGGAATGCCAGCATTCGATGCCGTCGATGTATTCAAGCATGCCCCCGGCGATGATTGTCTGCTGGGTCTCGATCGATTGGGTGAAGGCCACAAGCGATGTCCCGTTGGGGTCGTTGGGATGAGCGAGAATCAGGTGGCCGCCTGCCGCCCTGACCAGGTCCGATGCCTCGGCAAGTTTCAGCGGCATCTTTTCGACATTGCATCGCACCAGGTATTTGTCAAAGGCCTCCTGTTTGTCTGAAACGATCCCTTTTTCGATCATGTAGGCTGCGATGTGGGGCCTGCCGAACGCACCGTCCACACCGGACTGGATCTCATCCAGGTCTGCATCACTAAACTCGGGCAGCCCCTGTTTGCGCAATTCCTCGTTGATGTTGGCGAGGATCTTTTCTGCCCGGACCTGCCTATAGGCGCGTAACTCGTCGAGTTTGCGTACCAGCGGAGCATTGGTGATGTCTATCCCGTAGCCCAGAAAATCCAGCGAAGCGGCCTTGCCGCCCTTGTAGTCAGGGTGGGAATACGTGACATTGAGCTCAACGCCTGTGATGTAGCCTATGCTGTATGAGGCAGCCAGGCTCTTCGCTTCCTCCTGGGCGGCAATGGAGTCGTGGTCCGTTATCGAGATGAGCCCGATCTCTCTTTTCTTAGCCTCTGCAAAGATGTCCTTCAAGTCCCACCTGCCGTCCGATCCGTTCTTCGAGTGGATATGGAGGTCAATCTTCACCGGTTACATACCCGTATGCAAGGTCATAGTATTTTCTGGCGGTTTCAAAGGCGGCCGTTCGTTTCGCATCGTCCAGCCCGGTGTCATCGAGCATGAACGAGGTCACCTTTGCCCTGACATACGCCCGGTACACCTTGTAGAACAGCAGAACATCCCGCATGGTCATATCGCCGGAGGCATCGATGTAGGCCTCCACAAAGGCATCTCCGAGTCCGCCCTGATCGTTGTAGTCAAAATCCATGGACAGGAAGGCCACATCGGATGCCACGTCGCCGAACCGGAACCGCTCGTTGAATTCGATGCAGTCGAACACAAAGATCCCTCTGTCGGTAAGACAGATGTGCTGCAGGTGGAGATCACCGTGACAGTCCTTGATATACCCGTCGGCCACTCTTTTATCGAACAGCGCGGTGTTTTCCGCCATGAATCTCCTGCTCCACTCTTCGATGGTCTCGAAGTTCCCGGCCGATATGGGTCCGCCGATATATTTTCTTGTCTGGTCGAAGTTCTCTATCACATTGGTGGAGACGGTATCTAACGTGCCGAAGGACCGGGACTTGTCGTCGCTTGCTATCTGACTATACACCGCTGCCAGGTGTTTCCCCACCCGTTCCATGTCTTTGGCTGTGACCTTGCCCTGTTTCAGGAGATTGAAGAGCATCTTCTCCTCGTCGATGCGTTTCATCTTGAGGGCATACTCGACGATGTGGGAGTCGTCGCCGAGCAGGTAGGTGTCCGATGTCCTTGAGATGGGAAGGACCTCCAGGTACACATCCGGTGAGAACCTCTTGTTCAACCTCAGCTCTTCATGGGTATAAAACCGCCTCTTTTCCAGGGATGTAAAGTCGAGGAATCCGAAATCCACGGGTTTTTTGACCTTGTAGACAAATGCATCGCCTATAAACACCCACGATATATGCGTCTGCACGAGACGGACGGTCTCTGTCTTTTCCGGGTAAGCCTCCGGGGTCATCAAAAAATCAATCAGTGCGTTTGCGTTCATGTATTTTCCCTCCTGCAAGCTGTCCGCAGGCAGCTAGAATATCATTGCCCTTTTCCTTGCGCATCATCACCGCTACAGGGCTGTCTTTCAGCTGTTCCTCGAATGCCAGTACGGTCTGTTCGTCCGGCGGCTCCAACGTACACCCGGGCCACGGATTGAGCGGGATAAGATTCACCTTGACCTTGAGGCCGTGAAGGGTGCGAATGAGCTGCTTCGCATCGGCGATGCTGTCGTTGATGCCCTTGAGCAGGACATACTCTATGGTTATCCTCCTGCGGTTCGGCAGCTGATAGGCCTTGAGTGCATCGATGAGGTCAGCCATGGGATATTTTCTGGTGATGGGCATAATCCCCTCTCGCACCTCGTTTGTCGCTGCATTGAGCGAGACGGCAAGCCCTATCTGGGTATCTCTGCCCAGCGATTTCAGCACCGGGATAATGCCGCAGGTGGAAAGGGTGATCCTTCTCTTGGAGATGCACGGGCCGTCCGGATCCGTCATGATGCGTATCGCATCGAGAACATTCTCATAATTGAGCAGGGGCTCGCCCATTCCCATGAACACCACGTTCCTGATGTTCCTGTCCGGATAGGCATGGATGGGATAGAGGACCTGCGTGATGATCTCGGAAAGCCTGAGATTCCTGATGAACCCCATGGTGGCGGTAAAGCAGAAGGTGCATCCCATGGAACACCCCGCCTGGGATGAAACACAGATGCTCCAGTGGTCCTTTTCCGGGATCAGGACGCTCTCGATGATATTGCCGTCTGAAAGGCGGTAGGCGAGTTTCTCCGTGCCGTCGGACGAGCTCTGCCGGTCAATCACCTCCGGGTAGGTGATGGTGAACCGGGAAGACATCTCTTCGCGGAGCTGCCGGGGCAGGTTGGTCATGGAATGGATGTCGGTGATGCCTTTGCCGTACACCCAGTTGAATATCTGGCCGGCCCTGTAGGGCTTGTCGCCGAATTCATCGGCCAGTCTTTCCCTGTTTAGATCCAGTAGATTTATCATAATCGTTACACGTAAGATCTGCCGAATACCACGTGCCTGTATTGATCAGAAGATGCATGGTGCGCCCGACAGGGATCGAACCTGCGACCTTAGGCTCCGGAGGCCTACGCTCTATCCGACTGAGCTACGGGCGCACACCCGTTCAATTTTTACTCATCAACTGCTCAACCGCTTTTTCCAGCCCGCTGAGCGTGATCTCAAACATCGGGAATATCTCCCGTATCGCCTCGATGGTCTGTGTATGGGACCATGTATAGGCATATTTAGGGTTCAGCCATACACTATGTTTGAATGTTTTTGCAAGAAGATCTAGGCTTTTGATGCTCGATTCGGACTGGGATGCATAGTAGATGCTCCCGTTGCGGCTGAAGAGCTCAAAGGGGGCCATGGATGCATCGCCCACAAGGATAAGCCGGGTCTCGGGGTCGTCCCGGGTAAAGTCCTCGATGAACCGGTACTTGAACTGTCTCGTGGGGTCCTCCCACACCCGGTTGTAGATGGTATTGTGGAAATAGTAGATCTTGAGGTCCTTGAACTGGCTCTTTGCATGATTGAACACCACCTGGACCACATTGATGTACGGGTCCATGGAAAAGCCGCCGTTGTCGATCATGAGGATCACCTTGAGCTTGTCCTTCAAGGACCTGTCAAAGACGATCTCGATCTCACCGGCGTTCTTCATGGTCTCATAGATGGTCTTGTCGATGTTCAGATTGTCCTTGGGCCCGGACGGCTGCATGTGGCGCAGCCGCCGCATGGCCTCGGATATCTGGGACGGGCCGAGGCGGGTGTCTTCGGTATAGTCCTTGTACCTCCGGTCCATGGCCACCTTTACCGCCGACTTGTTCCTCGATGATCCGCCCACGCGCATGCCGTTCGGGTGAAAGCCGGAATGCCCAACCGGGGAGGTCCCTCCGGTACCGATCCATTTGTTTCCGCCTTCGTGGCGCCCTTTCTGGTCCTCGAGCCTCTTACGGAAGTACTCCTCGAGTTCCTCGGGCGTGAGCTTGCTGAGGGTCTCCTCGTCAATACCCAGGAACTCGGACATCACCTTGGGGTCTTTCAGCCATTCCTCGAGCATGGACTGGATGGCAAGGTCGAGCTCTGCCGTGATATCCCCGCTCAGCTCCGCGCCCTGGAAATAGTGGGCAAAGACCCTGTCGTAGATATCGAAGTGCCGCTCGGATTTGATCATGAGAGCCCGCGAGACGGAGTACAGATCGTCCAGTGACAAAACGATGCCCTTGTGGAGTGCCTCCTGAAGGCGCAAAAACCCGGAAGGGGAAATGGGAAGCCCCTTCTGCCTGAGAAGGTAAAAGAATTCGACAAACATGGTTTGCAGGCCTTACCGGTAGCCGCTGCCTATCTGCTTCTGCAGGCTTTTATAATCCTCGCTTTTCTTGAACAGCACGCCTAAGTAGGGGATCTCGTTCCGCGAGAGGTGGCTCGGGTCGAAGCTCTTGTCCATGAGCAGGATCCTGATCCAGTTGATGAGCTCCCTGGTGGCGGGTTTCTTTTCGATGCCGCGGAGGTTCCTGAGACGGTAAAACGTCTCTACGCAGGCATCCGACATCCTCTTGTCCAGGTCGGGGAAGTGCGCTGTCACGATCTTGTGCATCATCTCCTGGTCCGGGAATGCGATGTGATGGAACACGCACCGCCCCAGGAAGGGGTCGGAGAGATCCTTCTTGGCGTTGGAGGTGATAATGATAATGGGCCTGTTCTGTGCCTGCACGGTCTTGTCTATCTCGATGATGTCAAAGGACATCTGGTCGAGCACGTCGAGCAGGTCATCCTGGAAGTCCGTGTCCGCCTTGTCGATCTCATCGATGAGCAGCACCACCTTCTCGTCAGAGGTAAAGGACTGGCCGATCTTGCCCATCTTTATGTAGTGTTCGATATTGCTCACGTCGCGGCTGGAATCCCCGAACCGGCTGTCGTTGAGCCTGGTGAGCGTGTCATACTGGTAGAGGGCCTCCACCGCCTTCATGCTGGATTTCACATTGAGGACAATGAGCGGCATCTTCAGGTTTTCCGCAATGGCGTGGGCCAGAAGCGTCTTGCCCGTACCCGGCTCTCCCTTTATCAACAATGGCATTTCCAGTTTGATGCTTGCATTCACAATCTTAGAAAGTTCAAAATCGAGAACGTACGAATCCGTCCCGGTAAAGGTATAGTTTCCCATGGGTGCACTCCTGCTGCTTAAGTTTGACCTCCTCATACCACAAAATGAGCGGTGGTTCAATCCTGCTTCCGTCTTCGCTAAGGCTTCGCCGGACACGTCGCATTAGCTACGCAGGACACGTCCTGTCTTCCGTCTTCGCAAGCCCCGGACCTTCCTGGGCTGGTTTGAACAACCATTTGTCATCGCGAGGAATCCGCCGCGGCGGATGACGAAGCGATCTCTGCAGCATAAAAATACGAGATTGCTTCGCTTCGCTCGCAATGACAGCAAATTGTTCATGAGAAATGTGGTGAAGCTCTATTTTTCCAGGACAGCAAAAATAAAGCTTCCCTCTTAACCCGAAACATTTCAGCAACGGTATTCCCCTCAGGCCTGACGATGAAAACACCCCCGGGATTTATTCAGCAATCCTGCGTCTAAGCACATGACATTAAGGAAAGAAAGCATGTAACACCTGGATTGACGGATTGAATGTATTGAGATAAATAGGACTTTGTACTGTTTAAATAAGAAAAGGAGATTTCGTTTGGAAAGTAACGATGATGGTCAAAGTCAAAGTCTAGATAACATCAGTGTCTTTAAACGTCTGTGGTATTTCCTGAGAAGAGAAAAACTCATCACCAGCACAAAAGAAGAAATCGAGAAGATCATCGATGAAGTTGAGGAAAAGGGCTTCATCGATGAAGACCAGGGTGACATGATACACAACATCATCGTGCTCAAGGACACGGCGGTGAGAGAGATCATGGTCCCCAAGGTCGATATGATAGCCCTGGCGAGTTCCTCTTCCATCGACGACCTCGTAGAGGTGATCACCAAGGAAGGGTGTTCGAGAATCCCTGTGTACGAAGAGTCCATGGACAACATCATCGGCGTGATCTATGCCAAGGATGTATTGAAGTACTGGAATTCCAGGGAATCGTTTTCAAACATCAAGGAATTGATGAGTCCCCCGTACTTTGTCCCGGAGGGCAAGAAGCTGATCGATCTGTTGAACGAGTTCAGGGAAAACCGCACCAAGATGGCCATCGTGATCGACGAATACGGCAATGTGGACGGACTGCTGACCATGGGCGATATCATGGAGGAGATCGTTGGGGACATCGTCGGGGAGAATGACATCCACAGGGAACAGGAGATAGTGGAGAAGGGTGACGGGATCTATTCGGTGGACCCCAAGCTGCCCATCGACGAGTTCTCCGAGGCCTTCGGTGTCCAGATCCCTGAAGGAAGCTACGACACGGTGGGCGGGTTCATCACCTGCCAGCTCGAACGCATCCCCAAGCCGGGCGAGTCGCTCGAGTATAACGGGGTTGTCTTCGAGATCACCGGCGCGGACAAGAAAAGGATATCAAAGCTCATTGTGCATGCACAATTGAGGAAGGACACTTGAGGCGGCTTTTTCTCGCGATCCTGGCCGGTATCTGCTACACCTTATCCTTTCCTGCCTATGAGGTGTGGCCCCTTGCCTGGATCTTTGCCGTGCCTCTGCTGTTTCTTGCCGATGAGGACACTACTCCCCTGGAGATATTCATCTACGGCATGATTGCCGGGATTATCGCATGGGCGGGC
>DAISYU010000045.1:0-23321 GCA_036825155.1 Thermodesulfobacteriota bacterium | reverse complement strand
ATGTGCCTAGTCGTCCGCTTCTAAAAGACTTTGAACCTTAAAGAGTATGATGTGTGCCGGTGAGGGCTTTACCAGATAGAGGTTTGCCCCTGCATCAAAGGCAAGCCGTCTGTTGTCCTGGCCCGCTTCTGTCGTGAGCATGATAATGGGAAGATCCGTGTATTGGGGGTCGTTTCTGATGTTGCCGATCAATTCGATGCCGTCCATGTTCGGCATGTTCAGATCAGTTATGACAAGCTTGGTATCCGGATGCATGGCCAGTTTTTCCAGTGCATCGAACCCGTCACAGGCCTCGATGCAGGTATACCTTCTTGGTTTCAGCGTGTGGACCAGGAGTTTTCTGACTGTTGCCGAGTCATCGACGATAAGTATCTTGTCCATAGTGTGCTCCGCCTATTCCTTTTTATAGCCAAGCGCCCCGGGAAAATGAACCAGCTTGAACGCCCGTGAGATGTTGTGCAGTGATTCGGAGTGGCCGATAAACAGGTAGCCGCCGTGGTTGAGATTGTCGTAGAGCTGTGCAACGAAACGTTTCTTCGCTGTGTCGTCAAAGTAGATGAGCACATTCCTGCAGAATATGATATCAAACCCCCGCATGAGTCGAACACGTTTGCTGTCATTGAAATTCAGATACTGCAATTCAACGAGCATGCGGATCTCGTCTTTTATCGTGTACTGTGAACCGTTTTTGATGAAATACTTCTGCTTTATCTCCGGAGGCACTGACCGGAGGGTATATTCATTGTATACTGCGGTTTTGGCTGATCTCAGGGCCTTTTCGCTGATATCGCTCGCAAAAATCTTCACGTTCCATTCACACAGTTTGTTCCGCAGGATCTCCTGGAGGATGATCGCCATGGTGTAGGGTTCATCTCCGGTAGAGCATCCGGCCGACCACAACCTCAGGCTTTTTTCTCCGTTGTCCTGTTTCCTTGCCATGATTTCAGGAAGGGCCTTTTCCTGAAAGGCCTGGATCTGTGGGGGGCTCCTGAAAAAACTCGTTTCATTGGTGGTGACGGAATCGAACAGGCAGCGCAGCTCTTTTCCTGCCTGCGGATCATACTTGAGCATATAGTAGTACTTGTCAAAGTCCGAGAGATTGTTTGCCTTGAGCCTGAGCAAAAGCCGGTTTTCCAGTTGAGGCTTTTTCATGTCCGAGAAATAGATCCCGGACTGCTCGTATATGAAATCCCTCAGCAGCCTGAATGTTTCATCCTTCATCATGGATGCCGGTGCAGAGGTCTTAATCCCTGTCATGTGCAGACTCCTGACTGCCGGGTTCAGAGATCGTGGCAATGTAGCGTCTTACCTCTTCACCGATATTTTCGATCTCAAAGGTGATGCGTTCAAGATCGAGAGAGAGTACCGGATGTCCCATCTGTTTCAGAATATGCCATGCTTCCTGATCTGTCAGAGAGAAGGACATCCTGTCCCCGCCGCAGGAGAATTCCTTTGCCTTTGCCAACAGATCGGAAATGGTGATCAATGAGGTGATATCCTTGTATTGTGCCTCTCCGGGATGATGGTGATGATGATTGATGTCGGCAATATAGCCGGGCAGGTTCCATTTCTGCGCAAGGAAGTGACCGACTTCCATGTGTGTTGTGCCGAGCACCTCCATCTCAGCCGCAAACATGGGACAGTCCACATCGATGGAAAATGCGCGTGCCTCCATGAACTCATCGTGGAAATATTCATCCAGGATGATCTTTCCGATATCGTGCAGCAGTCCGCCCACAAACTCCCTCCCCATAGACTTCATCCCCAATTCCTTATCGATTCGTTTCGCAATAAGTCCGGTTGCGATACAGTGATTCCAGAATGATTCCCGCACGGATTCTCCCTCGCTGCCTTTCGGCGGGAGAATCGAGAGCACGGAGACCGAGGTGGTGATGTTGATGATCTCGTTGAGCCCCATCAGAAGAATAGCTCGATGCAGGGTATCAACCTCACCGGACCCCCTTCTGTAAAAGGATGAATTCGCCATCTTCAAAACCTTGGCAGCGAGAGGGGGATCCTTATAGATGCATTCGGAAACATCTTTAATGGATACATCCGGTCTGCGGGACAGCCCGATGACCTCAATAGCGACCGCCGGCAGGGTGGGGAGCTCTTCAATATTTTTAATCGTCTCAAAAACAGAATTATCCATGGTAACAGCCCTCCCCCTGTATGTTATCCATTGCCTCTGCGACTGCACGGGCGACATCGAGGTTGTCGTCGTCCATAAATACCTCCAGCTCGCCCAGCAGTGATTCCTCCTCCCATTCACCAAGGGCTTTCGCGGCTGATATTCTCAGGAAATCAGGCCCGCTCTTCAGGATATTCAAGAGCCTGCACTTTGCATCTTCGTCCAGGAATTTCCCCAGTGCTTCGATGGCATGATACGCGGTCCATATCTCGTCACTCAAGGTTGCATCCTCCAGATACGACCTGAGGTATTTGATCTTCCTCTGTCCGATAATATTTATCGCCAGATGACGGATCTCGTCGAGCTCATCGTTCAGCAGAGCCATAAGGAGGTCTTGTTCGATCGGCAGCTCGTCATCTTTGATGATCTTAACCGCAGCCATTCGCGCCTGAGGGGCCTGATCGCGCACCATGGCCTGTACGGCATCCCCCAATTGTCTGCTTTCCATGTCATCAAGACCATTAAGCGCCATGATCCGTACCTGAGTATCAGAATCACCGAGCAGGTCCACAAAGGTCCCTTCAGCAGGTTCGCCGCCAATGGATGCGATTGCCTCAAGGGCCACATCCCTTACATCAGGATACGGGTGCTTGAGAAAAGGGGTCAGCTCTTTGATATCGTCGGGATGACCGATGGTCCCCAAGGCACGAAGGCAGGACGATATTACATGGCCGTCCCGGTCATGTATAAGTTGCAGCAGGGTCTCCCTGCTTGCAGGGCCGCCTATTTCTGCGATGGCATCGGTCATGGCCCTCTTCACATATCCCTGAAAGCCATGAACCCGTTGTGCGATTTCACGACTTTCCTTCTCAGTACCGATTTTTGCGAGAATCTGTGAAGCCATGATCTGGCTTTTCTCATCCTGGTCGAGCAGTCCGATCATCATCCCGGAATCGCCCAGACGTATCAGTGCAGCCTTGAGATCTTCCCATTTATCCATCTGGGTGTCCGGCTCCACTTTTCTTGCCAGATCAATGAGATAGAGGGAACTCTGATGGTCACCGATGACGGACAGCGCCTGAAGGATAGCGTGCTGGAAATCTTCGTCGGCATCGGCAAGATGGACTTCAAGGATATTCCTGATGAGGCGCTTGTCATCTTCGGGCAGTAATTCGACAGCATCGATGGGCATGATTTTCAGCAGTGTCTGGGCAATGGAGATCGCCACATATTCGTTTGCATTCTTGAGTAAATCGAGAAGGGGCCGTATGGTCCGTTCAGAACAGATCTCTCCGAGTGCCTCGAGGATGGAGCACAGCGTGATCTCATCTTGTGACCAGCGGCTGAGTTCATCGAGGAGAAAATCCACAATGTCTTCATGAGGTATTTTTGCAAGAGACTCGATGAGAGAGAAACGAATCCACTCCTCATCGTTGATGAGTTGTTTCAAATGGTTGAATGCCCTGGGATCCCCCAGTTGTCCAAGGGATATGACCGCAGCATTGCGGACATTGGGATTCGTATCGTAGAGCCCTTCGATCAAAGTATCCAGGCTCTCTGTACTGCCTATGCTTCCGAGAATGTCCAGAACAAACAGGCGAATGTTATCGGTCGGGTCTTTCGCAATGGTATGGAGGATGTCGAGACCGTCTTCTCCGATCTTGCGCAGGATGTCGATCGCCATGTTTCGTATTGCAGGTATCTCATGGTTTAAAAGAGGGACCATCTTTTCAACTGCGCCCCTTCCTCCGAGCATGATGAGTGCATTCTGGGCCGCATCCCTCACACCGTTATTGGAGTCCTTGAGTAAGACCTCGAGTCTGTCAAAGGTCTCCTCTCCACTGAAACCGGCGAGCAGGGTCGCTGCTTCGCGCCTCAGAGAGGAATCATCTGACGCAATCATTGTATCAATCTTTGTCAGGTCCATAGGCACTCCGCGGGTCTGTCTCGATCAAGTTCTCCGGCATAATCACCCTTTGTGTCATAACCTTTCCACATATCATCTCTCATACGCCTCTAACGGATCTCATATTGAATAAAAGCGACGTCCTTTACCTTGAAATTCTGCAAGTCCTGTTTCAGCATTTCCGCCAGCTCGTTCTTTGAATATATTTGTGCATTGGTGGAGAGCCTCTCCAGGATGAGGCTGCGAACAGCAAATATCGTGCTTTCAATGTTTGCCGCTGTTCCGGGTGTTATCTGGAGGCTGAGTTGTGCGAGGAGCACCCCGGATGTGTGAGGGCTTTGCGTGTTGAGCAGGATCATGAACGGATCGAGGACGATATCGCCTTCAGGCGAATACATAGTTTCAGGTTCGCGCACCTCCACGTATCTGTCAGGGACGGGTGCAGGAGTGATTTTACGCTGTGTGTTCCAGAGAATAACCCCTGAGGCGATCAGGATGATCCCTACAATGGATGCAATAATGAGCCCCTTGAATCGCTGATTGGTACCTTTCGGCGTTTCTACTGTATCGTCCGGGGGGAGTTGTTCTTCTTGAGAACCGCCGTTATACTCTTCATCACTCAGGGAGATTCCGTCTTTATCAAGTTCGGCCTTGTCTTTTTCAAAGAAGATACCGTCCTTGTCGAGTTCGGCTTTTCTCTCTCCATGATTCGACACGCCAACCCCTATTTATTGAATATCTGATTCATCTTCTGGCCGAGAGTCTCTGCAGTGAAAGGCTTGACGATATAGTTGCTCACACCGGACTTGACAGCCTCAATGATATTTTCCTGTTGTGCCTCGGCGGTTACCATGAGAAAAGGGATGTCCTTGAGTGCATCGTCCGCCCTGACTGCCTTGAGCAATTCAAGCCCGGTCATCTTCGGCATATTCCAGTCGGACACGATCATGTCGATCTTTTCTTTCTGCAAGATGTCAAGCGCAGTGGATCCATCATCTGCCTCGACAATATTATTAAAATCCAGTTGCCTGAGTATGTTCTTAACAATTCTGCGCATTGTTGAAAAATCATCAACAACAAGGATTTTTATGCTCTTGTCTGCCGCCATAACTGCCTCCGCGATCTTTTTTATTAGATCGAGATATTGTCCATAAATCTTTAGCCCATGATCTCTTTGAAGACTTTTTGCATCTTTGACCGAAGCCTTAAGATTGCCTTGGTATGTATTTGAGATACCCTTGACTCGGTAAATTTCAGTACATGGCCGATTTCCTTCATGGTAAGCTCATCATAGTAGTACAGTGAGATGACCATCCGTTCCTTTTCCGGGATTGACTGAATGGCCTGGGCCACCATGTCTCTCACCTCGGCATATCTGATCTTATGGGAGGGCCAGTCCCGCTCGTCCTGCAGGATATATTCAAGGAGGTTCCTCTTGGAAAGATCGGAATCGTCTTCTCCCAAATCATCGAGGCTGAGCAATGATACCGATGCCGTCTCGGAGAGAAGCTTATGAAAGCTGTCAATATCGATCTTCATCTCATGGGCCACTTCCTCATCGCTTGCAGGTCTTCCGAGATTATACTCGAGCCTGGAATATGCATCTTCCACCTTGCGGGCCTTCTGCCTGACAGAGCGCGGAACCCAGTCCATGGACCGCAGTTCGTCAAGGATGGCTCCCCTGATCCTGAACTCGGCATATGTCTTGAACTTGATCTGCTTGGACGCGTCGAATTTTTCAATGGCATCGATCAGGCCGATGACCCCTGCATTGATAAGATCGTTCAAATCGATATGGGGTGGGAGCCTGATGGCAATACGGCTGGCGATGTACTTGATCAACGGTGAAAACTCGTTGATTACCTTTGCCCTGATATTCGGATTGAGCTTCTGGTCTTCAGTAAGGTCTGGAAATGCTATATCCTGCATGATTCAACCCCTTTACTCACCTGGTTTATAAGCATTCTTTTCAGGAAGAACTGGATATTGCCGTTGCTCTGCGTGTCCTTCTCGCGTTCCAGATGCCTTACAATCCGTTCGAGCCGTTTTGAGGCCTCCCCCGAAGGGTTCACCCCGACAAAAGCCTTCTGCCCCTTAATACACTCGGTAATACCGGCATCACTGGGAATTGATCCGAGCATATCAAGCGAAACATCCCCTAAAAACCTCTCACATACCATAGTCAATTTCCTTGCCACTTGATCTCCCTCCACTTTGGACGAAACATTGTTTACAATAAGGTCGAAGCGTTTTATCCCGTAGCGTTTTCTCAACACCTTGATGAGTGCATATGCATCGGTGATGGATGTGGGTTCTGCGGTGACGACAACGATGATTCTCTGGGCTGCAGTGTTAAAATACATAACATTTTTTGATATTCCTGCACCTGTATCGATGAGCATGTAGTCTATGTCCTGCTCGAAATAATCCAACGAGTTCATCAGACAGAGTTGCTGTTCATGGGACAGGTCAACCAGTTCCTGGATGCCTGAAGATGCAGGGATGATCTGTATCCCTTCCGGACCCTCTATCAGGATATCCTCCAGGTGGCACTGCCCCTCCAGGACGTGCTTTATGTTGTATTTCGGGGTCAGTCCGAGCATGACATCTATGTTCGCAAGGCCGAGATCCGCATCGAGAACCAGAACCTTGTTCCCTTTCGCAGCAAGCAGGATGGCCATGTTTACCACAATGCTCGTTTTCCCGACCCCGCCCTTGCCGGAGGTCACTGACAGTACCTTCGGAGAGGCGGCGGCGGTCTGCCCTCGTTCAAAGATTTTTCTCAATGTATGCGCCTGATCTTTCATGATATATCTCCGAGACATCGTTCTATGATGCGTGCAGAAGATGCTCCCTCAATATCTTCCGGAACCCTCTGTCCGTTCGTGATATATGAGATAGGGATCCGGTAGAGGAGACTGTGGGTGATCATGGATCCGGTGTGCAGAGCTTCATCCTCTTTAGTGAATATCATTCTATCTATTCCAATTCTTGAGAAGGTCTTCGTTGTTGTGTCCATCTCGCTGTCTCTAGTTGCAACCGGCATAAGGAGAAACTTGCAGGGAGAAATGCCGTCAATGTATTGACTCAGCTGGGAGATATAATCGTTGCAGAACGGGGATCTTCCCACCGTATCCACAAGGATGACATCCATTGAATCGAGCTGAGAAAGAGCGGTTCTGAATTCTGAAACAGTTGTAACAGAGATAAAGGGGATATTCAAGATCTTCGCATAGATTCGGCCCTGGTCTATTGCACCGATCCTGTAGGTGTCCAGGGTTATCAGCCCTACGTTCCTTCCCTCGTGCAGGACCGAGTTGGCAGCTATCTTTGCCATGGTCGTTGTCTTGCCCACCCCTGTCGTTCCAAGAAGTACCCACACCTTTTCCTTCGGGGCCGGGGTCGTCTTGACAAGTTTCTTCAGGAGGTCTTTTATGGTGTCAGCCTGAGCTTTATCGCCAAGCTTGGACAGGACGAGATCAACCAGATGAGGCCTGATCCCTTTTTTGATAAGGCGGGACCGCAGCGGATTTTTCTCATGCAGCTTGTATCCGCTGTGTTCGATCAGCTCCTTCATCATGGCCTTGAGCTCGATGATTTCATCGTTGACCGGATGAGGGGATTTGAATGCAGCCAGCACCGGGCTCGGTTGAGGCTGGAGTATCGGCTGTGACGATGCATGGCCTTTTATGTGATAGTCAAATGTCTCCGCATCATAGTCTATTGCTGCAGTGACCTCTATCATGGGCCGGGCCGTCATGCCGAAAGTTTCATCGAGGATCTCTCTCTTTGAGATGATGACTGCATCGCTGCCCAGATCATGTTTTATCTGAGAGAGAACATCCTTCATTGATGCTGCCTTGAATGTCTTAATTTGCATCGACTCTTACCATCCCCAAATTTTTAATTGTTACGTCAGGTGGGATCTCATTGTGCGAGAGCACCACAAGGTCCGGCATATAACGCTCTGTCAGACGTTTCATGTAAGTTCTGCTCAGAGGTGATGTAAGCAAGATCGGAATCATTCCCTTTTTACCCACGTTGCTCACCTCCTTGTTCAACGTCATTAATATCTTCTGTGATTTGTCTGGATCTAATGCAAGATACGAACCATGTTCGGTGTGCTGGATAGAATTTGATATCATCCCGTCTATAGTGGGGTCCAGAGCCAGTACATTGATGGTATTCCCCTGAACATACGGTGTTGAGATGATGCGCATGAGGGTTTGTCTGACGTATTCCGTCAAAATATCAGGATCCTTTGTCATGGCCCCGTAATCTGCAAGTGTTTCCAGGATCGAGAGGATGTTCTTGATGGAGACCTTTTCTCTGAGGAGATTTTTCAGTACTCGCAGGACAACGCCGGCAGGGAGAGTCCCCGGTATGAGGTCTTCCACAACCTTGGGATGCGATCTGGACACCGTATCGAGAATCGACTGGAGCTCCTGCCTGCCGAGGAGATCATAGGCATTGGACTTGATGGCTTCGGTGAGATGGGTCGCAATAACCGTCGAGGTATCCACCACCGTCAGACCGGCAAGCTGTGCCCGTTCGCTGTCGGTCTTCTTGATCCACAGCCCCGGGAGCCCGAACGCCGGTTCCTTCACCGGGATGCCCGGCAGGTCTATTTCCACATCCTCGGGATTCAAGACCATGAGCCGGTCCACCATGGCCTCCGAACGGGCTATTTCAGAGCCTTTCAGCATGAGTTTGTATTCGTTGGGTTTCAGATCCAGGTTGTCCCTGACATGGATGGGCGGCACAATGATGCCCAGTTCCGAGGCAACACTGCGGCGCATCCCTTTTATACGTGTCAAAAGTTCGCCACCCTGAGAAGTGTCCACCAGCGGGATCAGGCCGTAGCCGATCTCAAATTCCAGGATATCCATGGGAAGGAGTGCCTCCGGGGAGATCTCCTCCTCCTGCGGTGGTTCCTCTTCAGGGAGTTCCTCTTTCTGAAAGCGGAGGCTTATCCAGCCTATTGCTCCCATCAGTGAAGCGATTGCAAGGAATGAGATATGCGGCATGCCTGGTACGAGGCCGAAGAAGAAGATAATCCCGGCTGCGGAAAACAGTGCCATGGGCTGAAAGGAAAGCTGCTCAGAGAGGAGTCTCCCGATGGATTTGTCCGCCGCCGACTGGGTCACGATAATACCTGCAGCCGAGGAGATGATGAGGGCAGGTATCTGGGACACCAATCCGTCACCGATGGTGAGCGTCGTGTATGTGGTCAGGGCCTCGGCAAAGGGCATTCCATTCTGCAGCACACCGATAATGATGCCGCCGATGATGTTGATAAAGGTGATGACAATCCCTGCAATGGCATCCCCGCGTACGAACTTGGTGGCTCCATCCATGGCCCCGTAAAATTCCGATTCTCTCCTGATCTGATCTCTGCGCTCTCGTGCCTCTTCCTCAGTGATCATGCCGGCATTGAGGTCTGCATCGATGGCCATCTGTTTTCCCGGCATGGCATCCAGGGTGAATCGTGCAGTGACCTCACCTATCCGGGTTGCACCCTTGGTGATCACCACGAAATTGATGAGGACGAAGATGGCGAAGACCACAAGGCCCACTACATAACTCCCGCCCACGACGAATTGACCGAATACGTTGATCACTCTGCCGGCAGCGAGGTTTCCCTCCGATCCATGGAGAAGGATCAGTCGTGTGGAGGCAATGTTCAGTGAAAGCCTGTAGAGGGTCACCACGAGGAGGAGCGAGGGGAATACGGAGAAGTGAAGGGGGTTCGTGGTGTACATGCTTACCATGAGAATGATGATGCCGATGGTAATGCTGAAGGTGAGCAGGATGTCGAGGAAAAAGGTGGGGAGCGGAACAAGAACGATGATCATCACCATCAGAACGCCGATGGCCATGATGAGATCACTCGCTATCTTTCGATCCAATCCGAACGGTAAAGCTACATTCTGTGCCATTTATCGAACACCTGCCTTGAGTTTGTAGACGTAAGCGAGTATTTCAGCCACGGCCTTGTACCACTTCTCCGGGATGATATCGCCGATCTCAACGGTTTTATACAAAGCCCGTGCCAAAGGCTTGTCTTCGACGATGGGAATATGTGATGTTCGTGCGATTTCCTTGATTTTCTCTGCCAGTATTCCCGCTCCCTTTGCCACAACCACCGGTGCTACCATCTTGCCCCGTTCGTATTGCAGGGCCACGGCCAGGTGAGTCGGGTTCGTAATTACCACGTCAGCCTTGGGAACCTCTTTCATCATCCTTCTGCGCGCCATGTGGAGCTGGATAGAGCGAATCCTGCTCTTGATCTGCGGATTACCCTCAAGCTGCTTCATCTCTTCCTTCACTTCCTGTTTTGTCATCATCAGATCTTTCTTGTGCTGCCACCTCTGGAACACATAATCTGCAACGGCCACCATGATGAAGATCCAGAGGAAATCCCAGAGCAGGTGCATGGAAGATCGGAAAATAGTCAATAAAATGACACTCAGGTCGCTGTCAATGAGGGGTGGGAAGACGGGTATTTCCCGTTTGATCGCCCTGTAGGCGACCACAGCGATTACAATGAGAATGAGGATGGTTTTTATTAATTGTTCCAGGCTCTTGAGCGAGAAGAACTTGGTCTTGAATCCTTTAATGGGATTAATTTTCGACAATTTCGGGGTGATGGGCTCAGCGCTGAACACGAATCCGATCTGCATGATATTTGACGCGAGACCGATGAGGAGAAACACGCCGAGGATAGGCAGTACAAGGATCGCCAACTGAAGAACCGCCTGGTGGAAGATGGACAGGGCGGATTCCTGACTGCCGTCCCAGATGCTTGCGTTGCCGAGGTACGAGCCCACAATGGCGCCCAGTTTTGAGGCTACTGACGGGATGTAGAAGTAGAACGCGACAATCGTTCCCAGGAACAGAAAGCAGGTGGATACCTCGGGACTTTTACAGACCTGCCCCTTTTCTCTGGCTTCCTGTAACCGTTTTAGCGACGGTTGTTCCGACCGCTCTTGACCGTTTTCATCCTCTTTTGCCATGCCTGGCAGCTTGCGAAAATCATACCAAGAATGAAGTTCGTGTAAAATGGAGGAAATAATGGTAAGATTATGGCATATAATCAAGGAGGTCTTGTGGTCGGGACCCGTGGATGCATATGGAAGATGGCATGGTAGACCGTGGTGATGAGAGAGAGACTACAATAAAGATCATGCAGGGAACATTTGTGTGCAGCGATTGCTGCAGACAATATGCTTTTTAAGGAACGATGATTATCTTAGAAGATGTGACCAAGGCGTACCACGGTAATGTATATGCATTGCGCGATGTGTCCATACATATCAAGAAGGGAGAATGCTGTTTTCTCCTGGGGCCTTCCGGGGCAGGGAAGACGACCCTTCTCAAGTTGATGTACGCTCTCGAACGTCCATCGAACGGGCAGGTGTATATTCAGGACCGGGACATATCCGGTATGGATTCCGGCAGCATTCAGGCCATCAGGCGGCGTACCGGGTATGTTTTCCAGGACTACAAACTCATCAATGACTGGAGTGTGTACGACAATGCAGCCATCATCTTGGAAATTCTCGGCAAGTCTTCAATATACATCCGCAGCAGGGTGTGGAAGATGCTCAAATGGGTCGGGCTCCAGCACAAGGTCTACGAGAGGGCAGGTGATCTCTCCGGAGGCGAACAACAGAGACTTGCACTGGTGAGATCCATTATTCATGACCCCGATATTCTCCTGGCCGATGAACCTGTCGGAAGCCTCGATGAAACCATGGGGAGATATATCATGAACATGTTCTACAAGCTTCACAAAAAAGGCATGACCGTTGTGATAGCAAGCCACAAGGAAGACCCGATCATTGACTTCGCCCGGGTCATCCGGATGGACAAGGGTAAGGTGGTCGGCGGATAGAATGATCTATGGCTAGACTCGTCTACATCTTCAAGCGGATTGGGACCGGATTGAGGCTGCGCCCCTGGGGGAGCATGCTTACCCTGATGGCATGCTGGTTCGCGGTATGCCAGCTCTTTCTCGTGCTGTTCGCCGTAATCATTGCAAACAGGGCTACCCTTATTCCCGGGACCAATTCAACCGTGATGGCATACCTGAAAGCTCCTCAGCAGCAGGCCGCTGTTCAGACTATAAAGGAAAAGCTATCCCTGATCGATGGAGTGTCTCACGTCGAGTTCATTCCCCGCGGTGAAGGGCTGCTCAGGATGAAACAGTGGCTTGGACCCGACAACCCCTGGATTGACGGGATAGATGCCGATATCCTGCCTGATGCCTTTGAGATAAAGATTAAAACCAGTTATACCGGCGAGATCGAAACCCTTGCCAGGAAGGTGGGTGAGATTGACGCGATAGAGGATGTCCGCTACAACAAGGGACTTATCGGGTATATTGCAGGGGCATACCACACCATTGTGCTTGCCGGGTCTTTCATTGCGCTTGTCGTTATCGTCTGCCTGGGAATGGTGCTCTTTTTGTCTGTCCGTGTCGGAATTATGACACGAACGCAAGAGATTGAGGTCCTCAATATTTTAGGCGCTGAAAAGACCTACCTCTATGCCCCGTATATCATAGAGGCCCTTCTCTATGGGATCATCGGCTCGGCTCTCGCCCTCATAACGATCCAGGCATCCATCAGCTATACCATCAGTCGCATACCGGTGCTGTACGGTATTGTCATACCGTTGAACCTTCATCAGGTCATCGGGATTTTCGCCCTTGCATGCATGTTCTGTGTATCCGGTGCCGTGCTGGCCATCAAGAGGAACATAGATGCGTAGCATCGTATGGGGCCTGATTCTCCTGTGCATCCCTTTTGTGGGGTATGCATCGGACGATCCCCCCCAGCTCAGGGAACTGAGCAGAAAGGCCCAGGACATTGATAAAAAGTACCGCCTTGAGGAGAAAAAGCTTTTTGATATCGATGGAAAGATATTCCGGATTGAAGAAAAGATAGCCCAGGTGAAGAAGGATATCGAAAAGAAACAGGAACAGTCCGCCTATTTCGAGACACAGCTGGATCACTATGAGGCGGCGCAGAGCCGGCACAAGGAGAAGCTTCGAAACAACTGGGTGGGCCTGTACAAAGGATCGCTGTTCGACATGGTTGATTTGTATTGTTCCCATGAAGAATACACAGGATATCTCAACAGCATCATAGCTCACAACTATGGGATATTGCAGGAGTACAACACGATCCGCGCGCAGATCGAACAGTCACGTAAGAGATTTGAAGAGGTGACAAAAGCACTGAACCGCGATCTGAAAGATCTCGAGGATACGACCCGGGAGCTCGGCCGGCAGAGGAAAGACAAGGCCAAGATGCTTGCATCATTGAAGCGGACCTCTGATAAGTATCAGGACAGGATGAGGGATCTCCTGGATCAGATAGAAGCGCAGAAGAGGCAGAAGGAACTCGCAAGCGGCAGTATCTATAAGAAGAAGGGGAAACTGCCGTGGCCGGTCAAGGGAAAGATCGTACGCGGTTTTGGAACGTTCCATGTCAAGGGGATAGCGCAGCGCTCGCAGGGGATCGATATCGAGACAGGAGCGGGCACCCCTGTCATGAGCATCTATGAGGGCACGGTGGTTTTTGTCAACTGGATGAACGGATACGGGAACACGATTATCGTTGATCATGGAGGAGGATACTATTCCGTCTATGGCCACCTCCAGAAGGTTGACAAAACAATGGGAGACAAGGTTTCCGCCAAAGAGACCATCGCACGAGTGGGTCAGAGCGGAGATGTCCTCAAGCCCACGCTGCACTTTGAACTGAGGTTTCACGACAAGCCGCAAGACCCTCACACCTGGCTCGCGCAGGAATAGTAGTTGTTTTATCGTAATTTGATGTGTGATATAGACGATAAGTACTTTACGTAAAAAAATCTACAGGAGTAGATATGAAACATCATAAAGCGATCTGGCTGGGTGGGGGCGTCATCCTGGTCTTTCTCTCCTTCTTCCTGCTCAATCATGCAAATGTACTCAAGGCCGACACCTCAGAGATATATCCGCAACTTGAAAAGTTTACCGACTGTTTAGGAATTATTGAGCAGAACTATGTTGAAGATGTCCCGCCCGAAAAACTTATCGAAGGGGCCATCAAGGGAATGGTATCCGTTCTTGATCCTCACTCTGCATACCTTACCAAGGAAGGGTACAAGGAGATGCAGATCAGCACCACCGGATCATTCGGAGGACTCGGGATAGAAATAGGGATACGTGACGATGTGCTCACTGTAATCACCCCCATCGAGGGGACTCCGGCATTCGACGCAGGTATTCTTCCCGGCGACAAGATAATCAAGATCGAGGGGGAATCCACCACGGACATGACGCTCGAGGATGCGGTAAAACTGCTGAGAGGTCCCAAGGGGTCAAAGGTAACCATAACCATATTCAGGGAATCTGAAAAAACACCGTTTGATATCACCATAACCAGGGCAATCATTCATATACAGAGTGTGAAATCAGACATGCTCGAAGCCGGATACGGGTATATCAGGGTAAGAAATTTTCAGGTTGACACCGCAGAGGACATCTACAATGCCCTCGAGGAAATGGGACCGCTCAAAGGCTTGATTCTTGATCTGCGGTATAACCCAGGCGGGCTTCTGGATCAGGCCATTGCCGTGAGCGATCTCTTCTTGAGCGAGGGGAAGATTGTCTATACCGATGGAAGGAAGCCTGAAGACAAGACCGAATATATCGCGCAAAAGGAAGGGACGTTCGACGATTTCCCCATGGTTGTCCTCATTAACGGCGGCAGTGCGAGTGCAGCGGAGATCGTATCCGGAGCGCTTCAGGACAATAAACGAGCGGTTGTCGTGGGTGTCAAGAGTTTTGGAAAGGCTTCGGTTCAGACCATACGTCCTTTGAACGACGGATCAGCCATCAAGCTTACCGTGGCGAGGTACTATACGCCTTCAGGGCGGTCAATACAGGCTACCGGCATTGAGCCTGATATCTGGATCGAGCAGACTCTCCCGGCTAAAGAGGAGAACAACTCCCAGAAATTTATCCGCGAAAAGGACCTCAAAGATCACCTCGAGCCGGCTCCGGAAGAGACGGAAGAGCTCTTGGAGGGAAGTGTTCATGAGCTCCTGAAGAAAGACAACCAGCTCAAGTACGGATTGGACCTGTTGAAATCTTGGGAGGTGTTCACCTGGTCTAAAAAGGCAGCATGAAGAAGTCTCAGAGATCAGCGTTTATTGTCATCATAGCCGTATTGGCACTTTCAGTCACGGTGGCCTTTCTCATTGACAGGCACTGGAAGAGCCCTGCAGACACCCCGGTATATGTTCAGGCTGTTCTGCCCGAAAAACTCCTCATTGAAGGGTGTCTTTTCGACCTCGGCATCTCCCGGGAGGATACCCGTATTACGGGCACTGCTGTCAGGGTATATGTAAAAGACGAGCTGTCGGATAAGAAAATCCGCTCCTCGTTTTCTTCTCTGGCAGGCCTTGCCGGCGTGGAGGTGGTGGATACCAATCACACCCGGATTGTTTTTCGGGAATCAACCTGGGATATATTCTTCCAGAAGGCCATGAAGAGGTCAGCGAGGATTGCGATCATAGTGGATGATCTGGGTCTGTCAATGGAACCTGCCCGAAAGATCGGCGCCATAGAGGCGGATCTCACCTTTTCCATATTGCCTCAGCGGCCACACTCTACGAATGTGGCGAATTACCTTCATGGGCAACGTAAAGAGATCATTCTTCATTTGCCCATGCAGGGTAACGGCAAAGACCCTGGTGCCGGAGCGCTCTATGCTGACATGTCCCGTGATGAGATTGTCGCTGTGGTTAAGGAGGACCTCAGGAGTGTCCCTTACATATCCGGTGTGAATAACCATATGGGCTCTGTTGTCACAGCAGATAATGGTATTATGAGGCTTGTTTTTACTGAATTGAAGAGGGACGGGCTCTTTTTCATCGACAGCCTCACCACGAATAAATCCGTGTGCAGGAGAGCGGCTCAGGATATCGGACTGCCGTTTAACGCACGGGATGTTTTCCTGGATAATGAAAAGTCGGGAGAGTACATCAGATGTCAGATTGAAAAACTGATCTCGATTGCAATGAAACACTCTGAGGCCATCGGGATCTGTCATCCGTATCCTGAAACCATAGCAGCTTTGAAGAAGGAAATCCCCAGGATAAAGGAACTCGGCATTGAGATTGTACCGGTCTCAACACTGGTAAACAGCCCCTGAAGACCATATCTTTACCTTAAGATGAGGGGCTGCATCGATTGACTCGTTCGATGCTTTGGGCTATACATTAGCCTTGGAGCAGATTAGATGAAGCAATGGTTTGTAGTACAGACGAATCCTAAGGAAGAGGAGATAGCCTGTATGGTGCTCAGGCAGTCAGGGATAGAAGTCTATCAGCCCTGGATGCAGAAGTATGTCTATCATGCCCGAAAGAAGACCCTGAAGAGATATCCCCTTTTCCCGAACTATATATTCGTCCAGGTTGCACCCAATGAAGAGGATCTCCATAAGATACGGTGGTGCAGAGGGGTGAGAAGGATTCTCCTGGACAACTATCAGCCTGTTCCCATCGATGAGGATTTTATTGTGAGCCTGCACTCCCTTGAGGATGAAGGCTCGGGTATCATCAAAAAACCGGTGGATTTTATGCCCGGTGATGTCGTGAGAATCAAATCCGGTCCCATGAAGGACCTCTATGGCGTGTTCGAGGCATGGGGATCGGACGAAGGCCGTGTTCGTATACTCATCGAGATGGTGAACAACCGTGCAAAGGTTGTTATGCATTCTTCCCTCATAGAAAAGGCGTAAGCCCCTCAAGGAGGAATCGATACACAAGGTCTACGGAAACACAAAGCCGCTCAAGGCATCCGAGATTAAATCCATTCAGCGGCTTTATCGAAGGCGAGTCCCGCCTGATATGGTAGTATCGCAGGAACTCTGTGTGGAACTGTCGAGGATTTCTCACAGCACAGGCATCCAGATCGGGCTGCTCATCAGCAGATTGGGCATGGTGGAGTATGTCATTGCAGGGACTGCCACCGGGATATCGATCCCAAAACTGAGCAGGCGGCGTATTCACCCGGGCCGCCTTCAGGGGCTCAGACTCATTCATACTCATCTTGCGCCGGAAGGCCTTACCACCGAGGACCTTACCGATCTTGCAAAGCTCAGGCTCGATATCATGTATGCCATAACGGTTGATGAAGATGGAGACCCCGGACTTGCCTTTGGCGCACACCTTATCCCTGCACAGGAATCCTCTAAGCTTTGGAATATTCTCAAGCCGGTTCCGACGCACAAGATAGATATCCCCTTTCACACCTTTATTGCAGAGCTCGAGAATGAGATCACCAAGAAGCAGACACTGCTGCAGGCAGGAGGTGGAGAGGACAGGGCCATTTTAGTAGCGGTAATCCCTGATTTGTCGGAGAATGCAAAGATAGAGATTGATGAATTCAAGAGTCTTGCCGTCTCGGCCGGGATTACGGTTATGGATACGGTGGTCCAGAAACGCCCCAAGCCGGATCCCAAGTATGTGGCGGGGAAAGGGAAGATCATGGATATCTTCATAAAAGCTTTGTCCGTCGATGCGAACCTGCTTGTCTTCGACCATGAACTCTCACCTTCTCAGGCCCGTTCCATATCCGATATTGTTGACATGAGGGTCATAGACCGGACACAGCTCATTCTGGATATCTTTGCCCGCAGGGCCAGGACAAAGGAGGGGAAGATCCAGGTTGAACTGGCACAGCTGCACTATAATATGCCGAGGCTGGTGGGTAAGAATCCCTCCCTGAGCCGTCTTGCCGGGGGTATCGGCACAAGAGGGCCGGGAGAGACAAAGCTGGAGGTGGACAGACGCCGGGCAAAGGACAGGATTGCCAGGCTCGAGCGGGACGCGGCACATATCAGCAAGAAAAGGAAACTCACCAGGCTCAGGCGGAAGAGGAATGACGTACCCGTCATCTCCATAATCGGGTATACCAATACCGGCAAATCCACCCTGCTGAACACCCTGACAAGGAGTAATGTACTCGTGGCAGACATGCCGTTTGCCACGCTGGACCCCTCGAGCAAACGATTGAGGTTTCCCAGGGATATCGAGGTGATCATCACGGATACCGTGGGATTCATCAGGGACCTGCCCGATGACTTGCGGGCCGCTTTTGTGGCGACCCTTGAAGAACTGGAAGATGCGCACCTCCTTTTGGAGGTGATCGACCTTACCGATCCTCACCTGGAATATAGAATGCAGGCCGTGGATGATATCATCAAACAACTCAAGCTGCAGGACATCCCCAGGTTAAAGGTGTTCAACAAGGCCGATGATTGCGATGGAGAATTTGCCCACGGGCTGGCGATGCGTTACAACGGAGTAGTCATTTCAGCACTGAACCGGTCAACTTTGAACCCGCTCATCGAAAAGATGCAGACATTCTTTCTCGAAAAACAAAGGTCGTACTAGTCCTTGCCGTTCGGCAGCAGGTCCCGTGATTCTTTGAGAAAGTCAGTTGATAATTCCCAGGCCCGCAGCAATGAACTCTTGACCGGTTTGGAGACGGTATCCCAAGGGGCAATCTGAACTGTGGGATCATCTATTTCCCCCTTGACCTTCATGCTCACCACGATGAGCTTCTTGTCTTCTCCTGTCAGGATCCATCCCAACAGCGGGAGCATGCCGATGGTTCTGTCAAGGGCCTCGAAGGGCTGCACCCCGAGGATGCTGTCGATTTCTTTCGTCTTGAGTGAGTACTGTCCCACAGCCGATATCTGAAGGGAGTTGCTGTCAAAATAGAAATCATCGAATGAGAGGATGCTGTCTTTAAAGGTGAATGTCGAAGTGATCATATTGTATGGAAAATTCTTGCTCGTAAGTTCGATGTCATGGGATTGAATGATCTTGTATACGTTAAGCAGGGCAAATATTCTTGAAAACAGGGCGTATTTTTGTATCTTCCCGTCCCGTGCCGTCAGGACCAGTGATCCGTTCAGCGAGTTTGTGTTCCCAAAGAGGTGTCCTTCGAGGTCCATGGTACCACGTATCCAGGATTCTTCTTCGCTCATTGCATTCAGGTATTGCCGAATATTGGCATTCTTAAGGGAAATGACTACATCAAAGGTTGAATCGCCGGCAGTGTTGATAGATGTGCTTCCGTGGGCAGTGCCCGATGCCCCCTGTATATAGAGGGCGGAAAGGTCCAGTGCGCCGTCTTTCAACTCGGCATATGCCTTCATGCTGTCTACGGGTATCCCGTAGAGATCGAGATTGGTCAGTTCAATGGGAGCAGTACCGTCGAGGGAGGTGAACAACTTGCTCACACCTTTCCCCTGGGAGGTGACCTTCACTCCATCGATCAGGAGTATGCCGGTGAAATGCGGCCGACCGGTAAGCGTGAGGACCCCGGAGGTGATCCGGATGGTGATGTCCTGTGCCAGTATTTTCATGTCTTCGCTTACAAGCGTGTCATCACTCATTCGAACAGGTCCTTCAAGAACCACCGGTATGCCGTCGGCACAGAACATGGCCTGATTGAATATAACCGCACCTGACAGTTTGGTCGTATCCCCCCAGTGGATGGACATATCCCCGGCAACACTTCCCGAGAGAGGATGAGCCTTCTCATCTATCGTGGCATGGAGCTGCGTTAGATCGAGCGAGCCCTGTATATGCAGGTCTCCTTTACCTTCTGAGATTTTTCCTGATATTGTAAGGTCGCTTGAGGGTAATTGCGGTTTTATATCAAGGAACTCGATGTCAGCTTCGGGCCAGAGCGTGCCTGCAATTGTTCCTGTTGCCGAAATGGATTCCCCTGTGGGTGAATAAGTTGTGTCAAACAGGATGAATCTGTCTGCACGTAGTGTGGCCCGGGCATGTATCCTGGGTCCTGTGCCGGTTCCTTCAGTTAAGAAAGTGGATCCTTTCCCCACGCTGAAGGACTCTGTCTGAAAAGGAGGGCCTGATTTCAACGAGAACTCATAGCGCATCCCGCCGAAAGGATCATGCAGTTTGCAGGAGAATCTTTCTACATCAAGGTCGTTCACCTTGCCGGCAAGAACGATATCAAACGGAGAACTGAAATCCTCCGCAGTTACCGTACCGCTCAGGCCCTGAATAACGGTATCCCCCCATACAAGATCGAGGAATTCAACGGCGATGTTCCCAGATGCCTGCAGGGGACCACCCGATGTCTCGTCCCAGTAGGTTTTTACATGACCTTGTAACCTCCCGCTGTTCACCTCTTTGACTGAGGAGAGCACGCGATAGAGATTTTCAGTGACCATCGCCGCTCTCCAGGTCTTTATGAAGTCATCGGCCGGCATGTCTGCCGTTACTGCAACAGAGACCTTCGTCCCGGGAAGAGCCACGTCCTGAAATGTAAGATCAACAGTATCGAGGACCGACTCACCCATAAGGCCGTTGAGCCCTTTGAAAGCGATGTCTCCCTCGCCATAGATGACTTCTCCGGTGATATCGGTTATCCGCTCGGGGCCGTGTCCGGACCCGAAGCTCTGGCCGGTCAGGTTCTGAACGATATACGCATTGTCAAAGAATGCCGGAGCCTCGAACAGTCCGCCCACGGCACCTTTATATCCAATGGCGGAAAATTTCGATCGTCCGTCCCTGATCTGTCGGGTGAGCAAGTCATCGAGCCAGGGGGGAAACAAATGTGTTGGCAGCAGGGTTACTACCCGTTCGTAGTCGAAATCAGAGGATTTCATGTTCAGCGTAAGCATGGCATCCCGCTTCTTGCTCAGATCGATAATTTCTCCCGAACCGGTTATCGTGCCTTCGGGGATTTCCAGAGAAACCTCGTTCAGCGATACATGGTTAAAGGTCCCCCTGGTTTTAAGGCCAATAGAGAATACTGCAAGAGGTTCACGGTGCCAGGGCAGTCTGAATTGGCGTATCCTGGTGTCAAAGGAGACATCGACCTTTTCCCCGGTAAGATCGAAAATCGTCTTGAGGGAACATACGCCCCCGAGGTCGTACCTCGCTGATGAAAGATCGAGGTTGTCCAATGAGATATTTCCCTTCCAGCCACTGCTAAAATGGGCCTGAATGCGTGCCGTTCCTCCCAGGGTCGAGGCATGAAAATCTATCTTGTCTTTACTGATGGAGCCATTGATATCCTTGAGTATGAGTTCATTGTCTTCATGCGATACATTCATATACCCATCAACGATCAGTACTGAAGGCCACTGGGTACTTCCCTCCTCTCCCTGAATCTTTTCGAGGGCCTCGGTGCTTACGGAAACTGATGGATGGTGAAAGGCGATGTTGGTAAGGCGGGTTTCCCCAGTGAGAAGGTGCCGCAGGGATATCGCAGCATCGACTCTTTTGATCGACGCATACAGATCATCCGGATCGCCGATACGAACATCCATGAGGCTCAGTTTCGGCCTCAGGAAGATCTGAACAGTTACAGTCTTTATGGATACATCCCGGCGGGTTATTTCCTCGAGCCTCCCCTCAACAATCCGCTGGAGTTGTTCCGGACTGAGCTTGATGAATGTATAGAAGGCGGAGATGATCACCAGGACAACACAAGCTGTCAGGATGACTGCAACAAGTAGTTTTCTGGAAAGATTTGTCATTATTCTTACACTGCGTTATCTGTTTCTCTCATATTCAACAACAATATCCAAGTAGTATGATAAACAGGATAATCAACGTATATTGTAATTCAATGGTGTTTCATAACACTACTTGGGATTATTGAAAATGATATTTTCACATGGTGTCCGTGCAGGCCCTCTTCAAGGTTCAGCCAGGTATGATATAGAATTCGGGCACTGAGATTTTTTTGTCTGTTGCTGCTACGACAACTTGACTGGAAAGCGCGAGAATGCTACATTCCGGCTCATGTTAGATATGAAATTCATTAGACAAAACATCGCGGTAGTGGAAAAGGCTCTTCGTGACAGGAACGCGCAGGTCAGGCTCGATGACCTGCTCGAGAATGATTCCCGCAGGAGGGCTCTCATCCAGGAGGCTGATGAACTCAAATCACAGCGGAACCAGTTCTCTTCCCGTATCGCCAAGGCAAAGGCAGAGGGCAGCGACCTCGATCATGAGAAGGAAGAGATGCGATCGATCTCGGAGAAGATCAAGGGCATTGATTCCGAGATAAAGGCCATCGAAGATGCGATGGATCTGATCGTGATGGAGATCCCGAATATCCCGCATGAGAGTGTCCCTGTGGGCACAGATGAGAGTGCTAACGTGGTTGTTCGTTCCTGGGGAGAAAAGCCCTCGTTTTCCTATCAACCAAAGGATCACTGGGATATCGGCGAGGATCTCAACATTCTCGATTTCAAGCGAGCCGCAAAGATCACCGGTGCGCGCTTCTGTCTCAACTGGGGGCTCGGTGCCAGGCTGGAGAGATCGCTGATCAATTTCATGCTCGACGTACATACTGCCGAGCACGGATACACAGAGGTGCTGCCGCCGTTCATGGTCAACAGGGAGAGTATGACCGCCACCGGTCAGCTCCCGAAGTTTGAAGAAGACCTTTTCGCAACCGATGATTATTTTCTCATCCCTACCGCCGAGGTTCCGGTGACAAACGTGTTCCGGTCCGAGACATTGAGCGAAGATGATCTGCCCACAAAGCTAGTCGCCTATACCCCCTGTTTCAGGAGGGAAGCAGGATCTTACGGAAAGGATACCAGGGGCCTGATCCGTCAGCACCAGTTCAATAAGGTGGAGCTCGTCAGGTTTGCGAATCCTCAACATTCGTACACCGACCTGGAGGAACTCACGCACGACGCCGAGGAGATTCTCCAGAAACTCGGGCTTCATTACCGGGTCGTGACGCTGTGTACCGGAGATCTCGGATTTTCCTCAGCCAAGACCTACGACCTTGAAGTATGGATGCCGGCACAGGGGGTGTACCGGGAGATATCCTCATGCAGCAACTTCGGTGATTTCCAGGCACGCAGGGGGCAGATACGCTATAAGCCGAAACAGGCGAAGAAGACCGAGTTCTGTCATACCCTCAATGGGAGCGGGCTGGCTGTAGGAAGGACGGTCGCCGCTATTCTGGAGAACTATCAGCTGGACGACGGTACGGTCAGAGTCCCTGAAGCTTTGAGACCTTACATGGGGCTTGACCTCATTGTTCCAATCGGTTAAGGAGATTTACTGGCATGGAGGAATGGCCGAGTGGTTTAAGGCGGCGGTCTTGAAAACCGTTGTGCCGCAAGGTACCGTGGGTTCGAATCCTACTTCCTCCGCCACAAAAGGAGAGATGGCCGAGTGGCTTAAGGCGCTCGCCTGCTAAGCGAGTGT
>DAISYU010000044.1:16066-24023 GCA_036825155.1 Thermodesulfobacteriota bacterium | reverse complement strand
TCGCACTCTCCACCAGTACCCGGTACTTCTCCTCACTTGACTGCATCTTCTCAAAGAAGCGGGCATTGGTGATACTGATGGCGATCTGCGGGGCAATTCCCATGAGCAACTCAAGATCGCTCTCCTTAAGATTGTTCTTAGAATTTCCCCGGTCAACAGCTAAGACCCCAAGAGGTTCATCTTCATACGCAATGGGAACACAAATAAAAGATCCACTGTCAGCTAATCCCATGTATTCTTTGCTTCTTTCCGACAAGTCTTCATTAATACTACTTATATCTGATACAAGATAGGGCGTTTTCTCTTTGAAAGCGACAACAAAAGGCCCTTTGGAATTCGGATTGTCCAGATTAAAGTCGTTTCTTCTGAAGTATTCTTCCTGTTTATCGTTAAAGCCATATCCGGTCTTGTATACTAACCTTGTCTTATCTTTGTTCCCCAGAAGTATCATCCCTCGATCAAAATCAAGACGGGTTACTAATGTATTGATGATCACATTCAATAATACATCAATATCCAGAATTCGCGATATTGCCTGCCCGATCTCCTTTATGAGCTTTGTCTCATTAACTCTGATCTTTGTTTCTTCCATCAGTTGTTCTGCAGTATGAGATTGTTCGGACACCTGCTTTTTGAAATCTTCTTTCTCAAGATACCATGACAGGAACGTCATACCTGATAATAAAACAAAACATGTAAAAAATAGCATGAGGTTAATAAGAGTTGGAAATAAAATTAATCCGACTCCAATTGCAAGCAAACTGACAAGTAAGAATATATTGCGATAACGTCTTAGGACCAATGAAGAAGTCTCTTCCCATGAAATAAGATACCTGCAGAAATCATCTCCACGATGATAACATTGAGGATGCTCAATCGTTGCGTATTTCCCTGTCATTATCGCAGCCATCGCTTCAAACTGACCGAAACGATTCTCACATTGATAGGACTTCTCATTAACACCGGGAGAAGGGGTTGATATTACCTGGACTTGATGAGGATTGATGACCTTAACACTCAGTATAGAACCCCTGGTAACCTTTGAAGTGACTTTAGCAATCAATTCATAAGCCGTTGCCGGCATTATGAACCCGAATAGATACTGCCTTATTATCTTATAGGCTTTTGAATAAACAACATACCTTCCCGCCTCTCTGGCAAACGGTCTGTTCTTGATCTTGCTGTTTGTTATCTCATGAAATCTATCGGCCTGCGCCTGGGTATACCAGTACCCATCATCATCAAGTCTGGACCTTATCAAACCTGCGTAGTTCAGGATTTCATCAAGATCGATCTCCGGATGATATTTCTCAAGGTATTCTACATAAGTTCTTATTATTCTTATATTATATAACTGACTCTCGTCGTTGCTCATGCTGGATATCTCCCCCAAATATTTCTCGTAGGCCTCTATCGCGATTAATATTTGGCGTGTTGAGTCATTTAAGAATACTATCGTTGTTTTGGTAATTAAAATTTAGTTCTATTTTGAGATTTTTACAAGAGGCTCTTATAAAGTTGTTCAATCTCCTTTTTCGTGAGTTTTACAAGGTAAAAATCCAGGATTCAATTCACTACAGTATGATTAAGGAAAAGTGGCCGGAGCTTTATCATAGGCTCTCCTCATCTTGTTGATATCGTTTATTTTCTAAAGAGATCCTTGAGAAAACTCTTGGCCATCTTCAAAAGGGTGAAACGATATTTTTGTTTGATATAATCAATGATCTGATCGATATACCGTACATCAAGAACCCACATATTGTATCTTTTTTCATAGTTAACTCCTACAGAATCCAGATATTCACAGGGAAATACGTGTAGCGTTATGTTTTTCGTTCCGTAATCATGACCACATTTTGAGATGGCATGGTGCATGACATTCCAGGGTACAGATTCCGCATCCGGCACAAACACTTTAACGCTATTCAAGAGTTCGGACAGATTAATGCCCTTGTTGGAGTGGTCAGCAATCAAATATGCCTTTCTCTCATCGTTGCAGATGAGGGTATGACAATTATATTTTCGATTCAGTCCTTTCTCAGCATATACTGTTTCAAGAGACTTCTCTTCACAATCCTCAGTATCCAGGCAGAATGCATCTATCATGAGTCCCCCGGATATCTGCTCGTATGATTTCTTCATTTCCTCTATGTCTTCAGGAGAGCTTATTCTGATTGACCATCCATCCGGCATATCAGAGGTTTGAGGAAGAAGATCCAGAGTAAGGTGGGCAAAAATATCCATTGAGCAGCGAGTGGGCTGATTATATGATCTGCATGCATCGCCAAAAAAGAAATCCGGGAATTTGTTTTCAGGCCGGAAATAGAAGATCAAATATTTCATCCCGATGGAAGGCATACGATAAAAACCATCAAGATAATTCAATATTTGATTCAGCACAAATAAACCCGTGCGTTTTCTTCCCATATGTTTTGCTGCAAGATGATGAACCATCCAGGTCTTTTCATACGCCTTGATGAGGGAAACATGTCCATAAATTTTACCATTCTCCTGGTAGGTAATACTGGCAAAAATCTCCTGACAATTATGATAGAGCTTTTCATAAGTATTCTTGAATTCCTCTTTGTATCTACTTATGCAGAGATATTTCTCAGGATAAAAGAATCCTGATTCGAAGAAGAAGTCCCACAGAGCGTTCATTTCAACCTCGTAAGAAATCTGGGCGTTGGGATCCTCTGCGTTTGAAAGAATATTGAACAGTCTGTTGTATGTTTTTACCTCTATATCCAGGATCGCAAATCCAAATCTTAATGTGCGATTATCCCGTTTCTTCGCATATACTATTTGAGCATCACATCTGAGGGTTATCTCGCCGGCATGAACAATGTCCATATCCTTTATAATCATTCCCGGCATCAAGAATGATTGATCTATCCTCTCATGTATAGAAAAACCCGAGGATGTAATGTCCGAAATGTCATATGTCACTCTGTTTCTGATAAATGGATGGTCGAAGGTTATCTTTGGTGAGGGGACAAGATTCAGACGTGGATTACGATTTTTTTTCCCTATATATATGCCCTTATATATACTCCATTCAATATTTAAAGGCTCCAGAATGACTGCGTTTCCTTCATCCTCTTTACGTATGCATCTGCATGGTCCTGAGAATACACATTGTTCCTGCCGATACAAATCGATATTCAGATTCTTTGACAAATCGATTTTCACAATCCAGGTTTCAAAAGAATCATTGGGTACTATCTTTAATCCATTGGGATTAAAATCATCAAGAATTCCTTCGATAACATTTTCTTCCTGCTTGATAGTTGCAGTAACAAAACTGCACCGGAATCTCTTTCCATTCCGTTCACTGAAAATATATCCCTTCTCCTGAATCCTTGCCTTAAAAGAGGAGCTGTTTAAGCTTATGGTTTCTACCGGCATGACTGATATAATCTTTCCATCATCGATGAGCAGAGTCTTCAGTTCAAGTTCATTGGTGCCACAAGGAATATTTTCCGGAAGAGCGCATGTTATCTCAGTACCGCGACAAGGTTCCGGGGTTACCCTGATAAGATACTCCTGGTTCGTCACTGTATGTACTATATTCGCAAAAATCTGACCGCACATGAAATGAACATGATTGACACTATTCAGAAAAGTCTTCTGTTTCAGGTTTTTTGATGATTGAGTTATAAGATCTCGTCGGGTAAAAGGGATCATCGAAATCTGCTGAGATCCTGTCGGTTCTGCTGTCTGTATTCCTGTTCTCTTGTTTTCATCTAAGGTGTTCTCGATATCCATAGTATGTCCTTCCTAAAGGTGATGTCTATGATCTGGGCATGAATACCGTCATCATGATGTGAATTATCTGTTAGTTTCCACCTGAGAGTCTTCGTGACAACATTGAATCAGCCTTTTCGTTTCTTCTTCATTCACTTCATGTTCTAAAGTCATGAAGAACATAGTCATACCAACCCTAATAATTCCTTTCGGTCGGTTCTAGACTGAATGTCTAAGATATATCCGGGATCTAAGTATCATAAATTATATCATATTCTTGATGAAATCGATCTTTTTCTTGTCAGTATAAAAAGATACCTCATTCAACTTAAAACTGTGCTTCACATATTCCAGGACACTATCGTAATCGAAAAAAGCATTCGTTTGATCATAGTATTCGAATAACTTACGTTTCGGTGTGAAATCTTTATACGTGCATTCAACACTCGATAACGGGATCTGCTCTTCTGATACTATCTTGAGTATTTCCTGATTATTATACTTGAGCAAAGGCTTGAAGATGGTAAGCCCGTCCTTGAGTTCTATTAAAGGGTAAAAACGTTGAGATGTTTGGGTGAATCTTTCTTCCGTGTTCTTATCACTGCGGGTATTGCTGCTGTCCTTATGACCATAAACCCCGCTAATCAGGTATTCTATAGAGTAGCTAACCAGATCCCACAGGGTAAAACTGAAGATGACAACAATATGTTTATCTTTATTGTTCTGTTCAACCCTCTTCAAGTATTCAAAAAGATATGCTCTCTTTGTCTTTTGACAAACACGGCATGGATTTTTACCGTCTTGTACCGCTGCTTCAAGAAGTTCATCCGAGGAGTTCACATCATGCCACTGAATAGCTATCCCACGTGAACGCCAGTATCTATCAAGTTCTTGTTTGTCTGCATCGGGGAAAACATGGTTTGGATATGTTGCAACACTTGTTTCAAATTCAAAACCGAATTCTTCCGATGCTTTGAGGAGAAAGGAAAGGATAACGGAACTGTCCTTTCCTCCTGTATATAACATGACTACTTTTTTCTCCGGGAAAGTTTCCAATACTGATCTATGCTGATTCTTCCAGTCTGCATAATTTAGGTTCATAGCTGTTAGGTCTCCATTAGTTGCTGAATTATTTGATTTTATTATAAAGGCTTCTTCCCTCTGCAGATCATGATCGGCGTATAGGTAAACCTCCTCGGATCCTTGAAAAAGGCCTTGAAGTCATGTAAAAAGGCACTATAGCCTCCCTGATAGTCCTGGAAGAGTCTTTTCGCCTTTATAGATGCCATCTCCACCTTCCTGATCCAGTTGAAGTCATCACTCGAATTCAGCTCGCCGTAAATAAGATGGTGAGAGATGAGGTCAACCTGGATATCACGGAATCCGAGATCATAGAGGTAGGTATAGAGTTTCCTGCCTACATATGGGTCGAAGTTATATTTCTCTGCCATCATACCAATGAGTCTCTTCAAGGTCGATTCCAATTCAGGATTCATGGGATAGTGACTGAGACAATTGTAATCAAGATCGAGCAAACATATACGGCCATCCGGTTTCAGGCAATCAGTTACGTTTTTAATGATGTCCAGGGCACCATCGAGATAATGCTCCAGAATAAACCGCATCCATATGAAATCAAACTGTCCGAGAGAATCGAGGGAATCTCTAAGATCCATCTGATGAAACTCGATACCGCTGGATCCGCCGTAGTGCTTTCTTGCATACGCTATCCGGTCCCCTGCAAAGTCTACCCCGACAACATCACCGCCCGGCTGTACCAGTTCGTGCAGGATGGATGTGGTCTTGCCGGAGCCGCAGCCAGCGTCGAGGACACGTGCCCCCGGTCCAATGCCGCACATCCGCGCCTGTCTTCTGACTTCTTCAGGATTGGTTTTGATATCAAGCCTCAATGCCTCGTCAGGGTGTTCCATCAGGTATGAATCAGACTTTTCCATACGCATATCCTTTTGTTGTGGTTAGGTATCATGTTGCTATGCGATCATACTTTCAGGTATCGTCAACTTATTATTTTCCTTAAGGATTGTTTTCTTCTCCAGAAATATATTTTTCTTTCGCCCTTCGTGCACGCTTGTTTTTCTGCCTGCGAATCCGCTCTGTCTTCTTCTCTGTAGAGGATGCATGCCCGTGCAGGATCTCTTCTACTTTGTCCGACAGGATACGTCTGGCAAAAAATCGGTTCATGGCCTGTGTCCTGGCTTTCTGACATTTTACCTCGATACCGGTGGGAATGTGCTTGAGATACACACAGCTGGAAGATTTATTGACCTTCTGTCCTCCCCTTCCCTGGGCATGGATAAACTTCTCTTCAATATCCTTCTCTTCTATCCCCAGGTCTCTCATCCTGTCTTCAAGAATCTTTTTCTTCTCAGGTGAGATGAACGGATTGGTCACGTTAAGCGCCTTATCTCGTACAGAGTGTATTTTTCTACATAGTCTTATTAGCGCAAATATGAATCAACCGCAATCAGTGAATGTAGAGTACATAGTATAAGGTGAATGAAAGATATATCAGTGCCAGTGCCAGGACAAAGGGCCAGTTTCCGTGAAAAGAAGCAGGACCGAAGAGCCAGTAATTGCAGTGAGGGCATCTGATGAACCATCTTCTCGAGACGATGCCATTGCAATGTGGACAGTAGCGAAGCTTTTTCCCCTCTGTAAGTTCCCGCAGCTCTATATTCTTTTTAAGGGAGGTATGGACATTGAGCCCTTCCCCGCAGCCAGGACACCTGATGTCCGTTGGTTGGAAATCATCCCATACCACCTTTTTCCCGCATGTTGGACATTTCATTACGATCATATATTCACCACATCCCCTGTTATAAGACGGAAGATGTCTAGAGCCACCTTCCTCCCTCTTTAATCTTTAATGAGATCCTCAATGTATCAGAACCGTAGATAATCAGCAATGTCAATGTATTATCCTCACTATCGAAGAACACATCGAGCCTTGTATCACCCCTGACATGGATCTCCTTCGGGATCATGCTCTCTTCCAGAATGACTGATCCCCACGTATACGTCACCTTGAGGTCATCACCGGATTTCCTCTTGAAAATATACCTGTCCCGCGGTGGCGTACCTGCGATAAGCCCGACAACATCCTCGACGGGGATCGAATATTGATACAGCTTCCTGCCCCAGGTATCGAGTACTGTCAGAACTCCGTCTTTCATGTCGAGTGTAAAGACTGTAAAGCCTGCCGGACCATAGATCTGCGCAACCCCTTCGGTATCCGATTTTATCAGGAGTGCCCCGTAGACATGGAAATCCTCTCCACCTATCACTGCGGCAGCACTGAACTCCGCTCGAAAGGGATAATACTCAGGGGCAGAAACTCTCAGAGATGCACATCCCAGGATGAGTGTAAAGATAAGGACCCAAGCACAATGCCTCATATGTGGCCACATATACTAGGTTGTCCCTATAAACGCAAGCAGCGGAGGTATTGACTCCGGAGGGTTCGACGTTACTTAATTAATTATGGTTAAGAGAATTCTCGTTCCTACAGATTTCAGCGAGTCTGCCCGTTACGCATTGAATTATGCGGTGGATTTGAACAGGGTACTCAAGGCCCGGCTGTATTTACTCCATGTCCTCCAGGACTTTACAGAGTTCTCAGAGTATAACCTCAGCCCTAGTATTCTCCCCCAGCTCTATGTGGAATTCGAAGAGAACGCCGCTAAAAGACTCGAAGACATGATGGCGGATATGGTCCCTTCGGAGATCCCCTGCGGCACCTATATCCTCCATGGTGTGCCGTTTTATGAAATCATTCAGTTTGCAAAAAAAGAAAACATCGATCTGATCGTCATCGGATCACACGGTCGCACCGGTCTCAAACATGTCCTGTTCGGCCATACTGCTGAAAAGGTGGTGAAAAAAGCTTCCTGCCCGGTGCTTACTGTAAGACACCCGGAAACCGAATTTGCCATGCCCTGATATTCCAGCGCTCCAATACTCCAGTCTGTTATTCTGTCTTCTGGTTCTTTTTATTCTGGATTCTGGATTCTGGCTTCTGAATTCTGTCTTTCCCAATACTCCCCCGCGGTAGCGGGATCTTCGACAGCACTCCAACACTCCGCTCTTTTATTCTTTCCTCTGGTTCTTGTTATTCTGGATTCTGGATTCTGGATACTGGATACTGAATTCTGTTCTCTTGTTACTGAATAGGGTTGATGGGTCCTTCCAT
>DAISYU010000044.1:0-15966 GCA_036825155.1 Thermodesulfobacteriota bacterium | reverse complement strand
CTGGATACTGAATTCTGTTCTCTTGTTACTGAATAGGGTTGATGGGTCCTTCCATCTTGCCTTCCACAAACTGACGCACGAGCGGATCGGTAGTGTTCTTGAATGCCTCGGGATCACCATCGAATACGATTCTTCCCTGAAAAATCATAGCCATATAATCTGCCAGCTCAAATGCACCTTCAATGTCGTGACTGATAACAAGACTAGTCGCCTGCGATTTGCGCTGAACATCACGAATCAGGGCATTTATTGCACTGGTCATCACCGGGTCAAGACCTGTGGTCGGCTCATCGAAGAGAAGAATCTTCGGATTCATTGCCAGGGCCCGGGCAAGCCCCACCCGCTTTCTCATTCCCCCTGAAAGCTGTGAGGGCATCTTTGATTCGATTCCGCTGAGCCCCACTTCCTTGAGAAGATTCGCCACCTCATGCGCTATCTCATCTTTTGTGAGATGTGTGTGCATGGCAAACGGAAATCCGATATTCTCTGCCACATTCATGGAATCAAACAACGCCGCATCCTGAAAACAAACCCCGAATTTCCTGCGCACCTCATTGAGCGCTGCCCCATCGAGCGTACTGATGTCCTGTCCGTCAATGAGGATCTGTCCGGAATCCGGTTTAATGAGCCCGAGAATATGTTTGAGGAGTACACTCTTGCCTGTCCCGGTCGGGCCGATGATGACCGTGATCTTGCCCTGAGGAAGTTCAAGACACAACTTGTCGAGAACATGTTGTCCCTTGAATGTTTTTGTCAGGTTTGAAATCTTAATCACTTTTTTAAGTCCGCCAGGATGTCGTATAGAGATCCTTTCTCCTGTGAGCAAGCAGGGGAAAACTCTGCCTGATCCTTTTCACTTCATCCAAATCGAGTGACACAACCTCGATGGCTTCATCGGAACCGGCATCGCACATGATATCTCCCCATGGTGAGGCTATCATGGAATGCCCGTACGGGACATACTTCAATTCCGGGTTGTATGCAGGCTGAACACCGACAACGAAGCCCTGAATCTCCACCGAACGTAACCTCACGAGCATTTCCCAGTGAGCCGGGCCCGTAGCGAGGGAAAACGCAGCAGGAACAAACAGGAGTTGTACGTCCTGGTCTGCAAGGAACTGAGCAATGGGGGTAAAGCGGATATCATAACACACGATGACCGAGGCCTTTCCCCAGGGTGTATCAAACGACCCGCAGGTATCTCCCGGTATGATGAAATCCGATTCTTTTACCCGCGGACCACCCGGCGGGGTGCAGTCAAACAGGTGTATCTTGTTGTGCCTGAACACCACCTGTCCGTCACTGCCAAAAACGAGCGCGGAGTTGAAGCGGCGGCTCTCATCCCCATCTATGGGCATGGAACCTGCGACGACATATACTCCCAGCCTTGCTGAGATATCTTTGAAGCGGTCTATAGCTCCCGGCACATACACTGAAGAGGACCGTACCGATCCCGGTTCATACGGGGAGAGGAACATTTCGGGAAGGACCACGACATCGGCCCCCCTGGCTGCTGCCTCATCTATCATGGAAAGTGCCTTCGAGATGTTCTTCTCAAAATCATATCCCTGTTTGAGCTGGCAGATACCTACTGAAATATTTCCCACATTTCCCCCGGGTTACTGCATTCATACGCGATGCATGATAGTGTTCCCATTCTTTCGAACAGACTCCTTTAAAGGTTGTTATAAGCATTTCATGGTAGAGTCAATTCTTTTATGGCCTTGATCCCGTTGGATACACACCATATTCCTTGACAAGACGGGTATAGGGCAAGCCGCTGATAACGGTAGTTTTGTCTGGGATCAGAAAAGAGAATTGAGGGTCCCTACCAGGTGTTTCGACTTTCCCTCTCGCGGCAGCCATATGCTGATTTTTGTTTTGGCACCGCGCATCTTGGCCATCCATGATCTCAGACTGCCCGGTTTCATGTGGATACTGAAGAGTTCGTTCCACGAATTGATATAGAGGACATCGATCTCTTTGATAGATTGAACAACGCCCGGCGTTTCCATGTTGCCGATAATGACTACCTGTTTGACATATTTCTTATCCATGAGAGAATCCCTGTCCAGGCCAACCGAATTGGCATCGGGTATCAGGGAGTTCAGATCCCACAGGAGGGATTGAATATCCGAGAGAACCACCAGCGAGGTGTTGGGTATCATATGAAATGCGGTCGAGGCATCGTATCTTTTGTTGTAGACAAGCCATGCGATGATCCTGACAACCCGGGATGCACTCATGACGGGTTTGCCGCTGAAGTTTTCAGGCGATGTTCCGGTTACCTGCCACTGGTCGTTCTTATAGGAAAAGTACAACTCTTCATAGGCCGGTTCCTTCTTCTTTACCCTCTTTTCACACTCTATCTTCCCTTCTTTGGATACATAGAAGGCTTCTACTCTTCGACGCAGGATCTCCATTTCCACATCCTGATCCAAAAGAGAGTTTACCAAAAAGGACTTGGCCCTGCGTATGAGAAGTACCGTTGTCCGTTTGAGGTAATCATGCAACTCATCTCCGAAACGCCTGTACTTTTCCACGCTCCATTCATTAAATCCATTGAGATCCTTGAGATATCTGATCGACCATCCCCAGGACCGTATAGTATCGGCCAAGAGGGTGATCTTGTCGCCTGCATCCACCTTTATGAGATCATTGGTTGTAATGTTCGGAGAAACCTTCAGATAAAAACACTTCCTGAGCAGTTCAACGGTTTGCATATCGCCCTTGGACTTGTAGTATTTCTCAACAGTCAGGAGTACTTCCAGATACGGATCGATAAGATCGTCCCTTCGTGCCCCCATGACGTGTTTTTTTATCACCTCGCACAAGAGCCGGTTCTCGTTGCCGGGTTCGAGATAGGTTGCCACCAGGGCCATTTTCAGAACGGATTTCAATGGATCATCCAGGGCCTTGTGCATTTGCCAGAGGGCTGCACCGAGGAGTTCCTGTTCCGGGATAAACGTAATATCGCCCAGATCGATAAAGTCATCAGCTTCAAACATCAGGGATCTTTCAAGAAACCGGGATGCCTTTTCATATGAGTCGCCATTGTCCGAAGGGGTGATCCACCACAGCGGGATTCTTCCTTCAATAAGCGTTAACGTGCGGTAGAATTCCTCTTTGAGAATATTTTTCAGTGCGGAACCAGAGCCCTCCTGGGAGACCATACCGAAATTGTTTCTTTGAATATCACCAACATCCATGAGGAAGAAATGGACATCGAGAATATACTGGCTTGATATCCACCTCTGGAGAATCTTCAGTTTTCTCTCCAAAAGCAGGATGCGTTTATTTCCAATCGCATTCCTGTCGACCACGACCCAGATATCATAGTCGGATTCTTTTGTCTGACCCAGACTTCCCACCGAGCCGATGGTGAAGAGCCCTTCTATTTCACGATTCCTCGGCACATAACCCTGTATGTCGCTGAGTGTGATCCTGGTTGAGAAAAACGACCCGAGGCTCTTTAGCGTGCTTGCCGGCCATTCCATGCACTTGACTCCGCAGGGACAGTCTGCATCACCCACATAGCCCGGAAGTCCAGGATGGTTGATATGGATACACAACGGGAACAGATCCAGAATCACCTTTGCTCCAAGAGGATCATTCTTCTGCATGATGCTCTTCTTGTAGCGGTTATAATGGGTAAAGGCTCTGATCCCCGTTGAAATCTTTGTCGCAAAATCCTTCATTTATAGAGCCTTATCGCACTATGTCCTGATTGACTTTAATCGGTAGAACATGAGGACTGTCCCTGCGATCACCATGACAGCACTGAGAATCTGCCCCATGGTAATCCCTGAGAAGACAAAACCCAGTTGCGGGTCCGGCTGACGGAAGAATTCCAGGATAAAACGCATGGCACCATAGCATATGAGAAATGAAGCGATGAGTATTCCCTTGGTTCGGCTCTTGAGATGTATGATGTAGAGGACAAGAAACAGAACGATCCCTTCGAAAAAGGCCTCGTAAATCTGGGAAGGGTGTCTTGGGAGAGATCCGGCGCCCGGAAACACCATGCCCCAGGGCATATCGGTCACCCTGCCGTATAATTCTGCATTTATGAAATTGCCGATCCGTCCGAAGAAGAGACCCGGAGTGGCGGCTATCGCTCCCAGGTCGGCAAGCATGAGAAAAGGTTTCTGCTTCTTGTTGGAATACAGCCATCCGGCCAGAATCAACCCGATGAGTCCGCCGTGGAAAGACATGCCTCCCTCCCAGACAGCGAAAATCTTCAGGGGATTGGCAATATAAAACCCGAAATTGTAAAAGAAACAGTATCCCAGCCTGGCACCCACAATCAGACCTATGATGCAGTAGGTAAGGAGATCTTCAATCTCATTCCTGTTCAGATCATAGCCTCTGTGCCTGGATATCTTCGACACAATAATATAGGCAAAGACGAACCCGAAGACATACATCAAACCATACCATCTCAGCTGCACAGGGCCGATATGTATCAGTACCGGGTCAATCACGGGATAGTTCATGTATTACGTGCTTGGCATACCCGGCATACTCAAGTCAAGAACATGAATTGTCACCTAGGCACCAGACATTTTGCATAGAACACGAAATGTATGGTTTTGATATAGCTGATATATCTTTGCTTCCCCGAGCATTTTCACTCATAATCGCTTATCTTTTTTGAATATATTCATCCAGCAGCCTTGACTAAATTACATTGAATTGATATTGTTATATCAATACAGAAAAGGAATCTGCACATGTTTAAAGTCGGAGATGTAGTTGTTTATCCAGCGCACGGTGTATCTGAGGTTGAGTCTATTGAGAACAGAGAGATATCCGGAAGTAGTATTTCATTTTTCATTCTGAAGGTGCTTGACACGCAAATGACCGTAATGGTGCCGGTAACGAATGTAGAAAACGTGGGCATACGTCAGCTTATCGATGATGCAGGTATTGACCAGGTTTTGGATATCCTCAGGCAACGATCGGTCCCCATTGATAATCAGACGTGGAACCGCCGGTACAGGGAATACATGGAGAAGATAAAGAGCGGTTCTGCCTTTGAAATCGCTGAGGTCCTGAGAGATCTTAACATCCTGAAACGGGGAAAAGAACTCTCTTTTGGCGAGAGAAAAATGTATGATACGGCGAAAACCCTTCTCTTGAGTGAAATCTCGACTTCCAGGAAAGCGGACAAGAAAGAGATCGAAATCATGCTGCTGGAGGCTATGGGTAAGGTTGAGCCGGATTCAATGTAATACAATGAGGAAAACACTATGAAATGGTTCCTTCGCATTGCAATCGCACTTGTCGTCTTCTACGGATCGTTTAACTATGCTGCCCTGCATATGGGAGGCGGCATCTGGCTGATCATTCTTCCAGCCATTGCCGAGCTCTGCCTTTTTGTTATCTTTATCGGAGAAATCAGAGGATTGAAGCTTCACCCCATGGCATATGTGGGGGGATTTCTCGGCGCAATTCTCGGCCTGGTAATCGGGAGTCTCCTGGGGTATGTCCTGCTCAAAATCGAGGGCGGAATATTCCTCTTCATCCTCATCAATACGATCTTCGCGTACCTTGGGTATACCATCGGAGTTGCATGGGGAAAAGAACTGCAGTCATTGCCCGTGTTCCGTCACGCCAAGAGCGGGGATGATATCAGGCGAAAGATTCTCGACACAAGTGTCATCATAGACGGGAGAATACCTGATATCTGTGATGCCGGCTTTATCGAAGGAGTTCTCATCGCACCCCAGTTCATCCTCAATGAGTTGCAGCATATCGCTGATTCCTCTGATCCACTCAAGCGGGCACGCGGCCGCAGGGGGCTTGATATCCTGAACAAACTGCAGAAGAGTCCGAATGTGAAGATCGAGATCTCTGATCGGGATTTCCCGAAGATCAAGGAGGTGGACTCAAAGCTGATCGCCCTTGCAAAGGATCTTGAGGCAGATATTCTCACGAATGATTTCAACCTGAATAAAGTTGCTCAGATCCAGGGAGTGAGCGTCCTCAACATCAACCAGCTTGCAAACGCCGTCAAGCCCATTGTCCTGCCGGGCGAGAGCATGTCTGTGTCCATCGCCAAGCAGGGAAAAGAAAAGGGGCAAGGGGTTGCATATCTGGATGACGGCACCATGGTTGTGGTGGAACAGGGAGAACAGCTTCTCAACAAGACTGTAGAGGTTGTCGTCACATCCATTCTCCAGACCCCTGCAGGACGAATGATATTTGCTGCTCCCAAGAACAATGGCAGCTAGCGCAATCATTGTAGCGGGTGGAAGCGGTACCCGCTTCGGCACGAAAAAACAGTTCATAAATCTGGGAATGGTCCCGGTTCTGCGCAGAACCGTCCTGTGTTTCGATTCCCACCCACTTATTACATACATAGTTATTGTCGTACCTGAAGAGGATATCGGGCACGTGACGAACATCCTCCATGGGATGACCACCCCGCTTTCTGTAACGGCAGGAGGATCCACCCGACAGGAATCGGTATGGAACGGTCTGCAGGTTGCCACGCCATCTGATGTGGTACTGATCCACGACGGCGTGCGCCCCCTGGTCTCTCAATCTCTTATCTCCCGTGTACTTGCGGGGATCGGGGATCTTGATGCATGCATTCCCGGCATCCCTGTGGCAGACACGCTGAAAGAGTCTGAAGGCTCATTTGTGGAGAGAACCATCCCCAGGGATAATGTGTATCAGGTACAGACCCCGCAGGCATTCAGAAAATCCAGTATCGTCGGGGCACATGCCTTTGCTCGAAGCCACAATATCGGGAACCTGACGGACGACAGCGCTCTCATCGAGAACGCCGGCGGAAAGGTTGGACTTGTACCGGGCGATCCTTTTAATATAAAGATTACCCTCAAAGAAGACATTTACATCGCTGAGGCCATATTGAGATGTCGTTCAGAGTCGGATTAGGTTTTGATATTCATCGTCTTGTCGCAGGAAGGAAACTTGTCCTGGGCGGAATAACCATCGATTATCCCAGAGGTCTTCTCGGCCATTCCGATGGTGACGTGGTCGTCCATGCCGTCTGTGACGCCATCTTAGGTGCCGCTGCTCAGGGTGATATCGGTGATATGTTTCCAGATACGGCTGATGAAACCGAAGGAATCTATTCCCTTGATATGTTAAAAATGATAATGGCAACCATAGAATCAAAATACAAGGTGGTTAATATCGACATCAACTGCATATGTGAAAGGCCGAAACTTTCCGGGTACAGAAAAGCCATGATAGAGCGTATCGCGGATACGTGCATGATTGACGCCTCGGCCGTCTCGGTAAAATTCCGTACACACGAAGGTCTCGGTGAAATCGGTGCAGGTGAAGCAATATCGGCACAGGCAGTTGTTCTGATCGAGAATATCACGGACCAGGAGGAAGATGTATGACACTGCAGGTATACAACACCCCATATAAGAAGAAGCAGCCCTTTACCCCGGTGAACAACAACAGCGTAGGCATGTACGTTTGCGGGGTGACAGTCTACGATATGTGCCACATCGGTCATGCACGATCACTCATCGTCTTTGATGTTATCTCCCGTTTCCTCAGGAAAAAGGGATATAATCTTACCTATGTGCGCAACTTCACAGATGTTGATGACAAGATCATTGCCCGGGCAAACTCCCTGGGTCAGTCGTACAAGGACATCGCCGAGAAGTTTATCGATGAATTCGCCACCGACATGGATATCCTCAAGGTCAAACCTGCTGATATTGAACCGAAGGCCACAGAGCATATTGCCCAGATAATCGACATGGTCAGAATCCTTGAAGAAAAGGGGCTTGCATACAAGGCCGACGATGACAGCGTCTACTTCAGCGTATCCAAGTTCAGAGGGTACGGAAAACTCAGCGGGAGAAGGATCGAGGACATGATAGCAGGCGCCAGGGTTGACGTGGGAGAGGCAAAACGCGACCCGCTGGACTTTGCCCTGTGGAAGAGGAGCAAGGAAGGAGAACCCTCCTGGGACAGCCCCTGGTCACAAGGAAGACCGGGCTGGCACATCGAGTGTTCGGCCATGAGCACGCACTACCTGGGACACACTCTGGATATCCACGGAGGAGGAAGGGACCTGATCTTTCCCCATCATGAGAACGAGACCGCTCAATCCGAGGGGGCGTTCGATGCAGAGTTCGTGAAATACTGGATTCACAACGGCTTCGTCACCATCGGCGGAGACAAGATGAGCAAATCACTCGGCAACTTCCTCACGATACGCGAGCTCACCAAGGAGGTGCATCCTGAAGTCCTCAGACTGCTCCTGCTGGGACGGCACTACCGGAGTCCCATCGACTTCTCCAAAGACGCAGTCGATGCCTCGCAGCAGACCCTGGTGAGATTTTATGAAATGCTCGACAGAATCGCACAGAGTCCGGTGAAAGACGGCAGTCCACGGCTTGAAAGCACGATTAACACCTTCAATGAGAACTTCGATGCCGCCATGTGCGACGATTTCAATACCGCGTTGGCCATCGCACAGCTCCATGATCTGACGACCCAGGCAAACAAGTTCCTCGATGATGATCCGACTGTCACCTCAGGGGACAAGAAAGCCCTGGAAGAAGCAATGGCCACTGTATCCGAGATCCTAGGCATTCTCGAGGAAGAGCCCGCACCCTTCCTGGAAAAGATCAAGCGTTCCGGGATCAGCGAAATGGGCATAAGCGAGGACGAGATCGGTGCGCTGATCGACGCGAGAAATGCCGCTCGAAAAGCCCGTGATTTCGCCAAAGCCGATGAAATCAGGGATACCTTAAAGGCAAAGGGCATCCAGTTGAAAGATACTCCGGAAGGGACAACCTGGGAGAAGGTATAGTATATACAGGATATGAGATTCAAACTTGTATCACCCTATGAACCCCAGGGTGACCAGCCCCGTGCCATTGATACTCTGTGCAATGGCCTCGGCAAAGGCATCAGGGATCAGGTTCTTCTCGGGGTGACGGGTTCAGGCAAGACCTTTACCATGGCCTGCGTCATCAATCAGATGAACAGGCCTGCGCTTGTCATAGCCCCGAACAAGATCCTCGCTGCCCAGCTCTATGGTGAATTCAGGGAACTGTTCCCGGAAAATGCCGTCGAATACTTTGTCAGCTATTACGACTATTACCAGCCCGAGGCCTACGTCCCTTCGCGGGACCTCTACATCGAGAAAGATTCAGCCATCAATGATGATATCGACAAACTGAGGCACCGGGCAACCAGGGCTCTCTTTGAGCGTGAAGACTGTATAATCGTGGCATCGGTTTCGTGCATCTACGGCCTCGGCTCACCCGAGGCGTATTCGGGCATGCTCCTCTATCTCGAGGAAGGAAGTGTCATGACCCGCTCCGACATACTCAAAAAGCTCGTTGAGATCCAATATGAACGAAACGATCATGATTTCTACCGGGGATGCTTCAGGGTGCGCGGTGATGTCATCGACATCTTTCCCGTACACGAGGAGGAGCTGGCAATCCGCGTGGATTTCTTCGGCGACGAGATCGAATCCATTTGGCAGATCGACACACTCAGGAACAGGAAGATAAACAAGGTCACCCACTTTCCCATCTACCCTGCATCACACTACGTGACCCCGAAATCCACCCTGGTCACTGCTATCGACGCCATTAAAGAGGAACTGAAAGAGCGTATTGATTTCTACCGTAGCGAAAAGCGGTTTATCGAGGCGCAAAGAATCGAAGAGCGTACGAACTATGACCTGGAAATGCTCATGGAAACAGGCTCCTGCAAAGGTATAGAGAACTACTCGCGCCATCTCACGGGACGCGCCCCAGGCCAGGCACCGCCGACACTCATGGACTATGTCCCAAAGAACACCATCATATTCCTCGATGAATCCCATGTGGGGGTACCCCAGCTCATCGGTATGTACCGTGGCGATCACTCGAGAAAGTCAACCCTGGTGGACTTCGGCTTCAGGCTCCCTTCAGCCCTGGACAACCGTCCGCTGCGCTTTGACGAATTCAATGCCCTGGTGAATTCCATCATCTATGTGTCTGCAACCCCCGGAGGGTACGAGATCAAGCAGGCGAAAGGAAAGGTGGTCGAGCAGGTGGTCCGCCCGACCGGACTCTTGGACCCTGAGGTTGTGATAAGGCCTGCAGCCCACCAGGTGGATGATCTCTACCGGGAGATTCAAAAGGTCATTGCACGGGGGGAACGCGTCCTGGTGACCACCCTGACAAAACGTATGGCCGAAGAGCTCACCGACTACTACCAGAATCTCGATGTAAAGGTGAAATACATGCATTCGGATATCGACACACTGGAGCGCATCGAGATCGTCAGAGGCCTCAGGGAGGGTGTCTTCGATGTCCTGATCGGGATAAACCTGCTGCGTGAAGGACTCGATATCCCGGAAGTTTCGCTCGTTGCAATCCTGGACGCGGACAAGGAGGGGTTCCTCCGGTCCGAACGCTCTCTTATTCAGACAGCCGGCAGGGCTGCAAGAAATGTACGGGGGTCCGTCATCATGTATGCCGACACCAGGACCGCCTCTATTGAGACCACACTGGCAGAAACCGGCAGGCGGAGAGAGAAACAGAAGGCTTATAACCAGGCCCACGGAATCACCCCGAAGAGTATCGAGAAGAACATCAGGGATATTCTCGCTTCTATTTACGAGCGGGATTATGCCGATATCGCTGCAGAGGTAAAGACATCCATGGGGACCATCAAGGTCGCAGAGATCAAAAAAACTATTGTTGACCTGGAAAAAAAGATGTTGGAAGCTGCCAAAGAACTCAGATTCGAAGAGGCGGCAGGTTTTCGCGACGAGATCAAGCGGCTGAAGAAGATATCTATTGCGGTGGAAGGATAGCACATGAAGAAGTCCCTGAAAGATCTTGGGTACTGTATTGAAGAAAAGGGAACCACCACCCTTATTTACAAAGCGTCCCGCCCTGAGCTCCCTTCCCTGATAGAAAATATGCGGGATGCACCCCCGACACACACGAATCTTTCCGGCAGGGCACAGATACGCATCATCGAACCGGACCTGGTGGTACGGACCCTGACCCATGGAGGGATTCTGAGACACGTAACCGGAGAGAGGTTCCTCTCTCCTGCTAGAAGTATGCGGGAGCTCGAGATAAGCGCCTACCTGATCGCCAAGGGTATTCCCACTCCCGAAATCCTTGCGCTCGTCTTGAGACGCAGCAGATTCTTCAGTCACGTACAGGTCATCTCAAAGCTTGTGCCCGACTCTGTCGATCTGCTCACCCACCTTGAAAGAGAACACCCGGACACTCTGGCACTGCTTGAGAATACGGGAAGCCTTATCCGCAGGATACACGACCTTGGCCTGTATCATGCAGATCTCCACCTGAAGAATATCCTCCTCGATAAGGACAGGAATCCCTGGGTGATTGACCTTGACAAGGCGTACCGGTTTTCATCTCTGGGCCTGGTCCTGCAGCTGAAAACGCTCAGACGCTTCATCCATTCCTGCAACAAGTGGGAGAAAAAAAAGCGAATATCGCTTCCACAGGGATGGGAGGATGCGCTGAGAAATGGGTATACAAAATGAATACAGACAGGCGGGCGCAAGATCTAAGGCAGGACGAGCATGTCTGTTCGTGATCTCAGGCATCCCGCTTCGCCTCTGGCTTTGCAGGACACGGGAAGGCAGATCGAGCAGGGTAGAACGAGATCTCAGGCAGAAGGGAAAAAACTATTCACTGTTCAGCCCTGCACCTTAAACCTTACACCTTATACCTCAAACCCTAAACCCTTCCCTTACTGATTTGCCAGGGCCTGTATCGCCGCCCTCACCTCATCCATGAGCCGGTCTCTCTGCTCGAGGCTGTATTTGGAAGCATCTATGGGTTTGCCGATATTGAGGCGAACCTGCTGGTTCAGGTAAAAATCCCAGGTATCCGGAGGAAGAATCTTTTCCGTGTTCTGTATACCAACCGGGATAATTGTGGCACCTGTCTGGATTGCCACCATGAATCCGCCCTTCTTGAAATCCCCCAGGGCGCCTGTGCGGGACCGCGTGCCTTCCGGGGCAACCCACAGTACGATGCCGCTTTTCATCTGGGCCTTGGCTGCCTCGAGATCCTTCATGGCCTGGGCGTGGTCTTTCCTGTCAATAGAGACAAATTCCGCTGCCTTGAGCCCCCTGCCCCATATGGGAACCTTGAAGAGTTCCTTCTTAGTCAGCATGCGGATACTGCCGTGGATAGAGACAAAAATAAGTGGGATATCATAGTGGCTGCGATGATTGGACATGATAATATAGGGTGTTCCAGCTTCAAAGGTTACCCCGTGCGTATTTGAAACCTCATAATCAACTCTGACGGCCTTGAGCAGATACCCCGACCACCACCTCAGTATTCTGTCTGCAAGTTTCCTGTCATAGGTATTCGTAATCCTCATATAGAGTGCAAACACAGAGATACCCAGTGTCGGGGCTATGCTCTGGGCCATAATTAACAACTTCCGAATCAACGACGCTTTCACGAGCGGCAAACCTCCATTTCTCTCCGATAACACAAAAGTACCAACCAGAGAATCATCAGATGCTCTAAATCTTCTCCGGGACCATGATGTGCGTCAGTGCACTTCCTTTTTCTTCCTGCTGTCCATGTGATCCCGTTCCTTGACAAGATGGTTCACAAGATCACTGAATTTCCACTCGATAGACTGTTTGGTCACAACCGCATATATGGGCCTGGGCAGATCACGACTCTTGGACTCACGCATGACTGCATGAATTGTCTCTGCAGGCACATTGAAAAAAAGCATGATCTTTTCGTCACAGACAAACTCCTCCTGAGCCCTGTTCTGTGTAAAGAGGATCTCATGCACCGGGAGATGACCCTGATCTTTTTCAATAACATAAGCAGGAGGTGCACCAATCTCCTGGAAGAAATGATCCAGTCTGAGCATCTCTTCCATAGAGTAGTTCCATAGTAATACCCTTGGGCTGAGATCTATCTGCGTCTCATCATATTCTTTCATGAACATACCTCGCCAAAAACATTTTCTGTTGGGCCCGTAAGCCCGATAACTGTATAACCTTTTATTTCAGATCGCTATAAAAGGTGCTCTTCTTTGACAAAAAACCAAGAACGAATTTAATCTTTAATATATAGGAATTGAAACTTCAAGGCAGACTTTGGATCACCTCAGACCATCGCATTTCATATGATGAGAAGGGGAGATTTTCTCCCCTTCTCATCATACAGGATATACTGCAAAACAACAGCTATTCTCTAGTCCTGCGCGCACAGTTCCTTGTACATGTCTCTCAGGTCTCTCTTGAGGATCTTGCCGGTCGGAGTCTTGGGCAGCTCATCCACAAAGACGACTTTCTTGGGGACCTTGAACAGCGCGAGTTTCTCTTTGGCCATATCCTTTATCTCTTTTTCAGTAATGGTCTCTCCCTTTTTCGGGACAATAACAGCGGTAACAGCCTCCACCCATTTGGGATGATAAACACCGATTACCGCCACCTCCTGGACCCGCTTGTCCTGGTAGATGACCTCTTCCACTTCCCTTGTAGACACGTTCTCGCCGCCTGTCTTCACCATATCCTTCTTACGGTCTACCACTTCGATGTATCTGTCCTGGTCAAGAACGCCGAGGTCTCCGGAATGGAACCACCCGCCCCGCATGACATCCTCGGTCTTGTCTGGCTCCTTGAAATAGAGCATCATGGCATGAGGTCCCTTCCCGCAGATTTCTCCGGGTATGTTTGTATCGAGTATTTCATTCCCCTCATCATCCTCCAGCCGGGTTTCCATGTTTAGACCGCCCATGCCTGCAGAACCGAGCTTTGACATGGCATCTTCTGCCTTGAGGATCGTATGATACGGTGCCAGTTCCGTCTGGCCGTAATAATTGTATATCTTGGAGCCGGGGATCTTTTCCATTATTTCCTTGAGCACCTCGACCGGCATGATGGAGGCCCCGTAGTAGCATTTCTTCAGGTGTGAAAGATCGTACTGTGCAAAATCCGGATGCCTGAGCAGTCCGATCCATACTGTCGGCGGGGCAAAGAACATCGTTGCCTTGTACTCGGATATATTCTTGAGAATCTCGGTGAGGTCCGGTGTACACAGGATGTTGGTCCCTCCGACCCAGAAAATCGGGTTCATCATCACGTCACGCTGTGCACAATGATACAGCGGCAGGGCATTGATACTCACATCACTACTTTCATACCCGCCGTCTATGATGCATCCCATAAACTGGGCCATGAGTGCCTGATTGTTTGCTATCACCCCTTTGGGGAGCGACTCCGTACCGCTCGTATAGGTCATCTGCACAGGGTCCTCTATATGGAGGACAACATCGGGTTCAGTACTCGGGTATTTCGTGTACCACGTGTCGAAATCAACAAAACGATCGTCCGGGCAGGATTTTCCGGCTCCCTGGTCCGACCAGATCAGGGTTTTTATTGTGGGCATATCATCGAGCACATCTTTCACCAGAGGATAGAGTGAGTCCTCAACGATAAAGACCTTGCTCTCCGAATGGTTCACACAATACGAAATCTCTTCTCCCTGCAGCATATAATTGATTGCCAGGTAAACAGCACCTGCCTTGGTGCATCCGAACCAGGCCAGCACGTGGTGCAGGGTATTGTGGGCCAGGATTGCCACACGATCGTATTTTTCAACCCCAAGATCGAGCAGTGCATTTGCCACGCGGTTACACTCGTCTTCCAATTCAGAGTAGGTGAGTATCTTATCATTAAAGACAAGCGCGCTCTTATCAGGAAAATGATAACGGGCGCGACGAAGCATATCCGCAATAACCCATCGGTTGGTCTTGTTGTACCTGGTCCTCAGATAATCAATGCTTTCCTTGTTCAATACATTAAAGAATGCCCTCTCGGATTGTGGTGGGGATTTTAAAGAATCTGACATGGGTGCCCTCCTCTTGACTGATATGTTAGTCAATAAAACATTTCATATTTCCAGTCAACTAAAATGAATATCCAATTTTTTATTACAGGCTGGGGAAGCCGGCAATATCAAGTGTAGCATATTGAATATACTGTTTTTTACCCTCGGTTGTTTTCAAAATCTTTTACATAAGAAATGTCTTTACTAATGAATTTTTTCCATTATACCGATAGTGAACCTATACTATAGGAGGATACCACTGATGAGATGTCCGAAATGCGCATATGTGAGCTTTGATTATCTTGACAGGTGTAAAAGTTGCGGGGAAGACCTTGTTCCCACGAAGATAAAGCTCAATATCTATACGAAACAACCTGAGATAAAGATCAATGACGATGGTTTTGCAGTAAGCAAGGTCGAAGAGGATCACAAGGACCTGCTCCAAGACGAAACCTACCAAAGGCAAGAAGATTTTTCCATGGAGGACGTGCTCAAGGAGGATGGTGAAAAACTTGAGAGTTTTAGCTTCGACGAAGATGAAAACTCTTGACAAGCCCCCTCAAATTAACTACACAGACTCCTGTTGCCGAGGTAGCTCAGTTGGTAGAGCAGCGGACTGAAAATCCGCGTGTCGGCGGTTCAACTCCGTCCCTCGGCACCAATCGACTGTCTCATTTTAACCACCCTATCCCCTAATCCTTTTTATTGCGCTGTCTTAATCAATTGCATGAACCTTCAGGCATGGTAAAACTGAAGTATTGGAGTGCTGGAGTACTGTCGAAGATCCCGCTACCGCGGGGGAGTAATGGAAAAATACAGAAGCCAGAATAAAAGACTGGAGTAATGGAGTACTGGAGTGATGGGTAAAAAGCCAGGATCCAGCTAAAGCAATCTCGACCAACGGTCTTCCGTGTCCAGCGTCATGTCATGGCTTCTTGTCAGGTCGTTGCTAACGCGAGGTGTCGGGCGAAGCTTTAGCGAAGCCCGAAGCCTGACGCCAGAGATCTTGTCCCCCAGGCCCGTTCTGCCCTGCCTGTCCGCTTGCGGCCACGGCGATTGACATTTTGTCACAGTTTTCAGACTGAATTGTCATTCATTTTGACAAATTGAC
>DAISYU010000043.1:0-24657 GCA_036825155.1 Thermodesulfobacteriota bacterium | reverse complement strand
CTGCTGGAGGACATCGATTATACAGAATCGTATATCGGATCAGATTCTTCTCATGGGAGCACTGTATCCGGAAAGAAAGAGGGTATTCTCAAGGAGATTATTACGCAGTTCAAGCGTGGAGAGATTGATCTCCCCGCGCTTCCCCGTATCCAGCAAAAATACAGAGAACTGGTGGGGGCCGGAGCCAATCTCCAGGAGATAGCGGACCTTTTAAAACAGGATGCGGCAATTTCATCCAAGCTTATCAGCATCTCCAACTCTTCCTATTACCGAGGTGTGGTGGAGAATAAAACCCTGGACCAGGCCATCGGCCGCCTTGGGCTGGAAACCACCAGGCAGACGGTGAATGCGATTGCCAACCGGTCTTTGTACGTAACCCGGAACAAGAAATACACCGATATCGTGGAGGCCTTGTGGGAGCATTCTCTCTCCTGTGCATACGCCTCGCAACTCGTTTTAGAGAGCCTGAACCTGACATTGAGCGACGATGCCTTCACCATGGGCCTCTTCCATGATATTGGCAAGCTGGTTCTCGTCCAGGTCGTCGGCGAAATAGAAGAGAAGGACGAAACCGGTCAAGAGATAGATCCCCTCGAACTTTTCGAGACCATGGATACCTATCACGGACAGACAGGTTCCGCGCTCCTGAAAAAATGGGGGTTCTCTCCCCGATTCATCACTGTGGCTGAGTACCATGACGATCCAGCCGGTTCAGACAGCATCACTGATGAGCTGAAGCTGGTGTATTGTGCTAACCTGCTGGTGAAAACCATGGGCTATGGTCAAAGGGAGCCATTAAAGATCGACCTTGCAGCCGATGAGGTTGCACAGGAGTTGGGCCTCGATGAAATGAAGATCACCGAGGTGAAGAAGAACGTAACAGAACAGATGGATGAACTGAAAAAGTATCTCGAATAATCTGCCGAACCCATACAGGGATGAGAGAAAGGAGAGAGACATGCTTCCGGATCCGTCTAACCTTATCAAACAGCTCGATCTGAACATACCGCTCATGGGATTCTACGATGCACCCCTTACCCAAGGATTCGAGCCCCTTATAAAACCTGAGCCGGGAAAACACCAGTGCATCTTCTGCTTTTATGAGAACTGGCTCAAGGGCGAAACCCTTGTCATCACAAAGGACAATTTCGGATGCAGCGGCGCCGGGAGCTGTCTGTGCGATGTTCAGACGAGAACGAAAGAAAACCTTGTGAAATTCCTCAAGGAAGGTGAGGGACTGAAAGCCACCAGCGAGATCATGAATGAGTGGGTGGATCACAGAGAACCCTATGTACAGGAGCATCCGTTCCTCCTTATCGGGCCGTTTAAGAGTGACAGGTACGACCTTGTAAAGACCGTCACCTTTTTTGTCAATCCCGATCAGCTCTCATCTCTGATCATCGGGGCGAATTATCGAAGCGTTCCCGGAGATATCCCTGCAGTGATCGCGCCGTTCGGGGCCGGGTGTATGGAACTCCTTCCGCTCTTTTCAGATCTGAATGTCCCCCAGGCGATTATCGGGGCAACGGATATTGCCATGCGCCAGTACCTGCCCGGGGATATAATGGCCTTTACCGTGACAAAGCCCATGTTCGAGCAGTTATGCTCTCTTGGAAAAGACAGCTTTCTCTACAAGCCTTTCCTGAAGAATCTCAAGAAGGCGAGGGCGGCGAACCCTCAATGAGATGACCAGATGCATACAGAGGACTTTGGTCCTTCCCTTACGAGCAGTCCCCGGGAAAGATACCCCTTTTGTTGTGTCGTACAATACTTTATAAAGAATAACCGGCAGGATCTGCACAGGGACTGTGTTGTCTGCTGTGGTGTGATTCCATAATGCAGGGAGGAGCATATGGATTATAAGAAGATGACCGCCCCGTGCGGGCTCGACTGCTTTAACTGCCCTATGTACCTGGCGCAGAAAAATGACGAATTGCGCACACTGCTGTCCGAAAGACTCGGGATTCCTTGGCAGGAGGCAGTCTGCACAGGGTGCCGGCAGCAGGAGGGAACAATAGCATTCTTAAAGATGCATCAACCCTGCAGCGTATACCGGTGCATCGATCGGAAAGGAATCGATTTCTGCTGCGACTGTGAAGAGTTTCCGTGTGATCATCTTCACCCCTATGCTGACAGGGCATCCCAGGTCCCGCATAACACCAAGGTGTTCAATCTGTGTCTAATAAAAAAGATGGGACTTGAAAAATGGGCACAAGAAAAGGCGGGCAGCGTGAAGAGCACATATTTCAAGGGCAAGTTCCATCTGTAGACTCACAAGTGATTGTTGCCGTCAGAGGCATGGTGTGCTGAAGAAGCACTGTCAGTTCAGAGGTTCGCTGGAAGAATAGGGAGGTAGTGGTATGGTGGAAGACCTTATAGTGAAAAACAGATCCTACAGGCGCTACTTTGAGGATCACACAATCGAGAGGGAAACGCTCAAGGGACTCATCAATCTCGCGAGACTCTCTGCATCGGCTGCAAACAAGCAGCCCCTGAAATATATCCTCTCGTGTGATTCAAAGAAGAACAACCTGATCTTTCCCCACCTGGGATGGGCGGCATACCTGAAAGACTGGCCCGGACCGGACAAGGGGGAAAGGCCTTCAGCCTATATTATCATTGTGCTGGATACCTCGATCAGCAAGTCTCCATGGTGCGATCACGGGATTGCGGCCCAGAGCATTCTGCTGGGCGCAACCGAGCAGGGCCTCGGAGGATGCATGATTGCCTCCATCCAGAGGAATCAGCTCAGAGAGGCTCTTGATATCCCGAAGAAATACGAGATCCTCCTCGTCATTGCACTGGGAAGGCCCAAAGAAGAGGTAAGGATAGAGAAGGTCGACGATGAAGGTGAGATCGAGTACTGGCGCGATGAAAACGGTGTCCACCACGTGCCGAAACGATCGCTGGACGAGATCATACTGGAATAATGCTCTCTTTGTGGGGCTGCCTGCCGGCTGCGCTGCCGAGGCGTGGAGTTGAACTCAGGGATCACCACGCATTGAGCAGCTCCTGATTAAGGGGGATGACTGGGAAGGAACAGCAGTCATGGATAGTGAAGACTTCATCAGGCAGAGGGTACATTCCTACTACTGGGACGAAGATATCAACTGTGCAACTACCTGTCTGAGGATCCTTGCGGAGAAGTTCAGCGTCGTGCTCGAACCCCAGGTTCTCAGTGCGGCGCTCGGCATGCACGGGGCCGGCAAATACGGTGCCCAGTGCGGGCTCGTGGAAGGCACCCTCATGTTTATCGGCATCATCGGAAAGAGACTGGGTTTGAGTGATGATGATATCGTTGATTCCTGCAGGGAGTTTGCCGCGGGATTTGAAGAGCACTTCGGGTCTCTTGTCTGTGCAGTGCTGCGCCCGGCCGGATTCAGCGAGGAGAACGAGCCGCACCTGTGCGAGGGCATAACGTGCAGGGCAATTTCACACAGTATCGGCTTCATCTCCGGGGTAATACGCTCCAGGGAGATCAATGCCTTGGTGCAGGAACAGAGACAAGCCGGCGAATAAGGAGATTCTCCCTGGGATTTTCTACTATTGTGATGTATATCCCGGACCTGGGGATCAATCCGGTTGCCGGATCTTCTTTACAAAAGCAGGGTCCTAAGGGGCATTAACAACTCTGTGTGATCCATACATACAGCACAAGGAACGATCTCATAGATAAGGATCATGGCAACTGTACGGGGTGCATCATGAACATTTACGATTTTCTGCATGAACACGGGATCGTGTATGAACGCTACGATCACGAGGCGGTATATACCTGCGAGCAGGCGGACGCTCTTGATATACCCGGAACCGCCGCCAAGACAAAGAATCTGTTCCTCAGGGACAGAAAGGGGCGCAGACATTTTCTTGTCACGGTCGGGGCTGACAAGACAGTCGACATCAAGGCCCTGGAAGAATGTGTCGGGGTAAAGGGCCTGAGTTTTGCCTCTGCCCAGCGGCTGGGGGAATATCTCGGCCTGACCCCGGGCTCGGTCACGATCCTCGGGGTAATTAACGATGAGAGGAATGCCGTTGAAGTCGTTGTCGACAAAGTGCTGTGGTCCAGAGATTCCATGCAGTGTCATCCCCTGGTCAACACAAGTACGCTCGTGATCGCACGCGATGACATCAAACGGTTCCTGGATATTACCGGTCATGAGGTCTGCATCATGGATGTACCTTCAAGGAATACCTGAATGTAAAACCGACCACTCTGCACCTTAAGCATCAAACCTTATACCATATTCCTCTGCAGCGGATTGAACCTTTCACCCATTCCTGATTTTTTTGAGTCCGGACTGGGACGAACCCTTCATCATATTTGGCAAAAAAGACGATAGTACTAAGAACAACGCAGTGAATGGAGATTGCAGCACAGATGGAACTCTCACAAACCATACGCCGGATTTTGAGGAAGGTATACCGTAGCAGTATCCTTCTCTGCGGTATCGCTGCCGTTGTCGCGGCCCCCGGCTGTGTGACACAGGAGGAATCCGACGACAATCCCGTGATGAACGTTTCCAGTCAGATCGGGGCAGAAGGGGGTGTTGTTGAGATTACCGATCCATCAAGCGCCATCTATGGCGCCAAGGTGTACATCCCTCCCAATGCATTGAGCGGGGAAGAGACTATCACCGTAACCCTCGGTGATATCCCTCAAGGCCTCCCTGCCGGATACAAGGCGGTGGGCGGATGCATCAATTTCATGCCGGACGGCACCGCCTTTGACAATCCTGTCATGATGTATCTCCCCTATGTGGATACCAATAATGATGGGATCGTAGACGGGCGTGCGGTAACCGAAAACCGGGTTGGGGTGCTCTATTTCAACGAAACCACCGGGCAGTGGGAGGAAATGGACCTGTATGCGACGGAAGAGGACAACAACCGTGCGGTCGTGGAGTCGGAACATTTCAGTACGTATCTGACCTATATAGACCCTGTGGATGCACAGCCTTATGACACCGGGGTCGCGCCTGTTCAGACCGGGGATGAAACAGCCCTGTTCTCGACCGGCGACTGTTATGTCGACGATTCTTATAACGGTGAGTGTGTCTACTATTTTCTAACGGTCACACGAAGAGAGACCGGGCTGGTGGCAGTAATGGACCGGAATGCCACCTATACCACGAACGGATACCCCGCGATAATCAGTGAGGGATATGATTCGGCAACGTTTGATGCCACAAGCGCCTTTGCCCGGGTGCTCTCCTCCGGTGATGCATCATCCTGGGAGTGGGAGGCCGAGTTCGTAAAAGAGCATACCTACCTGATGGACTATGTGGTGGAGGACGATCCCCTGACCACGACAACCTCGGCCACCAGCGATACCGATACCGATAACATCTACTGCCAGATCAGTGCCGAGGATACCAATATGGTGAGGATTACCTGGCAGATCAATCTTGATGAGCAGATTGTCTACCCGACCCATCCCCAGGGCGGCGGACACATGCTCGTGGTCCGGTTCAGGGCATACTATCCCTGAGGGATCCCTATTATTGTGTACCCCTAAGAGGGTTCCATGCGCGGGTCCGTAAATCCGTAAGCCGGTCTGTGGCCTGTACGATGAGGGCCTTGAGCGTACAAGATTTCTGTTACATTTATTCTATTGCCCTGTTGTGCGCGGTGTACTATTGGTGTTTTTCGTAAAGTTCGATCAACGTTGTTACATGAGCTTGAAAAGGACTTGCACGGTACTATCTTTTACAGCATTGGAAGGAGGAAACAGGATGAATTACGGTGTTAAGAGGATTACGGCTATCGGTCTTTTCATGATTTTCATCGCGACGTTTTCGAGCGGCACTGTATATGCCCAGGATTTGTCCGACCTCACGGTGGAGTTCGGTACTATCTGTGAAAATGTAGTGAATCACGAGGTCGTGGCGGCGAGCACCAGCTTCCAGTCAAGTATTGGAAAGCTCTACTGCTTCACAAAGATTATCGGTGCCAAAGAGCCGACACAGATCTCCCATGTCTGGTACTATGGTGAGACAGAGCGTGCCCGGATAGAGCTTGCCGTGAAATCTGCCAGCTGGCGTACCTACAGCTCGAAGCTGATCCAGCCTCATGAAACCGGGACATGGCATGTGGATGTGCTGGATAGCGACGGGAGAATTCTCGAAACGTACCGGTTCGACATGTACCAGTAACGCCGTACCGCATGGTACGAGGCCTCTGAAATAAATTGCCGGACAGCCCGTGGGACTGTCCGGCAAAAGCAATGGAACTACTGGATACTGTATACATTCGGTAAAGCATGTGAAATTCATTAGACTTTCCGGGATGTTACGATCTCCTTATCGATTAATCAGCGTAACATATAAATATTACTAACATATTTTTCAAAAGCAGCGAAGCTCCACGGTTGGATATCAAGGAGATCACCCCACCTGGTCTTGCAATAACCCTTCGAAGGACTATCATGTAAAGTATTGTGTCATATGTCTGTGACAGGGGGAGTGCGTGTCAGGACAGGATGCAAAGAACATTATCCGAAGTCTGCTTTCAACAGCCGGAATTTCCATCAATGGAGACAATCCCTGGGACATCCAGGTGCATAATGAAGGTCTGTACGAACAGGTTTTAAGCGGCGGTGCACTTGCCCTTGGAGAGTCCTATATGGACGGCTGGTGGGACTGCCGGGCCCTGGATACCTTCTTCGACAAGGCCCTGCGGGCGCGAATCGACAGAAAAATCAGAAAATCAATCAGGCTTTACTGGCACATTCTCAAGGCAAAGATCTTTAACCTTCAGAAGAACAGCCGGGCCTTTGAAGTTGGGAAAAAACACTACGATATCGGCAACGATCTGTACCGGGCAATGCTGGATTCCAATATGGTTTATACGTGCGGATACTGGAAGAACGCGGACAATCTGGATGATGCCCAGATCGACAAAATGGATCTCGTGTGCAGGAAGCTGTGTCTCCAGCCCGGGATGAGGGTTCTTGAACTCGGCTGCGGCTGGGGTTCGTTTGCCCGGTATGCTGCGCAAAAGTACGGGGTAGAGGTCACTGCCGTGACGGTCTCGAAGGAACAGGTGTCCCTCGGCAGGGAGTTATGCCGTGGGCTTCCCGTACAGATCAGTCTCAAGGATTATCGAAAGGTGGCCGGTATCTATGACCGGGTCATCTCCATCGGTATCATGGAACATGTCGGGTGCAAGAATTACCGCACCTACATGGAGACGGTTGACCGTACCCTTTCAGACGATGGAATAGCGTTCTTCCATACCATCGGAAACAATTTCAGTCTGAGTGTCGGCAACCCCTGGACCACCAGGTATATCTTTCCCAATGGCCAGCTTCCCTCCATCTCCCAGCTCGCAAAGGCAATGGAAGGGCTGTTTGTCATGGAGGACTGGCATAATTTCGGTCCTGACTATGACAAGACGCTGATGGCATGGCATGAAAACTTTGAGAAGAGCTGGCCGGAATTTGCCGGCCGATACGGGGAGCGGTTTTACCGCATGTGGCGCTACTACCTGCTCAGTTCCGCCGGGGCGTTCCGCTCGAGATGCACACAGCTCTGGCAGGTGGTAATGACCAAGCCCGGCAGGGCACAGCCCGAATGCCGCCTGATCTGATACGGGAAGTACATGATCGATTCGGACGTCATCATCGTGGGAGGGGGGCCTGCCGGATCGAGCTGTGCATGGGAATTGATCAGGCACGGCTACGACGTCTTCCTTCTCGATAAGACCGTGTTCCCCCGACCAAAGACCTGTGCAGGCTGGATCACCCCCCAGGTGTTCGAGGACCTGGAGATTCTCCCCGGGGACTATCCCCACCCGATGTCTTATCTTAGCCGGTTGAATATCCATGTCTTCTCTTTGCGGCTGCCCGTCCCGACGCACCAGTATTCCATCAGACGCCAAGAATTCGACCACTGGCTCCTTGAGCGCTCGGCAGTGATACGGTACGAACACCACGTGAAAGACATCCGGAAGGAGGCAGGCACGTATATCATAGACGATGCCTTTCGCTGCAGGTACCTCGTTGGTGCAGGCGGGACCAACTGCCCGGTGTACAGGACCTTCTTTGCAGATCTTCGCCCGCGTTCTGTAAGGTCGCGCATCATTACCATGGAGGATGAGTTCCCTTATGCGGTCAGGGACGGGCAGTGCCGGTTGTGGTTCTTCGAGCAGGGGCTGCCCGGATACGGCTGGTATGTGCCAAAGAAGGGAGGCTATATAAACGTGGGCATCGGAGGAAAGTATCAGAGTCTCAGACAAAAGGGTCAGACCATACGATCATACTTCTCTTCGCTTGTCAGAAAACTCGAAGACCTTTGTCTGGTAACAGACCATGCCTTCGCACCCAGGGGCTGCAGCTATTACATCAGGGACGATACCGGTCCGGTAATGTACGACAATGCATTCATCATCGGTGATGCTGCAGGACTTGCCACCATCGACATGGGTGAAGGCATCGGGCCGGCCGTGAGGAGCGGGATCCTTGCGGCGCAAGCCATCGTGAAAAAAAAGTCCTATGCCACCGGGAAGATCAGGCGCTTCAGCCTGTTGGAGATCCTGTTTTCCAGGAGGAATGCGGCTGTCTGAGAAGTTCCCTTTGGGTCTTTCAAGAGAACCAGTGCATTGATGAATGCGGGGTAGGATGGTTGCGAACTGTGAATGGGAAAGACGGCTCTCAGGGACTAACCCATTGTGAATACTGTATATTTTGCTAGCCGTCCTCGTTCATCTGACGGATAATCGCTGCAAGAATCTCCGGGGCATCGTCGATGGGGACCTGGCAGGTGCCGACCCTCTTGTGGCCCCCTCCGCCATATTTCAGCATCAGTGAGCCCACATCGGTCTTTGCGGTCGGATTGATGATGCTGTGGCCGCAGGTAAAGACGATGTTCTGTTTTTTCAACCCCCAGATCACCTGGATAGAGATGTTCTGCTCCGGGTAGAGAGAGTATGGTACAAAACGGTTCCCGGTGTAGATCTCTTCCTGGTCCAGCAGATCGATCATCAGGACATTGTCCCGCACCGTGGCGTTTGCCTTGATCATCTCCTGGAAAAGCCTGTCCTGTTCAAAGTAGCGCTTTACCCGCTGTTGCACGTCATCAATGGCCAGGATCTCATCCACGCTCTTTTTGCTGCAGTAGTCGATCATGTTCATCATGAGCTGGTAGTTGCTGATTCGGTAGTCTCTGTAGCGTCCCAGGCCGGTCCTTGGGTCCATGATAAAGGCAAGAAGCGTCCATCCCTGGGGGTGGAGGATCTCTTCTGCAGTAAATTGTGCTGAATCCGCCTTGTCGACAGCAGCGATAAGTTCGTCAAAATGCGAGTTGTAAAACCGGTCCTTGCCGCCGTAATAATTGTAGACGACCCGGGCGGCACTGGGTGCGGACGGATCGCTCATTCCCATGAAGTATCCGTAAGACTTTCGCTCATTTTCGCTCGAATGGTGATCGAACCAGAGACCGCACCCCGGTACGTACGGTATATTGGCAAGTATGTCGTTTCCATCCACTTCGATCAGCCCGTCCTGGATATCCTTGGGGTGCACAAACTTGATTTCATCCACCATATTGACCTCTTTTAACAGCACCGCGCATCCAAGCCCGTCAAAGTCTGATCGTGTAAGAAGCCTCATATTCTCTCCCTTGTATTTACTTCGAATATCAGTACCCGTGAGGTAAAGCCCCGCAGTATTATAGTACCTATCGTCACACATACGCTTTAAGTATAGTCTGAGACGTTAAAATTTTCAGTTCGAAGGGAGAAAGACAAGAGGGGAGGTGACAGGGATTCCTTTCCGGCGATTGAGTCTCCCTGCCACCGGCCGTTGGTACTAGTAGGTGTATATCCCGCTTAAGGGACCTATGACGGCGATGACTGCCGCAATGATAAGCGTCATGATGACGGACATCACAATACCGGCCTTGGCAAAGTCACCCAGGGTGAAAAAGCCGGAGGTATACGGCAGGATATTGGTGGGTGTCTGCGTGATGAGGATGATGCCCAGCGAAGAGGTGAAGGCCGCAGGTGCCACCAGGATCCAGGGGTGGATCCCAAAGCTCAGTGCCAGGGAGATGAGGATCGGGATAATGATGATGCCGGTTACCGTGTTGCTTGCCAGGAAGAGCTTCATGAAGATCACCACGAGCACCACGGTCAGTATCAGCAGGACCGGGCTGAATGACTGGATGCCTCCAAGGAGGATCACGGCCAGCCACTTGGCTGCACCGGTATAGTAGGTCATCATTCCCAGGCCGAGTGACGCCATGATAAGGAGGATGCTGTCCCAGGAGACCGATTTAGCCGCCTTCTTCTCGTCGAGCACCCGAAACGGAGGCATGAAGAGTAAGAGTCCGCCCAGGATGGACACAAAACTTATGGGCAGATCAATCCTGCCACCGGTGAGCTGTGCGATGAGCGGATTGAATACCCAGAGGAAGATGACGATCGAAAAGATCAGGATCGTGCCGAGTTCCTCTTTCGAGAGCCTGCCAAGGGCTTCAAGCTGATTCCTGATATCCTCCCGGGAAATCGGCAGGGTCTTGAACTCGGGAGGGAACATTGTGGTCAGAACGATCCAGCCGAAAGGGATCATGAACAGTGAGGCGGGAACACCGATGATCATCCAGTCCACGAAGGTGATCTTCATGCCCACGAGCGAGCGCATCAGGTTTATGGCCACCGGATTCGGGCCGCATCCTGCCGGTGTGGCGATCCCGCCGAAGATCGGTCCCCAGCACGAGGAGATCATCAATGCCCTTCCGAAATTGCTCTGCAGCGGGGTGCAGCCGGCCTGCCGGAGAATACCGACCCCGATGGGCAGCAGGATTGCCGCCACGCCCACATCGGAGACCCACATGGACAAGAGCGTCCCCATGATCAGAAAACCAAGGACGACCCGATTCGTGCTCACACCAAGGATCTGCAGCATCTTTAAAGTCATTCGCTGGCCCAGCGTAGTGAAGGAAAAGGCCCCTGACAGGAGGAATACCCCGAGGAAGAAGAGGATGAGGTCATTGCCGAAACTGATACGGACGATCTCTTTATACCCCTGGGCAACCCCTGTGATCTTCTGGATGGTACCGTTTCTCAGGACCTCGATGCCGTCGGTGACTCCAAGAAGCGGCATCACAAGCATTACACCGAGCGCCGTGATGTGAAACGGGAGCGCCTCGGTGACCCAGTAGAAGATCGCCAGGACCAACAGGCCCAGGCACAGTTTGCCGTTGTGGGTCAGGATGATGGTGTCCGAACCCACCATCAAGGGGCGTGGTTCGGGCAGAAAAAATACCACCATAAACAGCACGAGACCGAGCGTGAGATATATGGACTGCTTGCGCTGTGTCATATTGTTGTGCACCTGGTTTTCTCCTTCTCAATACATGTTCTGTTTCTCATACCCCGGCAGCGAGGCTTTTCAGTACGCATCTGATGTTGTGGAGGTAGAGTTCATGAAAGTCTTCGCCTTTTAAAATGGTGTTCTTGAGCTTTCTGAACTGCAGCATGCCGTGAAGATTCGACCAGTAGACCAGGGCTCCCCTCCGCAGGGTTTTCCTGTCATGGCTGCTCCCCGGAAGGACCTCATCCAGTACGCGTTCTATCACGGTCAGGATCCGGTTGCCGTGTTCGTCGATCCTCTCCTTCAGGTGCGGGGGAAAGACCACCTCGGGAGAGGTGAGGAAGTAGTTGATGATCCCGTAGTAGTTGCTGTGCTTCTCGCTGAAGTCCAGATAGGCCAGCGCCATTTCCTCGAGCTTCTGTTGCGGGGGAAGGTCCTTTGCCTCCACGGCACAGATACTCTCATACAACAGATCGAGGCCTTCTTCCTGGAGAGCAGCGTAGAGATCCTCCTTGTTTTTGAAATACAGATACAGGGTCCCGACGCTCAATTCCGCATTGCGCGCGATCTGATTCATGGTTGTTGCATTCATGCCTTTCTTAAAAAGGAGATCGCGGGCGGTATCGAGGATGTGTTTTCTTCTCAGATGCTTTTCCCGTTGCCTTCTCTCTTTTGCTCCCATGTTTGTGTTTCTCCCGTACCCCCTGTCTGTTTCACGAACAGCACGTGTACCGTTCAATGATCCTGGCGATGTCTTTTTTGCGATCACCTCATTCAATACCGAGCTCGGCCAGCCTGGCTCTGGTGGGGACGCCGTCTCCGTCCCATCCCCGCAGCCTGTAATACGTGGCGAGCATTTTTTCCAGTTCATCCCTGGGGCAGAATCTCCCCTTGGACGGGCCATCGGGGATCGGTTCATTCATGACCCGCCAGGGAAGCATGGCCATCGAACGGCTCGCTCCCCTGCGCACATTGATCCAGCGTTCAAGGGTATATATCCGCTCAGCTATGTTCTCAAGCTCTTTCAGGGTGATATCCCATCCGGTGACAGCACGGAGCAGTTGAACATAGGTATCGTTCAGGTTCGTTCCCAGGGCCCGCTCCTGGATGAAGCGGCAGATCACCAGTGAGTCCCCGATAGCGGTGTTGTTCTGGCTGCTCAGAGAATACCCCGGTTGCTCTTCAAAGCCTGCCTCCTTGTCCGGGTCAACGTAGTGCGGCCTGGCATCGTGATGGCTTCCGCCCCGGGTCGAGGTTGCATAGGCAAGCCCCATGTTCTTCAACCCCCTGGCCGAATGGCCGGCCATCTCGAGGCCCTGCTGGCAGTAGAGGAGTTGTTCAGCGCCGTGGCCGAACCTCTGTGCCAGCTTTCCTGACCCCTGGGCAAGAAATGCGCCGATCCCCTCCTTCCCGGCGGTTTTCTCTGCAATTGCGGCCAGGTCACCCCACGAGCCGAACGCCAGGGACCGGCCGAGTGTTTCCGAACTAACGATCCCTTTTTCCTGGCATTCCGCTACGAAGGCCAGGGTCACTCCGAAGCTGATGGTATCGAGGCCCATCTCGTCACACTGGGCATTTGCATTGAATATGGATGCGATATCCGCATTGTCGATCATGGACCCGATGGCATAGAGCGTCTCATATTCAGGCATCTTGACTGCCCGGTGTTCAAACTCGCCCTCAGGTACTCTCACCAGTTTGCCGCACGCCACCGGACAGCCGTGGCATGCGATGTTCTTCTCCTTGTAGTTTTCGGCTATGAGCTCTCCGCTGATGGCGTGGGCCTGATCGAAAACCTCCTGGGTATTGTTGTGGGTACCGAGTCTGCCAAGATTGTTGATGACGTTCACCAGGACTGGTGTGCCGATCTCGCTTAAGGGTTTTGCCTTTTCCATAAGGTCTGCAGCCCTGCTTTTCAGGAAGCTTTTCAGTTCTTCGGGCCGGGCAATAGGAGCCTTCTGCGTACCCTTTACTGCAATCGCCTTGCAGTTTTTGGCCCCAAGAACTGCTCCGATGCCGCCTCTGCCTGCGGCGCTGATGCGGCTCCCGCTGCAGATAACATTGGCATATACCACGCCGTTTTCACCTGCCGGGCCGATCACGGCACTCTCCATGCCGGGGCAGGTGTCATGGAGCAGAAGCCGGTGGGTCTCGCCGGTGGTCCTGCCCCAGAGACCGGCAGCGTCTCTGATCTCTACGGCCTCGTCAGTGATGAATATATAGACGGGACGGGCCGCCCTGCCGGCAATGATGAACACATCGTACCCGGTCCTTTTCATCATCCAGCCGAAGTTGCCCCCGAAATTCGAGTCCATGAACATGGATGTCTGCGGAGATATGGATGCCACATGTGCCCGCCCGGAACCCCAGACCTGGGTGGTATTGATGGGGCCGGTGGCAAATACTACGATATTTTCCGGAGAGAGGGCATCGGTCCCGGGAGGCACCAGATCGTGGATGAGCCTGGCCGCAAATCCGTTCCCGCCCAGGAAGGCCCGGGCGAATTCAGGGCTCAGGTCTTCCACGGCATGAGACCCTTCACTCAGGTCGATCTTCAGTATCTTCCCCATGTATCCGTTCATCTTGTCCTCAATGTTTTTTCCTGCTGAGATATCAGTTCCTGTTCATCCCGTTTTCTGCCTTGCTTCTTAAACCTAAGGACACATGCCTGACTTCTGCCATGGATCTTGAACTTCCCGGTTATCCTGCCTAAGATCATGAGCTCTCACGGTAAACTGCCTTCTGCCTCGTATCTCGGACCTCTCTGCTCGTTCATTTGTCTACTCCTCTACGCTCAGGGTAACCTTTTCCACTGCTGCCAGGTCCTTCTCATAATACAGGGAACCCAGCATGAACAGGACCGCAGCGATCACGGTGAATCCAGGCAGAATCAGCATGGCGGTCTGGATATCATAGGCGTCCGAGATCGCACCGATAACGATGGGCCCGGTGGAACTTCCGAGTATATGCTGCACCACGACACAGATACTGTATGAAATGGCCCTCAGCCCCGGGTGCACGACATCCTGGGTCACGGCCGCTCCGGCAGGGACGAATGCCACGATGGCGATTCCGCCGAAGAGCATCAGGATGTACTGCGGTGTTCCGGACAGGAATGAGAATGCCACAAAGAATATCACGGAAGATACCAGTGAAGAAGCGGCACAGAATACCAACCGAGCGTTAACGCGTGTGGTACGCCACTTGTCGGCAAGGTAGCCGCCCAGCGGTGCACCGACAATGGCGAGCATCATCACGATACCGCTCTTGATGCCTGCCTGGCTCATGGAAAGGTCTTCCATACGGTGGAGATACGTGGGCAGCCAGCTCATGAGCGAAGTGGTCACAAAAAGGCAGGCGGCAAATGCAAGGTAGGTGAGTACAAGCGACCGTGTTCTCGTGAACTGGAAGAGGATGTCTTTTAACTTCATCTGCTTGCTGATGTCCTGTGAGTCGTTTGTTCTTTCCGTCTTTGTGAGATCCACGGTCTTGTAGTCTTTGATCGTGTAGAATATCATTCCCACGAAGATGCCGGGCAGGGCCACCATCCAGAAGGCGTACCGCCATCCGAAGTGTTCCGCAATCACTGCTCCCAGGGCGATTCCCAGGGCGCTTCCCAGAGGGATGGATGCATTCCAGATACCCATGATGGCGGCCCGTTTGTTCTCCGGAAAGACAGCCGATATCATGGCTGTTCCTCCCGGGGCAAAACCGGCTTCTCCGATGCCGATCATAGCGCGGGTAGTAAAGAGCTGCGAAAAGCTTTTGGTGAATCCGCAAGCTGCAGTGGCCAGACTCCACATGATAGCCATGATGGAAATGGTCTTGCGCCTGCTCCAGCGGTCTATGAGGACCGAGAAGGGGAGTGAAAAGATCAGGATCGCCCAGTATGCAGCCGATACGAGCAGCCCGCATTTGGTATCTGAAACACCCCAGTCGTCATGCAGAAAAGGAAAGATGGACACCACCACCATGCGGTCCATATAGTTGAACATGTAGAGCAGAAAGAGCAGGACAAACACGTAATACGAATACTTCTTCGTTACCAGATACCCTCCTGAATCATTGGTCATAACATGTTCTCCTTTTCCGGGAAGGGCAGATCATCTTTCTTGGATCACATGCCCTTCCTGATCGGTGCCGGGCTATTGCCCGGCAGGCAAGGTGCGGAGTTGCACGCACCACGAAACAATATCATGCTTTGTAACTGCCAAGGTTGGCCAGTGCGATGCTTCCGGGACTGATGGTATCTGGATCTGTCATGACGTTGATGCAGGCTGTTTTGCCCGAAGCAAAGGCTTTTTCCAGTGCAGGTCTGATATCGAGAGGTTCTCTCACTTCGAGCCCGACGCCGCCTAATGCCTCAACGAGTTTGTGGTACGGGACATAGCCGATCTCGGTTCCTGTCTTGATGGGGTGTCCGATCCTGAGCTGCTGACTGTGACGGATCATGCCCCAGCCGAGATCGTTGGAGATCACCACCACAATGGGGAGCTGTTTCCTCACCGCTGTCTCGAACTCCATGAAATTGAACCCGATGGAGCCGTCGCCGCAGAAGAGGCAGACCCGTTTGTCCGGATTCATGAGCTTTGCGGCATTGGCATAGGGAAGGCCGACGCCGAGGCAGCCGTAGAGGTTGGAATCGAGATAGTGGCCGGGCCTGCGAATGGTCCTGGTCATGCCCATCCAGACCTGGGCGTCCCCACCATCGGCAACCACGATATCATCGGGCCTGTCCAGGAATTTATTGATTTCATTGGCGACGCGCAAGGCATGTATGGGAACGTCCTGACTCTCCCACTGGGGGATCGTCATGTCCTTGGATTCCTTGTCCGCAGCCCGAAGTGATCCCACCCAGTCTTTGAATGCTGCCTGAAGTTGTCCGGTGATCCCCTTTTGCTTGATGATGCGGTTGCATTCTTTCAACAGGGCATTGATGTCACTGATGATCGCCAGATCCACGGACCGGTTGCGCCCGATCTCCTCAGGTTCGATATCCACCTGGATGAATCTGGCATTCGGGCTGAAGACCTCGCCGAAGATGTAGTAGAGGTTCATGCGCGAGCCGAGGAAGATCACAAGGTCGGCGCTGGTGTTGGCAACGAGTGCGGCGCCCGGACGTATGGCAAGCGACGATTCAAAGCACAAGGGATGGGTGTCGGATATAGTGCCCCGGCCCAGGGAGGATGTCAGCGCAGGGATGCCGGTGTTTTCCACGAATTCTACCAGTTCATCCGATGCATCGGCGTACCAGGCCCCGCTGCCGGCGATCACCAGCGGCTTCTGTGCAGACTGGATCATGTCGATGATCCGAGCCGCCCCTGCCGGATCAACCGGGTGTGAATCGCAGCAGGTGGTGCTTATTTTTTTGACTTTCGATCCGTCTGCCCTGGCATTGAGAACGTCTACCGGGAGCTCGAGATACACCGGGCCCGGACGGCCGTTGATGGCATTGCGGTAGGCGAGGTCGAAGAATTCGGGGATACGCTCCGGTTTGTGGCACACGAATGCCTTTTTCACCATGGATTCGATGACAGGGGCCTGCCGCATATCCTGCAGATCGAGCTTTTCGATGGATTCAAGCCCTACGCTCCCGGATATCAGAACCAGGGGGGAGTGGGCAAGACGGGCATTGGCGATACCGGAAAGTGCATTGGTAAAGCCCGGTCCTGCAGTCACCATGGCAATGCCGGGTTTGCGCTTGATCCTGCCATAGGCCTCTGCCATGAAAACCGCTGCCTGTTCATGCCGCGTGTCAAAAAGTGTGACCGGTGTATTTTCAAGGTACTGGTAGATCGGGGTGATATGTCCCCCGCTGATAGTAAAGATATATTCAATCCCGCGCTCGATGAGTGCCTCTGCTGCAAGCTGTCCGCCTATTGCCTGATCCATGTTACCCCTCCTTTCTTAAAGCTCCATTAATTGACCGCCGGTGATGTTGATGGCCTGTCCGGTAATGTACGAAGATTCTTCGGATGCCAGGAATGCCACTACCGAGGCAACCTCTGCAGGGTTTCCGATGCGGCCCAGCGGGATGGTGGTGCACATCTCACGCTCGCGATCTTCAATGGTGCCGCCGAAGAACTGGGCCTCCAGGCCGAAACGCCATGTTTCGAGATCGGTACCGATTTGCCCCGGGCAGACTGCATTCACCCGGATCCTGTTTCCTGCAAGTTCCTTTGCCATCACCTTGGAGAGCATGATGACTCCGGCCTTTGCCACGGCATACGCACCGTTGAACAGGGGGGGCACCTTGCCGGCCCTAGACGCGGTATTGATAATGGCGCCGCCTTTTTCCTGCATCATGGGGATAACTGCCCGCGAGACCCTGAACACCCCGTGCAGGTTTACATCGATGGTCTTCATCCATGCTGCTTCATCATAGGTCTGTGCGGCGTTGGGCACCCCGAACGATGCCCCTGCATTGTTGCACAGGATCTCGATACGATCGAAGCATGACCGGACCTGACCCATCATCTGCCCGACGGAGTCGTTGCTGGTCACGTCAAGGTTGACCGCAAGGGTTTTCACCTTGAATCTTTCTGCCAGCTCTCCGGTGATGGAGCACATCTCATTCCAGGAACCGGTTGAAACCGGGGTGTCTTCACAGGGGATGGTGCCAAGATCTGCGATAATAATGTTTGCTCCGCACGATGCCAGTTTTTCGGCGATGGCGAACCCGATACCGGTTTTCTTGCCTGAACCGCTCACGAGAGCGGTCTTGCCCTTCAGATCCGAATACATTGTAGCCCTCCTTTCGTGGCGTATGTCGTACACAGCGGCATAAGCGCGTTTGCAAGGGCAGGCTTCACATGATTGAGCGTCAGGAGAGGGGAATCAGGAAGCAGAGCTGGAAAGCAGAATGAGCGCCACTCATAAAATGAATACTATTCATTTTAATTCTGCATGTCAAACTTTTTTTTACAGCATGTACATATATTCTATAATGTCAGCCGGTTCGGAAAAAAGAAGGGGAGTAGACGGATTGGAAAAATTTCGAATTGTGCAGTCCCATCTGAAACAGCCTTTGAGGTAACAGTGAATAGTAAGTGATATACGGTTAGCAGTGAACTGTGGACAGTGAAAAAAAGAGAAAATCAGATAGTTGTCTTTCCGAAATGCCCGGATTGCTGAAGATCCCGCTGGATTTTGCGGGCAGCGGGAATGGAATAAGAAAATTCAAGTAAGCATTTTTTATGATAGTCCGGCTACTGGATCCTGGATGCTGAATACTTTTTTTGATTAAAATTCATCTCCTATGCGCAGCATCACCTTGATGGTTTTGCCGTTCTCGATCCGTTCCCGGTACACTCCGGGGAGTTCATCCAGGGTGATCGTCTCCGAGATCATTGGTCGTCCGTCCAGTATGCCCTGCGCCATCCAGGCAAGACACTGTTTGTTTTCCTCATGGGTATTGGAATAAGAACCGGTCAACCAGAGTTCCTTGAAGTTCAATATCATGGGGGCGATCTCGATATTTTTCATAATGACGCTCACGATGCACACGGTTCCGCCGTTTGCACAGCAGTTCATGGCATCCGTGACCGAGGCAGGGATGCCGGAACATTCAAACACGGTTTCATAGCCGATGCCGCCGGTATCTTCCAGTGTGCGCATCACCACATTGTCGCTGAACGGGTCAACAAGGATATCAGCACCGAAGAGCTTCGCAATATCGCGTTTTTTCTGAACGGGTTCTGAAAGGGCGATGGGGCCGAATCCCAGGATCTTCAACAACCGGATCAGGGCAAGGCCTATAGGACCTCCGCCGATGACCAGTGCTGAGCCTCCCATGGCACGCGAGACGTGTATACCGTGCAGAGATGCTGCAAAGGCCTCAGCCAGGGCTGCATTCTGCGAATCCACTCCTTCGGGAACAGAAATGAGCATCCCGGGATAGACCTTCACATATTCGGCAAATCCCCCGGGGAGGTCCCCGATACCGATGGTGCGCCGGTTGTTGCGGCACAGATAGGGCTTGCCGATGGTGCAGTCTCTGCACACCCCGCAATAGGTGGGCCGGATCATGACCCTGGTGCCGGCCTTATTCCCGGTGACCTGCTTCCCCACCTCCACAATCGTGCCGCTGACCTCATGACCCACAATATATCCCGGCGCCAGAGCACCGCTTTCGATCATGGAATGGTCCGATCCGCAGAACCCGGTATTGCTCACTTTGATCAGGACCTGGTCCGGGTCGACAGCTGGTATCGGGACATCCTTTACTATGAGTTTTTTCGACTGGTCATACACCACAGCTTTCATTGTCATACCCCCTCGTGCGGCACATATGCCTTCACACAGAACATCGAATATCATTCTTCTCTGATGAGAAAAGGCGCATCTAAGCTGAGCAAAGTCAAGGAAAATTATCAGGGGGAACCCTGTGAGCCATGAATTATGGATTGCGAATTCAGCGGAAAAAGGGTAAGGGAAGCGCTTCTCAGAATTGATTGTTCGTTTTTTATCTTTCAGGCAACCTTCAATTAATAGAGAATTAACAAATCCCTGGTAAGCGTGTTCAATGAATACCTGATAAGGAGTCAGCAATGGCATTTGGTACGAAGCATTCACACAAGATATTCAATTTCTCTCTCCAGATCATCATCAACATCCTTGTCGTCTACATTATCGTCGTCCTGGTCATCGGACTGGGCAAGACACTCCTTGGTATAAATTCCCTCCTGACATGGGGGCCGGTGGGCAGCACATTTGCCGGTGTGGTAACGGAGATCCTCACCTTCCTTGTGATTATCGAGCTGTTCAGGAGCTTTGTCGAGTATTTCAGGGAACACCGGATCCGTCTCAACAACATGATGGATCCCGCCATCATCTTTGTGATCAGGGAGCTTATCGTAGATCTGTACACACAGGACAGCCTGTCATGGCAGACGCTTATGGGTTTCAGTATCCTCATCCTCTCCCTGGGGGTGGTTCGCACCCTTGCTGTGCGCTTCAGCCCGAAAGACGGTGATGAAGGGATAATGCACAGATCAACCTGAGAGGTGAGGACCCTCTGAGGAGGTCCCGGCCTTTCGATACGTTATATCATCCCCTTTTTTTACGCCTTGATGGGAGAGACTGATGTGAAGAAGTTCTCCGGTCTCATCACGGCATGTCTTGTCTTGAGCCCGGTCCGTATCGTGAATGTGCGGATCTGCCTCATTTCTTTCGTAAAAGAAGAGTGCAGCGTAAATAATTTCTATGCCCTTGGTTGATTTTGAAAACATAATTCCTATTGTGTAAGTAAATATACAGTGTAAAGGAACGTCTTATGCTCCGACTTCTTTTGTATCAGGCTCAGATGCGGCGGATAGCATTGCTGAGTCTGCTTCTGGTAGTAGTGTTTGCAGGTCTTGGCCATACAGCAGGTACGTTCAGCGACGAATTGATAAGGATTCCGGTGATCAGCTCGTATCACTCCGGATTATCGACCTCATATCAGCAGACAGCAGACATTTCAGGTTTGTTGGATGGCAGAGAAGTCTCTCCGAATATCGCTCTCATGGAGAGCCGGCAGTTTTATGCCACGCATAAGACCGCGGTGTGGACCGCGGCTTCTGTCTTTATCATCCTGCTGTCGTTTTTGACTCTGCTGTCCATATACACTCTTCTGCGGCGAAGAACAGAGGCAACCCTGCGCGAGAGCGAAGAGAAGCTGAAATCTACGCTGGCATCCATGGACGATCTTGTTTTTGTACTGGATAAGGACGGTATATTTGAGAGTTTTTATCAGCCCTCCGATGCGTCCGGGCTGTATGTGTCCTCCGAGCAGTTTCTCGGGAGATCCTACAGAGAGATTATGCCGCCGCAGGTTGTGAAGATCTTTGATGATGCAATAGACAAGGTAAGCCTCACAGGAGCGGTGGAACGTATTTACTATGAGCTGGGTATTCTGGATGAGAGAAAATGCTATAGTGCAAACATCTCTCTGCGAAAAAATGGCGCCGGCAGACCTGCTGGTTTTACCATCGTATCGCGGGATGTCACCGAACGTATTCGAACTGAGGAAAGTCTCCGTGAGCGGCAGGCAAGGCTGGACAGCATAATTCGTGTTGCACCTACGGGTATCGGTGTCGTCGTCGATCGCGTCCTGACCGAGGTGAATGACCGGATATGCGAGATGACCGGCTATCCCCGCGAAGAACTGATTGGTAAGTCTGCCCGGATGCTCTACCCCACAAATGAGGATTTCAACTTTGTCGGAACCGAGAAGTATCGACAGATTTATGAAGAAGGGGTAGGCGCGGTCGAAACCCACTGGCAAAAAAAAGACGGTACGATTATAGACATCTTTCTCAGCTCCACCGCGATTGTCCCCGGTGATCTCTCTGCAGGGGTGATCTTTACCGCCCTGGAAATCTCAGAGCGCAAGCAGGCTGAGGAGTCGTTGCTCAAGAGCGAGGCCAAGTACCGTACTCTGACAGAGAAGATGAACGACATGGTCTGGATGGCGGACATGGACCTCAAGATCACCTACATGAGTCCTTCCATTACAAAGATTCTGGGGTATACACCTCAAGAGCGGTTAGGTCATTCTGTCATGGAAACATTGACCCCTGAATCGTATGCCCAGGCCCTGGATCTCCTGAGCAGAGAACGCCGGCGTGAAAAGGAAGAGGGTGTCGATCCCGAAAGATCCGTCACCGTAGAAATGGAATACTACCACAAGAATGGTTCTGTCATATGGCTGGAAAACGTGCTGAGCGGTGTCCGTGATGATACCGGCAGGCTCATCGGTATTCATGGTGTGTCGAGGGATATCACCGGGCGCAGACAGGCAGAGGACGAGTTGCAAAAGAGCGAGGCCAAGTATAGGTTTCTCACCGAGAAGACCAATGACATGATCTGGATGACGGACCTGGATTTTCACGTCACCTATATCAGTCCGTCCATTGAAAAGGTCCTGGGATTCACGATTGAAGAGCGGCTTCGCCAGGATCCCAAGACTATGATGACGCCTGAATCGCATGAGAAAGCCATGAATATTCTGATGGATGAGCTCAGCCATGACCAGGACGAGGGGGTCGATCCCGACAGAACCATCATTTGTGAGGTGGAGAACTATCACAAGAACGGCTCAATCGTGTGGACCGAGAACGTGGTAAGCGCCATTCGTGATGAGACCGGCAGGATTACGGGTCTTCACGGTGTATCGCGTGATATCACCGAGCGCAAACGGGCGGAAGATGAGTTGTCCAAGAGCGAGGCCAAGTATCGGTTTCTCACCGAGAAGATGAACGATATGATCTGGACAGTGGACCTGAACTTCAAGACCACCTATGTCAGCCCATCTATTGATAAGGTCCTTGGGTTTACTGTCGAGGAGAGGCTTCGCCAGGAACCTCTGGAAATGATAACCCCGGAATCCTATGCCAATGTTCAGGCTATCCTCCGCAAGGAGCTTGAACGCGATCAGGCGGAGGGGGTCGATCCCGACAGGACGATCACGTTTGAGGTGGAATTCTATCACAAGAACGGTTCGACCGTGTGGACGGAAAACGTGGTGAGCGCCATCCGTGACGAAAACGGCCATATTGTAGGGATTCATGGGGTTTCGCGCGATATCAGCCAGAGCAGAAGGATCGAGATGCAGCTTCGGCAGGCACAGAAGATGGAGGCAATGGGGACGCTTGCAGGAGGCATAGCGCATGATTTCAACAATATACTTTCCGCCATCATCGGATACACGGAGCTTGCACAGGATTATGTGACGGAAGGGAGCAAGGTCCAACGCAATCTTGACGAGGTTCTCAAGGCAGGTCTGCGGGCACGGGATCTTGTCCGGCAGATCCTCACATTCAGCCGGCAGGTGGAAGGAGAGCGCAAACCTGTGCAGGTACATCTGATCGTCAAGGAGGCGCTGAAGCTTCTTCGGTCTTCCATTCCTTCAACCATCAAAATCAGAGAAGATATTGATACGAAATCAGGTATGGTTATTGCCGATCCTACACAGATTCACCAGGTGATCATGAATCTGTGTACCAATGCATATCAGGCCATGGACGATCATGGAGGGCTAATGCATGTTGTCCTGGAGAAAGTCATGGTGGATTCCGACTTCATCAAGATACACCCACAGTTGCAGGAAGGCCCGTATATCAGGCTCTCAGTCAACGATACCGGAGAAGGAATAGACTCTCAGACGTTGGAGCGTATATTCGATCCCTTCTTCACAACCAAGTCCCAGGGGAAAGGGACCGGTCTCGGGCTGGCAACCGTGCACGGCATCGTCACGAACCTGCAGGGGATTATCCATGTAGACAGCACTGTAGGGCAGGGTTCAACGTTCAGCGTGTATCTTCCCTGTACAGAAAAAGGCATTTCTGATCACAAGATTATGAAGGAAGGTTTTCCTCATGGGCAGGGTGAGAGGATTCTCCTGATAGACGACGAGACATCGATTGTACAGATAGAAAAACAGATGCTGGAAGATCTCGGGTATATTGTTACCATCAAGACCGACAGTATTGAGGCCCTGGAAAGCTTCCGGATGCTGCCTGATCAGTTCGACCTTGTCATAACCGACATGACCATGCCCAATTTAACCGGTGTGGACCTGAGCCATAGGATCCTGGAGATAAGACCGGATATCCCCATCATCCTCTGTACGGGATTCAGCGACAAGATAAACAAGGAACGGGCACAGGAACTGGGGATTCAGGAATACCTGGAAAAACCCTTTGACAAGGCTGCTTTCGCCTGGGCTATCAACAGGGCTCTGCATAAAAGGTCCCAGGTATGATCCATGCAGAAGGGTTGTCTTACGGCAGGGTGATCTTACGTTTTTCTTTGTCAGGCTGCTGCCGGTAGAAGATGGCGACATTGCCTATCAGGCCTGCTGTCTCACTTGAGGTGCGCTCTGCTATCTCCTGCGAGAATTCCTTTCTGTCTTCCTTGAAATCCACAAACTTGACCTTGATGAGTTCGTGAGTGTTCAGTGCCTCATCCACGGCCTTGATCAGCTCTGTGCTTATGCCGTTTTTACCCACCTGGATGACGGGGCGCAGCTTGTGCGCCAGGCCTCGAAGATATTTCCGCTGTGTTCCGCTCAGTTGGTTCACGAAAGGTTCCGCTCCTTTTTCCTGTCATTGATACGCTGAGCTCAATAGCTGGCCATGCATCCCTTGTCAAGAAACATGTGAGCCAGGTAAAGGTATGAGATATGGGTATAAGGTGAACAGTGAACGGTAAAAGGTGAACAGGTTTTCGCAAGGCGACTCTCCGCTGCGGAGGATCACAGAAGAAGATCTGGAGTAATGTCGAAGATCCCGCTGCCGCGGGGGAGTGATGGAGTATTGGAAAAAACCACCGTATTCTTCATCGCGGCTGGAAGCCGCTCCCAC
>DAISYU010000042.1:0-24765 GCA_036825155.1 Thermodesulfobacteriota bacterium | reverse complement strand
GGGTCTAAGGTGTAAGGTGAATTGGTGTGAACTGAATAGTGAACAGTCCAGGACACAGGTAACACTTTTAGCTCAGGACATGGGTAACAGTTTCAGATAATAAAGATCTGAAAGGCTTTTCTTCATCCCCAGACCCTGGTTTTTATCCAATACTCCATTACTCAATCACTTTAGATAAAACTGCTCGCGCCTGAAAGGCGCTCCAAAACCTTATACCCTGAACCTTATACCTTAAACCTTTTTATATGACCGTTACTCCCTCGTAGAGATCGTCCAGGAGGCCCTCACGGTCCATCATGACTGCGCGGGGGAGGTATTCGAGGATGTCCTGTGCTGTCATCCCGTCTTCCCCGATCTCGACAGAAGCGAGGTCGCCTGATACGCCGTGGAGGTACACCCCTTTTCGAACAGCGTCGAAGATATCGAGCCCGAGACCGAACATGGCAGCTATGGTTCCGGTCAGTACATCGCCGCTGCCTGCTGTGGCCATGCCCGAGTTTCCGCTCAGATTGATAAAGACTTTTCCGTCGGGATATCCAATCAGGCTATGGGCGCCTTTCAGAACAATGATGGCGCCCAGCTCTCTGGCTGCTGCCTGAAGGATCCTGATTTTGTCTTCGTCTATATCGTGAACAGGTATCCCCGTAATCCTGGACATTTCGCCCAAGTGGGGCGTCAGAATCGTCGGGGCAGTGCGTTTCCTGATAATGTCCAGGTCTTTGCACACTGCGGTTATACCGTCGCCGTCTATGAGCACGGGTTTCTCGATCTTTGCTGCCAGTTCCCGCACGAGTTCGGCTGTTTCCTCATTCAGTGAGAGTCCCGGACCCATGACAATCATGTCCATCTTATCGCTTATCTCCAGCAGATCATCCCTGTTTTCATAGGAGATGCTTCCTGATGGAGTCTGTTTCTGCGGCAGGAAGACGATCTCGCTGCCCTTGTTTGCGATAAAGGGTGTTATGCCTTCCGGTGAGGCGAGCCGTGAATAGCCCCCTCCTGCCTTCAGGAAGGAGAGTGCTGCAAAATAGGGTGCCCCGTAGTATCCTGCCGCACCTGCGATAAACAGTGTCTCACCGAAGTCACCCTTGTGTCCGTCAGAATACCTGCCGGGAAGTACGGGTGTAATGTTGATCTCCACCTTCAGGTCTTCTGCGGTGTACAGGGCAGGGGGGAAGGATATGTGCGTAACATAGAGCTTTCCGCCCAGATCGCAGCCCGGCATAAGCAGGTTGCCCCTCTTGGGCAGACCGAAGCTCACTGTATAGTCGGCCTGGATTGCTGTTCCCATTATACTTCCGGTATCTCCGTGTATACCCGAGGGGATATCGAGGCTCAGTACGGTTTTCGTGCTGGCATTGATGGCTTCGATAATCTCGGCATAGAGACCGCCGACTTCCCGGGCAAGTCCTGTACCAAAGATGGCATCCACAATGCCGTCACAATGAGCAATGTCGCTGCTTACCGAAGCTGCAGAATCGATGGTTCTGATCTCAATGGGCATTGTTGCGGTGATATCCAGATTCATCTTTGCCGACCCAGTGTATTCTCCCGGATCGCCGAGGATGAACACCTTTGCCAGGCCGCCGTTGGAGTGGATCTTTCGTGCAACCACGAATCCATCACCGCCATTATTGCCGATGCCGCAGAAAACTAAAAAGGTCTTACCGGTGACGCCGAACTCATTGTGGAGTACCGAATATGCGGCCAGTCCGGCATTTTCCATGAGTAGACTTTCTGCAATGCCATAGGTATCCATTGCAGCTTTGTCCATAGCCCTCATCTCATCTACACTGCTCACCTTCATCATGTTCAGCTCCTCTTGGAAAAGATTCCATCAGTCTCTGTTTGTGTCATGATGCTGTCGTTATAAGATTGTTACATTTTCTTGCATCTTTGAAAAGATGATTTATGGCCCTGGCGGGATGCTGATCCGGCGACTTTCAAGGCGGGCTGCTCAAAGAGGGAATCCCAGGGCCTCTGCAGGACCTGAGTACCCGGCCAGGGTAATGATCTTTCATGATGATGACTCAGTATTTTCTTGACAGCAAAATAACCGGTGGTTTACAAAATACCAGCGGTAAAAAAGATACTGTTAGTTAAATATAGATGGCTTGGGTGGTTTATTGCCAACAGTGATGAATGAAGCATGATGTAATAAAGGAGACGTTCTCTATGATGGAGTTCAGCTTAACTGATGAGCAGCGGATGCTTAGAGAGTCTGTGGCGCAGTTTGCCACAAAGGAGATCGCGCCGATCGCGGAAGAGATCGACAGGAGCGATACCTGGCCCGAGGGTATGTGGAAGAAACTCGGCGACCTCGGTGTCCTGGGCGCTACCATTGATTCTGAATATGGTGGATCGGGTCTCGATATCCTCTCAGGCGCCATTGTCGGAGAGGAGCTGGCAAAGGTGTCGCCCTCCATATCCATTTCCTATGGTGCCCATGCCAATCTGTGCTGTAACAATATCCAGCTCAATGGAAGTGAAGCGCAGAAGCGGACGTATATCCCCCCGCTGTGCAGAGGCGATCATGTCGGGGCGCTCGGGCTCACAGAACCGAATGCCGGCTCCGATGCCGTCAGCCTTCAGACCGTGGCAGTCAGGAATGGAGACCACTATGTCCTCAACGGAAGCAAGACATTCATCACCAATGGGGCAATTGCCGACACGATCGTTCTCTATGCCAAGACCGACAAAAGTGCCGGTGCCATGGGGATCACCGCTTTTATCCTGGATACGAAATTTCCCGGGTTCTCGGTCTCCAGAAAGCTCGACAAGGTGGGCAATCGAGGTTCCGAGACCGGGGAACTGGTCTTGGAAGACTGCATCATCCCGGAAGCCAACGTACTCGGGCAGGAGAACGGCGGGATAGCGGTCATGATGCGCGGGCTCGATATCGAACGGGCATTCCTGTCCACCTATGCCCTGGGCATGGCTCAGGGTGCTTATGCCGAGGCACTCAAATACTCCAAGGAGCGGGTTCAGTTCGGCAAACCCATTGCATCCTTTCAACTGATCCAGGCCAAGCTTGCAGACATGTGGACGCTGATCGAGGCGGCCAGGCTCTTGTGCTACAAGGCATGCGTGCTGGCAGACTCCGCAGAACGCGGCGGCAAGGGCACGGAGATACACAAGGTGACTGCAGCAGCAGTCCTGTTTGTGGGTGAGATGGTGGACAAGGTGTGCACCGAGGCTGTCCAGATTCACGGAGGCTACGGCTATTGCATGGAGTTCCCGGTCCAGCGGTTCTGGCGTGATGCCAAGGTGGCCACCATCGGAGCAGGGACCTCAGAGATGAGACGTCTGATCCTTGCACGCGAGATCCTTGCAGAATAGTGCTGCATGTTCAAGGGCGGCTATGGGGCCTTCTGATTCTGTCAGTGGTGCGGCAGGAAAAAAGTAAAGGCAGGGAATTTATTCCATCATCTCCGGAGCCCGGCTGTCAACATCATATCATTGGGTCGTCAGTAAAAATGCGAAATTTCAATCCCTGCCATATCATCATGTTATTTGAGGACAATGGCGTCTATAATGAGCTTTTCAGCCTCTTTGAGCGTCGATCGTAAATACTTGTCTGGCTGAGAGCGTTTTGTCGATTTCATGTCCATTACCTGGGTGATGCCCACGAACAGGCCCCAAACGATATCGGACAGTATGTAGGTGTTGAGGTCCTTGATAAGTCCCTGTGCAATAGCTGTCTCCAGCACCTGCCGTGCCAGTTCGAAATCATACTTTCCCTGGCTGCTGATTGCCGCACGGGTGTCCGGGGTGAGTTCGTTGATCAGGTCGGAATGCTGGAAGAAGGTGTGAGCGACCCTGAGAGAATCCGGTGCGATGTCATAGCTCTTCAGGAAGGCCTTGAAGAAGTCTTGCACGAGTGCTTTCCCGCTGGTGTAGCGGTTAGCCTTCAGTTTTTTATCGATCTTCTCGAACTGCGCGCTGAACTCCTCCAGGAACGGGAGCATGAGGGCTGAGTAGAGTTCATCCTTTGTCTTGAAATACTGGTAGATTGTCGGTTTGCTGATCTCGGCCTCAAAGGCGATCTCGTCCATGGTTGTTCTCTGGTAGCCTTTTGAAAAGAAGACCTTCTTGGCAGCAGTGAGGATGCCCTGTATGCGCTGATCCCGCTCCCGCTTCTTGCGCTGCCGTATGACCTGCTGGTGTTCCTGCATGAATTATTACATCTCCTTATGTGATTATGCAGCCAATAATACCGTAAGTAAAATAGCTACTGATAGTAAAGAATATAAACACCGGACAAACCTTTTGTCAAGGAAAATCCCGGATGTCCTCAAAGACGGTATTGCTGAAATCTTCTCTGTCATCTTATGTGCTTGACAAAAATTTACTGAAGGTATAAATTTTACTGATAGTAAAGAGTTTAACTTGAAGTAGTTCATTTTATTGATCTGTTTGTGCATGTGGCAGGGATGGGTGAGCGATGATAATTCGATTCCTTTCGTCGATGATGCGCCATATCATGGGGGCTGATCCGGATGGTCAATGTATGCATCCTGGTATGTACATCTGTCTCCATGGCGAACGCTATGAGTATCACCCTAAAAATCTACAAATAGAAAATGATTGAGCGCGTGGTGCGCCTGAGCATGGAAAAGGAGGATTATATATGGATTTCAGCCTGACACCGGAGCAGAAGATTTTCAGGGATACCGTGTATCGCTATGGACGGGACGAGATCGCCCCGCTGTGTGAGGAGGCCGACCTCAAGGGTGAATTCAGCTTCGAGATCTGGAACAAGCTTGGCGAGATGGGCATTCTTGGCCTGCCATTGCCCGAAGAACTGGGTGGGGGTGGTGCGGATATAGTCACCTGCTGTCTCGCCGGAGAGGCGCTGGGCCATGCCGGTGTGGATGGCGGAAGTTTGCTCGCATGGGGAGCCCACACCTATCTGTGTGCCTGCAACATCCATGATTTCGGGACCGAAGAGCAGAAGCGTACATACATCCCGAAGCTCGCCAGTGGCGAATGGATCGGCTGTATGGGCCTGACCGAGCCCGGCTCCGGTTCGGATGCCGCCTCTATGAGGACAACGGCAACGAAAAAGGGCGACAGGTACATCCTCAACGGCTCCAAGACCTTCATTACCAATGCGCCGGTGGCAGACGTCTTTGTCGTGTTTGCCAATGCGGACCGGTCGAAGAAGCACGAGGGCATTACGGCATTCATCATAGAGAAAGACACGCCCGGACTTTCCACCGGCAAACCGTTCCACAAGATGGGGTGCAGGTGCTCGTCAACCTCCGAGGTGTTTTTTGAGGACTGCGAGGTGCCGCAGGAAAATGTTCTCGGCGGCGAAGGCGGGGGCTGGCTTATCGCGCTCAGCGGTGTCGAATGGGACCGCTGCACGCTCCTCTCACCGATGCTGGGCGCAGCGCTGTGCAACCTAGACCTCTGTGCCCGCTATGCCAATGAACGGCATCAGTTTAACCGCCCCATCAGGGAATTTCAGGCCATCCAGCGCAGGATAGCCGATATGAAGGTCTTCATCGAAGCATCACGGCTGGCGATATACCGGGTGGCTTCGTCAAAGGACAACGGCACCATGCTTAATCCCCTGCAGGCTGCGGTAAGCAAGGTCTATGCAGGAGATGTGGGCTTTGAGATGGCCTCCGAGGCTGTCCAGGTATTCGGGGGGTATGGATTCATGCATGAATACCCTGTGGAGAGGAATTTCCGAGACTCCAAGCTCGCAGCTATCGGTGGAGGGACATCGGATATCATGCGGATGATCGTGTCCAGGATCATGTTGATGCAGTGAGATGTGAGGAGATGACGTATGGATTATCAGCTGACAGAACAGGAAAGACAGTTTCAGAAGGATGTTGCCGATTTTTTGCAGGAACAGATCGCTCCCAGGACGGCCGGGTTTGATCAGTGTCCCAGGGGAGAGATTAATGACCGCATGCGGGAGAACCTGAAGACGCTGGCAAATCAGAACCTGCTTGGTGCAGGGATCAATGACGACCGGCTTGATCTGATCCAGGTATACCTGGCCGGAGAGGAGATCGCCAGGGCGTGTGCCTCCACCTTTCTCTCTGCACGTTCAAGTGTATCCCTGTGCGGAGGTGCTCTGGCTTTGTTCGGCACCCCGAACCAGAAGGAGCGCTATATCAAGGCTTTAAAGAGCGCAGACAAGATCGGTGCGATCGCCTATTCCGAGGATGCAGCCGGATCGGACATTTCGGCAATCGGCACCATCGCCCGCAGGGATGGTGATGCCTGGCTCATCAGCGGCAAAAAGCACATAGTGATAAATGCCCCCATTGCAGATGTATTTGTCGTGCTTGCCTACACCGAGCCCGATGCCGGGGCTGAGACAGGCATGAGCTTTTTCCTGGTGGAAAGAAATACACCAGGACTGAGCGTGGGAGAACCACTCGATACCATGGGGGTGCGCGGTGTTCCCCTCGCGTCGCTTACACTTGCCAACTGCAGGTGCACAGAGGTCCTGGGCGGTGCTGCAGGCAATGGTCATCAGCAGTTTGAACAGCTCATGACCATGGGGTGCGTCGGCATCACGGCACTGTGCGTCGGGATCGGGACGGCCTGCATGGAGATATCGACCCGTCATGCAAAAGAGCGCAGGGCATTCGGCAGGCAGATCGGCAAATTCCAGGATGTCGGGTTCAAGCTCTCCGACATGTTCACCTATAATGACCTGGGCAGGATGCTCGGTATCCGGGCCGCGTGCGCGCTGAACAACCATGAAGATGACGCTGTGATACTGGCGGCATGTGCAAAACTCTTTGCCAGTGAAGCGGTCACAAAAATTGTCAACTGGGGCATGCAGGTCTTTGCCGGTCATGGATACCTCAAGGGAAGTGATATCGAACGGCTCTACAGGGATGCCAGGTTCGCCGAAATCTGCGAGGGGACCTCGGAGATACAGCGGGCACTGATCTCCAGGCACGAACTGGACAGGTTTCAGCAGGTCTAGCATGCCGTAGGAATGGCTGGATATGTCCCTGCGGATTGAGCAGGGTGTAATAAAAATTATATCAAGGAAGGGTTTCTCACAATGGATGTAATTGAAAGTAAGATTGACACTTCATCGGAAGAATACCGGAAGAATTACGAATCCATGGAGGCGCTGGTCAGCGATCTGAAAGAGCAGCTGAGGATCGCTCGGGAGGAGCGCTCCGAAAAGGCCAAGGCGCGTATCGCCGCCCAGGGGAAACTGCCGACGCTCAAGAAACTGGAGCTGCTCCTGGACCGCAACACCCCGTTCCTGGAGTTAGCCCCCCTTGCTGCCCGCGGCATGTATGACGGCAAGGTTCACGCCGCCGGACTGATCGCGGGTATCGGGGTTGTGGAGGGCCGTGAGGTCCTGGTTTGTGTCGGCGACCCCACCATCAAGGGCGGTGCTGTCTATCCCATGGGGGTCAAGAAAAATCTCAGGCTCCAGACCATCTGTATGGAAAACAGGCTTCCCATGATAAATCTGCTGGATTCTGCCGGGGCTTTTCTGCCGCTCCAGTCAGAGATCTTTCCGGATGTCGATGACGGCGGCAGGATCTTCTACAACCAGGCCATCATTTCAAAGATGGGTATCCCGCAGATTACCGCGGTTATGGGGCTCTGTACGGCAGGCGGCGCATACGTACCGGCCATGTCCGAGGAGGTGGTGCATGTCAAGGGTACCGGTGCCATCTTCCTGGGCGGTCCGCCGCTGGTCAAGGCAGCCACGGGAGAAGAGGTGACTGCCGACCAGCTGGGCGGGGCAGAGGTGCACTGCATCGAGTCTGGTGTCTCCGATCATTTTGCCGAGGATGATGCCCATGCGATCTCCATCGTACGCAAGATCGTGAAGAATCTTCCCAAGAACGAGAAGGCACGGCTGTCTGTGAGGAAGCCGGTGCCACCGCTGTACGACCCGAAAGAGCTCTACGGGGTTGTGAGCAGGGAGCTGAGAACACCCTATGATGTGCGCGAACTCATCGCCCGGCTGGTGGACGGAAGCGAATTTCTGGAATTCAAGGAGCTTTACGGGCCCACCCTGGTAACAGGATTTGCCTATATCCACGGCTATCCTGTGGGGATCCTCGGAAATAATGGGATCCTGTTCTCTAATAGCTCACTGAAAGCAACACAGTTTATACAGCTCTGTGACCGGCGCAAGATCCCGCTTCTGTTCCTGCAGAACATCAACGGCTATATCGTGGGCAGGGAGTATGAACGGCTCGGGATCACCAAGGACGGACACAAGATGGTCAATGCGGTTTCCACCGCCACCGTGCCGAAGTTCACGGTGATCGTCGGGGCCTCGTTCGGCGCCGGCAATTACGGCATGTGCGGCAGGGCCTATTCTCCCAGGTTCCTGTGGATGTGGCCCAATGCACAGATCGGGGTCATGGGGGGCGAGCAGGCAGCGGATGTTCTCGTGACCCTGAAAAACGACCAGAATGCCAAGGCAGGGCTGCCGCCGATGACACAGGAAGAGGTGGATTTCATCCGCCAGCCCATTATCGATGCGGCAAGGAAGGAAGGGGACGCCTATTACAGCACATCAAATATCTGGGATGACGGTATCCTTGACCCGGCCCAGACCAGGGATGTCCTGGGACTTGCCATATCGGCTTCGCTGAATGCACCGATCCGTGATGACGTTTTAGGTTACGGCATCTTCAGGATGTAGGTAACAGGTATGAATAGAGATCAAGATCGTATGCATGACGTGAGCGAGTATAAGAACAGAGGGATGTAGAGATGTTTGATAAAATACTGATTGCAAACCGTGGTGAAATAGCGGTGCGTATAATTGCCACCTGCCGTGAAATGGGAATACGAACCGTGGCGGTCTATTCCGATGCCGATGCCGATGCACTCCATGTTCTGGAGGCAGACCAGGCAGTCTGCCTGGGTCCTTCCGAGCCTGCCCAGAGCTATCTCAACGTAGACAAGATCGTAGCTGCTGCCAAAGAGACCGGTGCCCGGGCCATTCATCCCGGCTATGGTTTCCTGGCTGAGAATCCGGCATTCGCCCAGCGCTGCGATGAGGAAGGCCTGGTCTTCATCGGTCCACCTGCACAGGCTATACGGGACCTCGGAGACAAGACCGTTGCGCGGCGGACCATGATTGAAAGTGGTGTGCCTGTCATTCCCGGCATGATGAGCCCGGAGAGTGATCCTGCAAAGCTCGCTGCTGAGGCCGATCGTATCGGGTATCCGGTGCTCATTAAGGCTGCAGCCGGTGGAGGAGGCAAGGGGATGCGGGTCGTACGCTCATCCGATGAATTTTCGGACACCTGCGAGAGTGCAAAAAGAGAGGCCCACAGTGCCTTTGGCAACGGGGATATCTATCTGGAGAAATATTTAGAGCAGCCCCGGCATGTGGAGTTTCAGATCCTGGCGGACACTCACGGGAATGTCATTCACCTGCTCGAGCGTGAATGCTCCATTCAGAGAAGACATCAGAAGATCATCGAGGAAACCCCATCGCCTGCACTCACGCCGTCGCTTCGGGAAGAAATGGGGGAGACAGCCGTGTCTGCAGCCAAGGCTGCAGGGTATGTCAACGCAGGGACCGTGGAATTTCTCCTGGATAAGGACAACAGGTTTTATTTTCTCGAGGTCAATACCCGCCTCCAGGTGGAGCACCCCATAACTGAGATGATCACCGGGATCGACCTGGTGCGCCAGCAGATCGAGATTGCAGCAGGAAAAGAGCTTACACTTTCCCAGGAAGATATTACAGGCACCGGCCATGCCATTGAATGCCGGATCTATGCCGAAGACCCGCTCAATGATTTCTATCCGTCCCCTGGTAAAATTTCTTATCTGAGGGAACCGCGGGGCCCGGGTATCAGGAGTGACTGCGGAGTGTATTCTGGATACACTGTTCCGGTCGAGTATGACCCGATCCTGGCCAAGCTGATCACCTTCGCCGCCACACGGCAGGAGTGTATCCAGCGCATGATCAGGGCGCTTCGTGACTATGCGATCCTCGGTGTTCTGACACCTATCCCGTTCCTCGTCGATATCCTGTCTTGTGAGGCCTTTATGAAGGGAGAGACGTACACCGATTTCATCGACACCCATTTCAAACAGTGGGAACCTGTGATCAAGGATATCGATGTGGTGGGTCTGGCATATGTGATCGATCAGTTATCGAACAGAAAGATCAGGACCGTTTCTACCCTTGACGAAGCAGAGGCATATTCGCCATGGCAGACGCTCGGCAATTTCCGTCCGTGACATGAAAGAAATCGGAGGCATGATATGAACTATAATCTAAAGATAGGTGCACTGGACCTTGCGGTAGAGTGCACACTCAATGATAACGGCACGGTCTCGGCGTCAGTAGGAGAACAGAACTATGAAGTCCGTTACCGTGTAATCTCGGAGAACCAGATCCACCTCGACCTTGGTGATTCTACGGTGAATGTCTTCCTGGCGGATGATCCCATGGGCAGGATCGTGAACATCGGCGGCATCTCGTTTCTCGTCCAGGATGCCGATGCCCTTGCACAAAACAACGTACGAAAAAAAGGCCGGAAAGATCTGCCCCAGGAGGTAACTCCTCCCATGCCCTCGGCAGTGGTGAGAGTTCTGGTGTCCGAAGGAGATCATGTGAAAAAGGGTCAGGGCGTGATCGTGGTCTCGGCAATGAAGATGGAAACGACCCTTGTGGCACCATTTGCCGGTCATGTGACGAAGATCAATGTTGCAGAAGGCGACAAGGCCATGCCCGGAGATGTTCTGGTGGATATAGAAAAGGATGAAGAAGGTCCTGCTGAAGACTCCTGATCCGGAGTACCTCAGATGTGAGAGGAGATATGAGAATGTCGGAAGAGCATTTATTGTATGAGGTAAAAGACAATATCGCGTATATCACCATTAACCGTGAACAGCAGAGAAATGCCATCACCCCGGAAGCAGTGGGCCTTTTCCTGGACTATCTCGACCGGGCTGAAAAAAATGATGCGGTCAGGGCCGTGCTGGTAACCGGTGCAGGAGACAAGGCCTTTTGTACCGGGGCACAGCTTGGAGACGGCATGTCCGAGAAGGGCAAGGAAGTGTTCCGCAATTATGCCAATCTGCTCAAAAGGATCTCTTCTTTTCCGAAACCCACGGTTGCCCGCATCAAAGGGTACTGCCTCGCAGGAGGGATGGGATTCATGCTCGCCTGTGATATCGTGATCGCCAGTGATGACTCCAAGTTCGGCACCCCGGAGGTCAATGTCGGTCTGTGGCCCATGATGATCGGCGCCCTTATCTTCCGCAATGTGCTCAAGAAGAAGGCCATGGAGATGATCATGCTCGGTGAGAGGATGAGCGCTGCAGATGCACTTGCCATGGGTCTGATTACCAGGGTTGTTCCTGCGGGTGATCTCGAAGATGAGGTGAATGCTGTGTTGAAACAGCTTGCTGCCAAGAGCCCCATTGGTATGAAGATCGGCAAACTGGCTTTTGCTGCAGCGGAGAGTATGCCGCTCCCAGAGGCGCTCGATTTTCTTTCTGCACAACTTCTCGAGGTTGCCTCCACCGAGGACGCACGGGAAGGTATTACCGCATTCATCGAGAAGCGCACACCGCAGTTTACGGGAAAGTGAAGGGGGGGAACTATGAGTACACGGGATGACGCAGGAAAGATAATCATTGCAAACTGCAGCGGTTTCTTCGGCGACCGCTTCAGCGCGGCACAGGAGATGGTCTCGGGAGGCCCCATAGATGTACTCACCGGAGATTATCTGGCCGAGCTGACCATGGCGATTCTCTTCCGGAGCAAGTCCAAGGACCCGTCCGGGGGATATGTGCCCACATTTCTCAAACAGATGGAACAGGTCATGGGCCAGTGCCTTGACAAGGGCATCAAGGTGGTCTCGAATGCCGGCGGACTCAATCCTAAGGCCCTTGCCGAAAAGATCCAAGCCGTTGCTGACGAGCTCGGTCTGCACCCGAAGATAGCATACATCGAGGGCGACGACCTCATGGGAAGGCTTCAGAAACTCCAGGAGGCCGGAGAGCCGTTTATCCATATGGACAAGGGCATTGCGCTCAAAGACGGCGGGGTATTGCCCATTTCGGCGAACGCCTATCTTGGATGCTGGGGCATTGTCAAGGCGCTGAACGAAGGGGCCGACATCGTGGTGGGAGGCCGCATAGCCGATGCTTCGCTGACCATAGGACCTTCGGCCTGGAAATTCGGCTGGAAGTCAGGAGACCTGGATAAACTCGCCGGAGCAGCAACTGCGGGACACATCATCGAGTGCGGCGCCCAGGCAACCGGAGGCAACTATTCATTCATAGACGAGGTCCCGTCATTCAGGAACGTCGGGTTCCCCATTGCCGAGATCCATGATGACGGCTCGTTTGTCATCACGAAACACCCGGGGACCGGGGGGCTGGTATCCGTCGATACGGTCAAGGCACAGCTTCTCTACGAGGTGAGGGACCCGCACTACATTACCCCGGATGTTACTGCCCGGTTCGATACCATCGATATCTCACTTGAAGGACCGGAGCGGGTGCTGGTCAAGGGTGTCAAAGGAGAGAGAGCACCTTCTGACACCAAGGTCTGCATCAATACCCTCGGTGGATTCAGAAATTCCATGACCGTCCTGCTCACCGGTCTTGATATCGAGAAGAAAGCGAAGATCGTGGAGGATACCCTCTTTGACGCCATCGGCGGTCCTGATCAGTTTGCCAAGGCCGATGTGCAGCTCATCCGCTCCGAGAAAGAGGACCCGGGGACGAATGAAGAGGCATTCGCCTATCTGCGCATTTCCGTTATGGACCCCGACAAGAAGAAGGTCGCCATGATCTCCTCGAAGGTCGTGGAGCTCGCACTGGCAAACATTCCCGGGTTCGCCGGCACAGCGCCGCCGTCCAAGGGGTCTCCTGCAATCGTATACTGGCCGGCCCTGGTAAGCGGCGGAGTCGTTCAGGAAAAAGTGATCATGGGCGGGCAGGAATATGAGGTGGCCCATGAGCAGTCCGGAGATGCACCTGTTTCCATTGAACCTCTGCAGATCGATGTCCCCAAGATTCCCGGCGGCAGCACCGTCAGGATGCCGCTTGGCCGCGTATTTGCGACCCGTTCGGGGGATAAGGGCGGGAATGCCAATCTGGGTGTCTGGGCAAAAACGAACGAAGGTTTTGCATTCCTGCGGGAGTTTCTCACCACCGAAAAATTAAAAGAACTGCTCGCGGATCTCAGAGACTTCGAGATCGAGCGCTATGAATACCCCAACCTCCTGGCCGTGAATTTCTATATCAAGGGTATCCTTGGGGAAGGGGCGGCAGCATCGCTTCGGGCAGATCCTCAGGCAAAGACCCTTGGGGAATACCTGCGGGCCAAGGTGGTGGATCTTCCAGAGTCTCTGCTGTAGAGTTTATTAAACATAATCGAGTGTATTCTTCCGTCCTTAAAAGGCTGGAATCAGATATAATCGCTTGGTTGAGAGCCCCTGCGAATGCGGGGGCGACTTTTCTTATGGGTTCTTCATGAATCTGAACATTCAGCTTGTCCGGAAAACATGGCCGTCTATGGTGATTGTGTTTTATATCCGCAGTGTCGCCATGAGGCGCACCGGATGGATGAGAAGGTCGAGGGCGGAAAGGATATCCTGACAGAGAATGTCTGCCGCCAGTATGGCAGGTGTTGCAGCACCCTCAGCCATACAGACGCAGATTCCGAGATTCGCCTCTTTGAGCATGAGCCGGTCATTCTGACCGTTCCCGATGCACACGGTGGTAGTGCATCCCAGCTGCCGGATATATTCGAGTTTCCCCCTGTCCTGGTGTTCACGCCCGAGAACATGCAGTTTGCACGGACAGCCCGCGAGTTCCGTGTGCGCGCTGCCGAAGCTGTCGGCTGTAATGACATGTACGTTCAAAGATAAGGCCAGGTGCCTCAGTCGCTCGTTCACCCCTGCTAGGACCTTTCCGTCACAGGCCAGTGTCCCGTTAAAGTCCAGCACAAGATGCTCCAGATCAAATCGTTTGTATCCCGGTACCTCTATCGTCAGCATCCTTTAATCCCTTCGGTCCATACCCGGGCCTCTGAATACGTTTATGTGCACTGCATCTACTTCAGGGACATTCCTTCCATGAGGGCAAGCACGTTATGCCCGAGCACCTGGTGATTGTAGCCGCCTTCGAGGATTGCAAAGCATCCCCCGTTGTTGCGAATTGCAGCGCTCCTCACCAGTCTTCCTATTTCGTGGTAGTCCTCAGTTGCCAGCACGCCGCCCCAGTCCTGCCGGTGATTGTCGAATCCCGCGGAGATCCCGATGATATCCGCCGTGCACTGTTCCATCTCAGCTTCCACTTCTTTCAGGTATGCGTTGCGGTCGCTGGTCCCGAGATTGTGGATTGTCACGTAGTCCTTGTTTCCCAGGATGTTGACCGTGCCGTCTCCATAGTGGAGGTCGATATCCAGCACATAGGCACTCGATATTCTGCCTTCACGCTTCAAGTGCGCAATGGCTACTGCCATATTATTGTAGTAGCAGAACCCCCAGGATGAATTGGCAGAGGCGTGGTGACCGGGTGGCCGGATCAGGCCGAAACACGGTTCATCAAGCCCGATGGTTGCAGCCTGGATCGCCCCGCCGGCAGCCAGTGTCGCGATTGGATGCAGGCCGTGCCGCTTCACATAGTCTATCTGGCTGGGTGTGTGGACAGCTTCGATATCCGTATCTGATGCATTCTGTGCTGTGATGAATTCCACATGAGGCCCGATTACCTCGACCACCGCTTCCATCCTTCCTGCATCCGCTGCAGGGTCCGAGGTGTAGATCTGATAGAAATCATCATGAAAAACAACCTTCATGCGTCCCTCCTTAAATGGATTCTACCATCTACTTGCCGATATGATCAAATTCATTATAATTAAGAAAAACACGTGGCAGTACTCAGTAGGCTTGAAATGAAAAAAGGGGGACGATCAATGACGATGAAGATTGCGGTTTTAACCGGGGGGGGCGACTGCCCTGGCCTGAACGGTGCCATCAAATGGGTTACGAAAACAGCTCTTGATCCTCTCCTGGTCAAAGACCGTTCCATACAGTTCGAGGTCCTCGGAGTCAAAGAGGGATGGAAAGGGTTGATCGAGGTCGATCCGGATGATCCGGACAGTTTTCGGGAGTACCTCAGGCCTCTGGACGAGGAACGGGTCAGGACATGGGATCGGTACGGAGGGACAAATCTGGGGACATCCAGAACCAATCCCTTTAATCCGAAGAATGACCGCTCCGACAAGCTTCTTGAGAACATCAAGAAACTCGGGATCGATGTGGTGGTTGCCATCGGTGGGGAAGACACCCTCGGTGTGGCACATAAGCTTTATAAACGAGGCGTAAAGACCGTGGGAATCCCCAAGACCATTGATGGTGATCTGATGGGGACGGAATATTCTCTCGGATTCGACTCAGCGGTGAACATCATTACGGAAGAGATCGACAGACTCCGCACCACCGCCGGGTCCCACAACAGGATATTTGTGGTGGAGACCATGGGCCGTCATGCCGGGTGGCTCGCCCTGGAGGGAGGCGAATGCAGCGGGGCATATATCATCCTTATCCCGGAGTATCCCTTTGACATCGAACGCGTCTGCGAACTCCTGCTGGAACGCAAAGGAAGGGAGATCCAGTACAGCATCATAGTGGTATCCGAGGGTGCGAAACTCAAAGGCAGGAAAGAATTCTACAAGGACGAGAAACTCGATGATTTCGGACACCATTCCCTGGGAGGGATAGCGGCGCACATCACGGATGAGATTCAGAAGAAGACCGGGTTCGATGCACGCTATGTCATGCTCAGCCATCTCCAGCGGGGAGGGACTCCATCGGCCAGGGACCGCCTCATGGCGAGATGGTTCGGTATAGCGGCAGTGGACATGATCCTCAACGAGGACTATGGCAGGATGGTGAGCTACTCTCACGGAGAGATCACCACTGTTCCTCTCAAAGAGGTTATCAACAACCTCAGGCTCGTAGATGTGAACAAGTATTACGATACCCAGCGCTACAACGGGAAGAGGACGATACTCTAAATGCGAGCAAGGAAGATCGGGAACTGAGGCATCCCGCTTCGCTGTAGCTACGCAGGACAGGGAAGGGAGAAGATTAAAAACATTTCGAATCTCGAATTTCGAAAATAAAAGAACCGGAATCATAGAAGTACTGTGGGAGCGGCTTCAGCCGCGATGTTTTTTACAATTGTGTGTTCTGGATTCCCTCCTGCAGGTGAATGTCTTCCTTTGTGAGAGCGGATTCGAGAGTATGTGAACTGCTATGGTGGAGAACTGCCTGACAAAAAACTGTTACCCATGTCTTGAACCTATTCGGTAAAGGCTTCTTCTCACCATTACTCCAGTACTCCATTTCTTCACGCCTTACACCCAGGTTCACAAACCCCCTTGCTCGTTCCGCGCTTCCTGTGCTATCTTATCTGCCAGAGGTGTCACGATGAAGGTGCGCAGATTCGGGGTATCGCTTGAAGAGGATTTGCTGGACAAGCTGGACGCGCTGGTGGAAAAGCACGCGTTCCCGAACCGCAGCCAGGCAATACGGTATCTCATCCGTGATGCACTGGTGGAAGATTCGTGGCAGGCGGACAGCGAGGTTGCAGGCGTCATCGTGCTCATCTACGATCACCATAAGCGCAATGTCGTCAATCATTTGTTGAAAATCCAGCACGATTATACATCACTGATATTGTCAAGCCAGCATGCACATCTGGATCATGATAACTGTCTCGAGACCATTGTGCTCAAAGGCAATGCATCAAAGATCCAGGAGCTTTCCGATAGGCTTATTGCAATAAAGGGCATAAAGCACGGAAAGCTTATGATTTCCGGCTCCGAGTAGGGACTAACCCCCGGACCCGCTACATAGCCGCAGGTATCAACGGGCTGTCACATGATCGTAGATCTCGATGCCGGTGGCTGACCAGACAGAACTGTCCCGGGAGATTTCTCTGCAGAAGTCTCTCATGATATCCCAGTTGTCCCGGTCATGAAACTCGTAGCTGTGCCCCCACACATACAAGACTGCCAGGCTGCCGGAAGGTATATCAGTCTCCAAGAATGTCCTGGCCAATGCAGCGAGGTTGTCCTCATGGTGGCAGGTGGGATGCCAGAGCAGAAAGTCCCCTGGAAGGGTAAAGTTGAAGGTGGACATCACTGTTCGTGCATAGACGATCCCGGTTTTTGCGAGTGTATCGGCCACATAGTCGTTGTATGCCCCGTACGGGTAGGAGAACCCCCGCACCGGATATCCGGCCAGGTCTGTGAGTTTTTCCACATCCTCTCCCACCTCACGGATAATCATGGACTCGTCGAATTCGCAGAGGTTTGGGTGGGTTGTGCTGTGAGAGGCAATTTCATGCCCTTGATACAGGGAGCGGATCTCATCCGGCCGCACATATCCAGGCATGCCAAGTTTCCCTGAATTAAGGTGAAAGGAGCCCCTGATACCATACGTATTCAGGATCGAAACCAGTTGCCGGTCGTGTATGGTCCCGTCATCATAGCTGAGCGTGACAGCCTTGTTTCTTCCACCCGGGAACGAGCATGCTGATTGAACATCCATAATTCCAACTTTCCTTACATCATATATTTGTTGAACTGCAAGGCATTATCGTGAAGCTATTGTTGGGTAACGGTGAAACAGGATGATCTTGCGATAAATATATTATCCTGTCATTGCGAGCAACGCAGAGCTGGCTTTGCCTTTTGTTATCAATAGAAGGAGCTTTTGTTAATGTCAGGCCATTGCAGAATGCAGTCATTGCGAGCGCAGCGAAGCAATCTCAATCATTTTGAGTTTCCTGGGATTGACAAAGGCCATCCATAGCCTTAGCCCTTCGGGCAGCACTTTGTGCTGTCCAATCCGGTCATCCATGCCGGATTGTGTCTTCGTCGTCCGCCACGGCGGTCTCCTCGCAATGACCCCTTCAGAGACTTTATAAAAACTCATTGCTGGTGGTACCGGAACGACTGAAGGTTCTCACCCAGTTCGATATCGTCCCTCAGGCGGATGAGCTCTCTGGCTAAAAGCGCATCCTGGGCGTGGCCGGCAATTGCTTGTCCTGTCTTTCCCCGGATCGCAGCCGCATTTTCAAGGACATCTTCCAAGGTTATGTGTTCTTCGAGTAGCCTGGCTGCGGTCTTCAGTCCTACTCCCGGAACGCCCGGGATGGTATTGGTGCTGTCACCTGCCAGGGAGAGGAGGTCAACGAACTGCTCCGGTTTCACCCCGAATTTCTTCACTACGAATTCATCATCGAGGAAGGCCTTGTTGAAATGATCCCGTACTTTGATGTGAGGGGAGAGCAACTGCAGGAAGATCTTGTCCGTGGACAGGATGATGACATTTCCTTTATGCAGTGCAATCCTCTGTGCAAGGGAGGCTATGATATCGTCAGCCTCTATTGCATCCATTTCAACAGACTTTACCCCGGCCTCAAGAAATGACTCCTTGAACCGCACAAGGTTCTTCTGCAGATCTTCAGGCATGGGCTGCCTTCCGGCCTTGTAGCCGCTGTAGATCTCGTGTCTGAAGCTCGGTCCCTGACCTTCGAAGACACATACGACATGGGTCGGCCCACATTCACCAAGTGCCCGTTTCAGTGAATGTACGCACGAATCGATGGCACTCTCGATGTTCTGTCCGTCCTCTTTTCCTCCCTGGGCTGCATGTACCCTGCGGATGAGATTCAGGGCATCAATCAGCAGGACGGTTAATCCTTTCATGCCACACCCGTTTCACTTTCAGATGAATGATATCCGGTTTCCTTCCCGATCTTTTTCTCATCCACAAAAAAGAGCAGAATGCCGCCTGTCAGGAAGAGGATGGATACCGAGGTGATGCTCAGTCTCGATGCAATGCTGCTGCTGAACCCGAGCGACCGCGCAAACAGACCCACCGAACCGATAAGAACCGGGCCAAGGATGACGGCAAACTTGCCGAGCATGTTATAGAATCCGAAATATTCCGCCGACTTGTCTTTGGGAATAAGCCTGGCAAACAGAGAGCGCGACAAAGCCTGTATCCCGCCCTGCACAAACCCGATAATGATCGCCAGGAGGTAAAATTCGTTCTTGCTCTGCATAAAGGCCGCCCAGATGGATATGAACAGGTATACCCCGATTGCAATGAATATGGCCCGCTTTGCACCGATTTTCTCCCCGATAAAGCCGAATGCAATAGCGCAGGGGAATCCCACGAACTGGGTTATCAGCAGGGCACCTATCAGATCGGTGGACTCAAACCCGAGCGAGAGACCATAGTCAACCGCCATACGGATAATCGTATCCACGCCGTCGATATAGAGCCAGTACGCCAGAAGGAACAGGAAGATGGTCTTCTGATATTTTACCTCTTTGAACGTGCGGACGATCTGCAGGCATCCCTGCCGTATAGCAATTCCTGCCGGGACGGAGTCCTTTCTCCTCGGCTCCTTCACGAAGAGCAGGAGCGGGATGGAGAAGACCGCCCACCACAACCCCACGGTGAGGAAGGAAAACCGGACGGCAACTCCTGCATCTGCAAATCCGAACATGTGCGGCCTCAAGGTCATCCATACATTCACGGCAAAGAGCAGACCTCCGCCTAAGTATCCCAGAGAGAATCCGAGCGCGGATATCACATCCATCTTCTTTTCCTGTGAGACACTCGGGAGCAGGGCGTCATAGAATACATTGCCGCCGGAAAACCCGATAGTGGCGAAGACATAGAGCGCGACCGCCATCAGCCAGTTTCCTTTCGATACCATGTAGAGTGATGATGTCATCACCACCCCCATGCAGGCAAAGAACAGCAGGAACTTCTTCTTGGAAGACCCTGCATCGGCAATTGCACCGAGGACAGGTGCCGAGACAGCCACGATAATCCCTGCAAGGGAGTTTGCCATGCCCAGCCGGGCGGTACTGACGGTGGGGTCCACCCCCAAGCTCCAGAATTGTTTGAAGAAGATGGGGAAGAACCCTGCCATGATGGTCGTGGCAAATGCCGAGTTTGCCCAGTCATACATGGCCCACGCAGCAATGCTTTTCTTCCGGGTACGTATCATATTACTCCCGTTGGCCCACTGTATCCCTGCAGGATCTCCACGGGCTTGTCAGCTATGGTGGCAAGGATTCTGTGCTGTTCCCTGCGAGAGTCTGCAAAGGCAAGACCAGCTAGGGTTTGCCCTTCTCTGATATGGATACAATGGTGGCTTGTTTAATAATCACCGGTGTTGAGGGAACGTCCTGGTGCATGCTTTTGGTTGTTGTGGGCACGTTCTCGATTGCATCGACAACGTCCATGCCCTCGATCACCTTGCCGAACACGCAGTATCCCCAACCCTGGACTGTCTTTCCCCGGTAGTCCAGGGCTGTATTGTTCACCGTGTTGATGAAGAACTGGGAAGTGGCCGAGTGCGGATACTGTGTCCGTGCCATGGCTACGGTTCCTCGGGTGTTCTTGAGCCCGTTGTCCGCCTCGTTCCGGATGGCTTTGTTCGTTGCCTTCGATTCCATATCCTCGGTGAGCCCGCCTCCCTGGATCATGAATCCCTTGATGACCCGGTGAAATATGGTCCCGTTATAGAATCCGGACTTCACATAACTAAGCATGTTCTCGACAGTCATTGGGGCAGCCTGCCTGTCGAGCTCCAGCACGATGACCCCCTTGCTGGTCTCCAGGCGTACTCTGGGATTGTCAGCCCCTGCAAACGCACCTGTCGCAGAACACATCAGCAGTATTGAAAAAATCAGTGCTACTTTCCTCACTGTGTTCCTCCTTTACATGATAGTCCCACACAGGTGCTAGGATCTCATATTTTCAATGTCTTGCGCAATTTGAAATTTGTTCATTAAGGTCTGAGGTGTAAGGTATAGGGTGTAAGGTTATTTACCTTAACACCTGATACTTAAAACCTAAAACCCTGTACCTTACACCTTGAACCTTATACCCACAATCTTGTTCCCCAAATCCTGTTCTCACTTCCTCGACTCCAGCCACTTCTTCACTGCTGGTCCGGTGCCGAAAGCCCAGGGTTTGATCCTTTCCGGTTCCACCACGCGGATCTCTTCCAGCTCGTCGCCGATGGCGATCTCTCCTTCGGCCACGATATGAAATGTAAGGAGCAGCTGGTTCATTTCAGGGAAGATGTAGTAGCCGATGAATTCCTGGATACGGCCGTCAAGCCCCAGCTCCTCCCTGACCTCCCGCAGGATTGCATCGTCGGGCGTCTCTGCCTTTTCCAGGAACCCGGACACGATGCCGAACATGTTCTCCGGCCATCCCCTGTTCCGGATCATGATGACCTTGCCCTCAAGCTCCACAATGGCGGCCACTACGGGTGTGGGGTTGTCCCAGTGCACAAAGGAGCACTTCTTGGATGAGCATGCTTTGCGCTTCGTGCCGTCGATCTCTTTTTCCAGGAGTTGTTTGCCGCACAGGGGGCAGTATTTCATGATTGTTCACCCCCACGGATTGGCTCGTCCGGTTTTACACCGTATTTTCTCTGTCGGGCTCTTCCCCACCAGCATCCTCCGAATGTCACCAGGAGTTCGATCTTCTGTAAGAATTGTGCAAGGCGGTTCCCCTGTCGTGCCCGGGTGCAGATCGGGCACCCGTATTCACAGTAATCCGGATCATTCAGATCAAATAGTGGCATCTTCCAGCCATTCCAACCGTATTTCTTCGTATTCATTGACTACCCTCCTTCAATCAAGCACACCCGATTTTACCATGATTATGGAGGTAACGCCAAATTATCCGGAGTCAGTATTCTTTACTTCTCTAAAAGGCGCAATGGTGTTATGGCATCTATCTGCCAACGAGAAAACTTATACGGAGAATACGCACAGATGCAGCAGAGAACAAACTGGCTTCCTATTGCGGGTCTGCTCATGGCCATGGTGCTTTGGGCAAGCTCTTTTATTGCATTGAAACTCGCCTTTCAGGGTTTTCACCCCATGGTGGTCATTTTCGGACGTATGTTCATTGCGAGCATCTGTTTTCTCTTCCTGATTCCGTCACTGAAAGGAAACAGCTACCGAAAAGGAGACTTGAAATATATCCTCTTCATGGTTGTGTGCGAGCCGTGCCTGTATTTTCTGTTCGAGGCCAAGGCCCTCGAGAATACCACGGCCTCTCAGGCAGGCATGATCACCGCGATGCTGCCTCTGCTCGTGGCCATAAGTGCAGGGGCACTGCTCAAAGAGGTGGTGACGAAAAAGACCTATGCCGGCTTCCTCCTGGCCATCTCCGGTGCATGCCTGTTGAGCCTGAGCGCAATGACATCAGAGGCAGCGCCTCACCCGGCACTGGGAAACTTTTATGAATTCGTCGCAATGGTGTGCGCCGCCGGCTATACCATTGCCTTGAAAAAGCTGACCGAGCGGTATAATCCCTTCTTTCTCACTGCAGTCCAGGCCTTTGCCGGCAGCGTTTTCTATCTGCCGATGGTGTTTCTCTCATCGACTGCCTTCCCCGGTTCATTTGCCCTGGTGCCTTTTCTCAGCATTATCTACCTGGGAGTTTTCGTCACCGTTGGGGCATACGGTTTCTACAATTACGGTGTCAGCCGGATCCCCGCGAGCCAGGCCTCGGCCTTCGTGAACCTGATCCCGGTCTTCACGGTCTTTTTAGGGTGGGCCATACTGGGGGAGAAATTCACCCTCCTGCAGTATCTCGCATCCGCACTCGTGTTTGCCGGGGTATTCATCAGCCAGGACAGGGCCGCGCAGAGCGAGAAACCGGAGGTTGTGGAGCAGAGAGAGCCTGTCTATTCTCCGGTGCACACGGATGACAGTTCAAACCGGTTATGAAAAGGTGTAGGGTTAAGGGTGTAAGGTTTGAGGTATTAGGTGGGCGCTTGGCATTTGGCATTGGAGAAAGACAAAAAAACTGAATGACATAATTTCAGGCCTCCCACTTCATGCTTGACGATTGGCTCAAATGTAATTACAATGTGGCTACAACCATTGTTGGAGAGGCACAGGTATGAGAGCACGCGTGATAAAGATAGGAAATTCGCAGGGATTGCGTATTCCCAAGCCGATTCTTGAGCAGACAGGTATTCTGAAGGATGTTGAAATAGAGGTCGAGAAGGATCAGATCATCATCCGGCCTGTCAGGGACGCCCGAGAGGGGTGGGATGATGCCTTCAAAGCCATGGGAGAAAAAGGTGACGACAGGCTCGTTGTCGAGGACAAAGATATTGCTCATTCATGGGATGAGGATGAATGGCAATGGTAGTGAAGCGGTTTGACGTCTACCTGGTAAATCTTGATCCGACTGTTGGATCCGAGATTCAGAAGACCAGACCCTGCCTGGTTATTTCCCCTGATGAGATGAACCGTAATATTCGAACAGTGATAGTTGCGCCGATGACCTCGGTCAGTAAGGATTATCCTACCCGTGTGTCCTGCACCTTCAGAAAAAAGCAGGGTCAGGTCGTATTGGATCAGGTACGGACACTTGATAAAACACGACTTATTAAGAAACTCGGCACCATTGATTCAAAGGCCCAACGGGACGTTATTTCCGTTTTGCAACGGATGTTTGCATTTTAAGCCCTTCCATAGGGAACCCACGCATAGATGCAAAGAATGTCTGAGAATGAGGCGAGGAAGGTCGATGATTTCCTGGCTCCTTGGCGCGAGAATAGAATGTGTTCCATCAATGACAAGCCCTTTGCGTTGTGACACGATATGTTAGCTTTCATCAATTTGATTCAGAGAGTTAAATATACTCCTTTGCACCTTTTCTGAGATCATGTAATAATCTTCACAGGATGTTGGAAGAAAAGCAAACTCGCGCAAAGTCGCAAAGACGCAAAGAATGACTGAAAACGAGATAGGAAAGATCGTGGTTGATGCCGCTATAGCGGTTCACAGAAAGCTTGGCCCCGGACTTCTGGAATCAGTCTATGAAGTGGTTCTGGCGAATGAACTGGACAAGCGCGGGCTACAGGTCAAAAAACAGGTTCCGGTCAGTATCGAATACGAAGGTATGACGTTTGAAGAAGGCTTCCGTGCCGATTTGGTTGTCGAAGACAAGGTGATTCTGGAACTGAAATCAGTCGAGTATACAACAGCAGCTCACTGAAAACAGATCCAGACCTATCTTCGGCTCACGGGGTGCAAACTTGGTTTTCTTCTCAATTTCGGTGAAGCCCTGATGAAGAAGGGTATCTGCAGGGCTGTCAACGGCCTTGAGGAAGAATGATAATATCTTGGCGTCTTGGCGACTTGGCGCGAGAAAAAATGTGTTTGATAATGATCTGGGTTTAACGCATGTGAATGGCGTAAAAAACAAAGGTGATCTATGAGATATGCCCACACAAATATCTCTGCACGGGACTGGAAACGTCTGGCGGATTTTTACATCAAAGTCTTTGGCTGCAGGGTGAAACCTCCTGAGCGCAATCTCTCGGGGGACTGGCTGGACAGGGCTACCGGCCTTACCAATGCGAAGCTCTCAGGCGTGCATCTGCTGCTTCCCGGTCATGGCGACAACGGGCCCACCCTGGAGATCTTCACGTACGAAGATACGAATGAAAGTGTTGTCATGATGGCAAATCATACCGGGTTCACCCATATTGCATTTGAAGTCGACGATGTCGATGCCACCCTGAAGACTGCCTTAGAAAACGGCGCAGAAATGCTGGGGCAGGTTACCGAGAAAGAAATCGAGAATGTAGGGACCTTGAAATTCGTCTATTTTCGCGACCCGGAGGGTAATATCATCGAAATCCAGTCGTGGAAAAAATAACAGAGCCTCGCGAATTTCTAATCTT
>DAISYU010000041.1:20962-24845 GCA_036825155.1 Thermodesulfobacteriota bacterium | reverse complement strand
CCGAGCGTCTCCATGGCATGTTTCATCCGCTTGACCCACTGACAGGGAGTGCCGGTTGCATCCCTGTCGTAGTACAGGGGGATCACCTCGTTCTCCAGTGTCTCGTAGAGGTACTGCGCATCACGTTCGTTCTGAACATTCGGATCGTTGTGCATGCCGCCGTGGCCGATGGCAAACCCGTTTTTGCCGTCATAGGCCTCGTTCCACCATCCGTCGAGGACCGAAAGATTGAGCCCTCCGTTGAGAACCACCTTCTGTCCGCTGGTGCCGCAGGCCTCCAACGGACGCCTGGGGGTATTCAGCCAGATATCCACCCCCTGGACAAGGTGGCGTGCCAGGTTGTAGTCATAGTTCTCCACAAAGACGATCCTCGTGCAGTAGTCGCTCTCGTAGCTGAACCGGGCGATCTGCTGGAGCAGCCACTTTCCTTCATCGTCCCTGGGGTGTGCCTTGCCGGCAAAGATGATCTGGATCGGTCTTTTGGCATCCTTGATCAGTGCGGCCAGTCTCTCGGGCTGGGAAAAGATCAGGTTGCCCCGTTTATAGGTCGCGAACCTGCGGGCGCATCCGATGGTGAGTACGTCGGGGTCCAGGATCTGTTCAATCTGGTCCAGCGTCTGTTGATGGCCAAGGCGCTGGGCCTGCTTGAGAAGGCGCCGCCTGACAAAACGGATGAGGCGCATCTTCAGGCTCTGGTGAGTCTCCCACAGTTCCCCGTCATCGATCTCAGCCACTTTCTCCCAGACATCAGGGTGCACCATGCGCGTTGGCCAGTCCTGGCCGAGACGTGTCTGGAACAGCTGGTGCATCTGCGGGGCAAGCCATGACAGTACATGCACCCCGTTGGTGATATGGCCGACAGGGACCTCGATCTCGCGTCTGTCAGGCCAGAGGCAGTGCCACATGAGTCGGCTGACGCCCCCATGGATCGCCGAGACGCCGTTTGCCCTGTTCGATGACTTCAGGGCCAGCACCGTCATGCAGAATGTCTCGCCATGGTCCCCCGGATTGACGCGCCCCAGGGCCATGAAGTCGTCGTGGGACAATCCCAGTTTTTCCCGGAAGATGCCGAGGTGCTCTTCCATAAGGTCCGGGGAGAACCGGTCGTGGCCTGCCGCAACAGGTGTGTGGGTGGTGAAGACGGTATACAGGGATACCCGACGGTGCGCGCGGTGAAACGGGATCTGGTCGTATTCCATGATGCGGCGGATCTCTTCGAGGATGGCAAATGAGCTGTGCCCCTCGTTGAGGTGAAGCACGCCCGGGAAGATGTTCAGTGCCTGCAGGATACGGGCACCGCCGATCCCCAGGAGCAATTCCTGGCGCATACGCAGGGTATTGTCGCCGCCGTAGAGCCGGGATGTCAGTTCGCGGTCCTGCGAGGAGTTTCCTTCCACGTTGGAGTCCAGCAGCAGCAGGCGGACGCGTCCCACCTGAAGCTGCCAGACGCGGGCCAGCAGGGGGGTGCTCCTGGTATCAACCCGTACCACAAGCGGATTGCCGGATGAGTCCATAACCGGCTGCAGCGGCAGCTTTGTTATATCGAGGTTGACGTAATCTTCTTCCTGCCAGCCGTCATTGTTCAGACGCTGGGAAAAATATCCCTGCTGGTAGAGAAGTCCGATGGCTATGAGGGGTATCCCCAGGTCGGAGGCGCTTTTCAGATGATCCCCTGCAAGGATCCCCAATCCGCCGGAGTAGATGGGCAGGGATTCATGCAGGCCGAATTCTGCTGAGAAATAGACGACCGGGCGGTAGTTTACATTGCCGCAGTGTATGGTTCCCCAGGTCCGGTGCTGTTCCATATACTCATTGAGCCGCCTGAAGGCATAGTTGATGCGGCTGTGGAGCACCAGTTCGGAGGCGCGTTCCTCTACCTGCTCCGGGGTGATCTGCTCAAGAAAGGCAATCGGGTTGTGCTCCACCTGGCGCCAGAGTGCCGGGTCGAGATCGGTAAAGATGCTGATGACCTCAGGATGCCATGTCCACCAGAGGTTGTGTGCCAGTGCACGAAGACGGTCGTGAAGATGGTTGATAGGTTCTGTCATACGTATGCCCCTTCATATAGTGTCGAGCAAGGTCGCTCTCCAAATAACCATATTACAATGCAATCACTACTGATGCATGTAACATAGAAACGTGAAAACAGAAACGGGAAAAAGAGGCGGAACCAAGGGGATTAAGGGGTGTGGATAAAACATGGAGAGCTCTGCCTTCATGAACATGTCGAGGCCGTGATCCCTCGTTTTGCTGACCGGTTTCTTCCTATAGTCTCTCTGAAGGGTTACGTCCCGGCATCTTTGTACCCTTCAGCACATGTTCGGGTGACTTTCAGGGGTACCATTGTTTCAGAGCAAGGCCAGTGACAGGGAAATGGCAATGGAGATCATCATCCAGACCAGTGCCTTTATGGTGCCCAGTCCTGATGTAGTTGATGAAGCATAGAGACACGCCCTTCTTCTTTCGTCATAGATTGAGAGCGTCGAGTCTTCCCGTGTCAGGAGAAATACTGCTACTTTGAACCATCTTTGTATCTTTGCTGTCATCTTCTTGTCCTCCTTCACCCCATAGTGGGTATCTGGACAAATACGTTTGTAAAGATTGTTGCCAGCGTTTCGTACAAAACGGTTACTATTGACTTCATACAATAATGTAGCTATTTAGTAAAATTAAACTATTTAAACTATAGGTGAAGTTTTGCTAATGCAACCAGACTTTAACCGACTCAAGATATTTTATCATATCTATGCTAACCAGAGCATTGTCGCCACTGCCAAGAAGCTGAATCTCACCCAGTCTGCCATCAGCCAGCACCTGAAAAAGCTGGAATACGAGCTGAAAACCCCGCTCTTCACCAGGCTCCACAAGCGGCTGGTGCCCACAGCCGAGGCCGAGAGGCTCTTCGGCATTCTGCAGCCGTTCTTCGCAGAGCTGGAGGCTGGTCTGCGCTCCATCAAAGAGGCCAAGATCAAGCCTTCGGGAATGTTGCGGATAGGGGCACCCTTCGAGTTCGGCAAGGCGTATTTCCCCGGGATCTTTGCCTCGTTCCGGGAAAAATATCCCGATGTGAACTTTTCTTTGAGGCTGGGGGACCCTTCGGTCCTCCTGCCCATGCTCAACCAGGGGCAGCTGGATTTTGCCCTGGTGGATGTATTTCTGGCGCAGAACCGGGTCTTCTCGGATCTCGGCAACTACAGCATCGAGCCGATCTTTGACGAAGAGGTGATCCTGGCGTGTTCAAGGAAGTATTGCGATACGGTGTTGCATCACGAATTCTCCTTCAAAAACCTCATCTCAAAGGAATATGTTTCATTCGTGCAGAATGCCGTTGCCTTGAAGAGCTGGTTCAGGCATCATTTCGGGAAATCATCCGTGAAGCTCAATGTCGTGATGACGGTGGACAGCGTGCAGGCTGCAATCTCGGGGATCAGGCATCACATGGGTATGGGCATCATCGTGTCCCACCTTGTGTACGATGATATCAAAAGCGGCGAGATCGTCCGGATACGGACGAATAAAAAGGACATCATCAACCGGATTTCCCTGGTTCAACTGCAGGACAAGATTCCTTCTTTGACGGATAGAACCTTTCAGGCGCATTTCAAGAATGAAATGCGTTTCCGCAGCGGTCTTGAAAAGGTGTCCCGGGATCTCTGAGCCCGAATCAGAACCCGGATCATGAATGTAGTGCCTGCTTTCTTCTGCTTCTGAGCCCTGCCGCCATGGATAACCATCCAGGTATCAGACGAGAACGCAGCGGCCTTGACTTCGTCTCGGCATTGATTATTCATTACAGGTATTACAATTACTTGCTTCATTTTACCAGGGAACGTGCCATGTCATGTCAGCATGCATGTAACTTTTTATCTTCCTGAATGAAATC